>JAGQJZ010000005.1 GCA_020430445.1 Nitrospina sp.
GAAGTCCGGGCGCGACCGCAGCCACCTGCGCGTGATCAAATAGGTTTTGCGCGTGACCGGGAGCGAGGGTCCGTGGCGGGGCCGGGACGCAGACCTGGACCCCCTGTTGGCGCGGTCCGGAGCTTGGGCGCGGGAACCGTCCGGTGGCGGGTTGAGGCGGGCGCTGTTTCCCGGGGCGTTTTTATTTCTTGTACGGGTGCCGGGGAATGGTTTACACTGCACCTCCTGACTCTCCTTGCAGTCATCCCGGACAAACACATCATGGTGGGCGTAGCTCAGCTGGTAGAGCACTGGATTGTGGCTCCAGTGGTCGCGGGTTCAAATCCCGTCGCTCACCCCTCTTTTTCTCCATGCGCCCGTAGCTCAACTGGACAGAGCATCGGACTTCGGATCCGAGGGTTGGGGGTTCGACTCCCTCCGGGCGTGCCATTCGCCATGGGGGCGGCGTCTTGGCGCGAACAATTTCAGCGATGGGTTTTACCGCAGAATCGATGCGGCTCGTGTTGGCTCCGTCTTTCCGTTGTCCATTGAGCCTGAAGCTTGTCCTGATTGCTGAGAACCCAACCGTGTCATTCTGAGCGAGCGCCAGCGACGCGAAGAATCCCGCCGTTGCTTTTGACGTTTGGTTTTCACAATGGCGGCGCATTGAACACCCGAAAAAGGGATTGAATTCAACCGACATGGACCTCGAAAAAATCAGGCACGAGTTTCCGGTGGTGGAACACCGGATTTTTTTTGACCACGCCCGCGTGGCGCCCCTGCCCCGGCGCGTCCGTGAAAAATGCGAAGCGTTCCTCAAGGACGCGACCGAAAACGGCACGGCCAACTACCCGGCGTGGATGAAGGAGGTCGGGCGTGTGCGTGCGAGCTTCGCCAAATTCATCGGCGCGGGCGAGGACGAGGTCGCCTTCATCAAGAACACCTCCGAGGGGATTTCGATTGTTGCCAACGGCATCGACTGGCAGCCCGGCGACAACGTGGTCATCCCGGACATCGAGTTCCCCGCCAACGTTTATCCGTGGATGAACCTTAAGGACCTCGGCGTCGAGACGCGTTTCGCCAAATCGGTCAAGGGCCGCGTTCCGTTCGAGCAGATCCGCATGCAGGTCAACGACCGCACGCGCGTCATCTCGGTTTCTTCCGTCGAGGCCAACAGCGGCTTCCGCAACGATCTCGCGCAGATCGGGGCTTTCTGCAAAGAAAAGGGTATTCTCTTCTGTGTCGACGCGATCCAGAGCCTCGGCGTTCTGCCGATGGACGTGAAGAGGGATCACGTCGATTTCCTCGCCGCGGACGGGCACAAGTGGCTGCTGTCGGTCGAGGGCCTTGGGGGATTCTATATTTCTCGCGAGGTGCTGGACAAAATCCGCGTCGTCAATGTGGGCTGGGACAGCGTCGTCGATGCGCAGAACTATATGGACATCAACTTCACGCTGCGGCCGGATGCGCGCCGCTTTGAGGAAGGCACCTTCAATACGCTCAGTATCCACGCCTTTGGCGCGGCGCTGTCTTTGTTCCACGAGGTGGGGATGGACACCATCTCCGAGCGCATCCTGCACCTCGGCGACCGCATCCTGGATCACCTGTGGAAACGCAACCTGAAGGTGATCAGTTCGACCGAACCCAGCGAGCGTTCCGGCGCGGTGTCGTTCACCGTCAAGCAGGACCTCGACCGCTTCCTGCAGTTCATGTCCTACCACAGCGTGAGCCTGACCGTGCGCGACGGGCTCATCCGCCTCTCCCCGCACTTCTACAATACGGAAGACGAAGTCGACCGCTTCTTCGATCTGCTGGATGAATTTCTCGGGCAGGAATAAAACGAAAATTATTTCGTATTAACCGTGGTGATGATGGCGTTGATGCGCTCTCTGGACTTGAGTTCCTGCGAGGCTTTGAGCGCCGCCTGCCGGTCTTTGAATTTGTCGGCGTGGACGCGGTAGATTTTCTGGTCGTCCTTGGTGAACCAGCTGACGAAGGCATCGTGGCCCTGGCTCAACAGGGATTTCAGGGCGCGTTCGGCGAAGGCTTTGGTTTTGTACGCTCCTACCTGCAGGGTGTAAAGAACGCCGGTTGAGGGTTGTGATGTGTTGACGATGCGCACGTTCTGCAGCTTGCGCACCGGTTTTTCTTGGGCGGGCTCAGGCGGTTTCGCCGTACTCACCCGGGTTACCTTGACCGTAGCGGGCGCGATCGAGGCCACCTCCTGGCCCGGCGCCGCGCCCACAGGCTGGATTTTCCGCACCGGAGGTTTGGGGATGTCCATCGTCTCCCACAAGGGCGTGCGCGGTTTCGCGGGCGCTGTGCTCTGCTGCGCCGGCAGGGCTTTTTTATTGTGGTGCGTCTGGTTTTCCGCCACCTCGGCTTTCACCACGCGCTTGACCCGGCGCGCCGGGTGCCGTTCGCGGTGGTCGAGGTCCCGCGTCGCCGCCCGGGCGATCACGGTTTCTTCAAACTGCTCTTCCTTCTGCGCGCGTTCCGGCCGCTTGACCAGATTGGTCAGCTTGGTCACCATGGCGTGGGTGATGCGGTGCAGGTTCAGCTTGTTGGTGACGAACTGGATCGGCGCGAGGATGGCCGACGACATGCCGGTTGGTATCTTGCCGAGGCCCTGGAAATCCGACTCCGTCTGCTCCGCCCGCCAGAGGATTTCTCCGGTGCGCGTGTCGACCATCTGGACCGAGATATCGACTTCGATGGACGAGTGCAGGATCAGGTAATTGCGCCTGACCCGGTTGATGCGCGTGATCACCACCGCATCCGCCCCCAGCACCTCGCCCAGTTTCAGCGGGCTGATGCTTTTCAGTTCGGCGGGGCGGACCAGTTGGTTCTGTTTCAACAGGGAATCGACGACGTGCCGCTCCATGACCTGGAACCGCGCGTGCTGGAGGTTGGCGTGCAGGCTCTGGCGGAACATCGAGCTGGCTTCCTTCTGCCCGTCGCCGGTCTGCTCCGGCGGCAGGATGGCGACCACCTGCTGCCGCGACAGCTGGTTGAGGTTGCCGGAAATCTTGGTCTGCAACTGGCCGGTGCATCCCGTCACCAGCGTCAGCGCCATCAACAGTAGAAAGCGCACCCCCCACGACCGCCCCGGAACCCCCTCTGCCTTGTAAAGGGTTCGGGACGGGCACTGGGAGGTGATGCCTGTTGTCTCCCCCAATCCGGCCTGATACTTGTTCCGGGTCACGTGCCGTGACTCTGTCCCATTGCTACACATTGACTTTGGTCACCAGCGTGTTGAGTATTTTTTTTCCGATCAGGCCGTGATCGTCCTGGATGCGCCCGATGATGAGCGCGCGGTCGAAACGGTCTTCCGGTTTGACATGGTAGGCGCCCTGGTAAACGCCCGGCGCGATTTCCTGCATGGGCCAGTGGGTGATGGCGCTGCCGATGTCGAAAGAAGCGCGGAGCCCCGCGGGGCCCTGCAGCATCACTTCAATGGTGTCGCCCTCCTTGAGGGCCTGGCCCGGGCTGATGTTGGAGCTGAGGCCGGTGATCACCGGCGGGTGCACGGGCTGTGTGTCCAGTTTTCCCGGATCGGGAATCTTTTGCATGGCCTTGACCGCAAACACCTCGGCGGAGCGGTAATAGGCCAGTTGGGTCTCGGAATTGTTGATCTGGTCCTGCACCATGTTGACGATGGTGGATTGGGCGATGCCGGACAGGTCGATTTCGTGGTGGTCGAGTTTCCAGATGGGCAGGTTCTGTTTCAGGTCCCAGAATTCGATTTCCCCTTTGAGCCGGGTTTCGGCGTACACCCCGGCAGTGATGTTGCTGGCATCGACCACGCGGCCCAGGATCACCGCGTCGACGCCGAGGACGCGCCTCAACTGGGAGGGCGGCGCCTTGTGAATGGCGGCCACGCTCCGGTACCCGGCGTTTTTCAACCGGCGGTCGATTTCATCGAGCGGCATGTCGCGGTACCCGAGGTAGGTGAAATAGCTGAAAAACACCTTGCGGAAAATGACTTCGGGATTCCCGTCTCCGGTGAACTGCGGGTCGATGGAGAAGGGGAGAACGGCGACGGTTTCCGGAACGGCGGTTTCTTCGAGGGGGCGGTAGAGCTGGATGTCCGGGCTGGTGCAGGCGGACAGGACAAGACAAGCGGTCAGAAAAAAGGATCGTATAAGGGGCCGGCTCAGCATCGGGTCACCACCCGTCCGTGATCAATTAACCACATAAATTTCAATGAATTATGATGGTTGCGTTCGGTGTCAATCACTATAGGGCAGGCCCCTTTTCTTGTCAATAAATTAATGTTAATTTGTTAAAATTAAGTGTCGGCTCCGCTGGCTGCAAGTCCCTTGGTTTTAATTGGGTAAGAGCTTTAGGTTACCAAAAACCCGCTGGCGGATGGAACCCTGAAAAAAAGGGGTTTTCCGGCGGCGGCTGGGGGGATTCCGTGGAATAAACACTGCTTGATCCCTCAAAATAACTTTGGTAACTTTCTAGATGGAATTCAATACACAGGTGGGTATTTCCGGCAGCCCGTGGTGAATCCGGGTTCCCGTTTGAAACCAGTTCTTCTGGAATTTTATTGTAACAATCGGTCAACCTGAAAGGAGACCTTTCTCCATGACGAGACGGAAAAAAAATTCTCTTTGGGCGATTGCCGGCCTGGCCGTGGTCAGTCTGGCGGTTCTGGTGTCCAGCCCTTCCAGCATCCGCGCCAGTGCCATCGCCGATGATCTGAAATCAACCATCGACAATGTCATCAAGGTTGTCACCGATCCGGCCTACAAGGGCGACAAGGGCAAGCGGCGGCAGAAGCTGCGGGACATCATCACGCCCATGTTCAATTACCATGAAATGGGAAAACGCGCCCTGGGCAAGAAAGACTGGGTGGAGAGAACCCAGGATGAACAGAAACAGTTCATCGACCTGTTCGGCAAGCTCCTCGAAAACTCCTACGCCAGCAAGATCGAATCCTATCAGGACGAAGAGATCGTCTACGGCGACGAGATCGTGAAGGGCAAGTACGCCATGGTGAAAACCAAGATCGTGCGCAAGGACGACACCATCAACGTCGATTACAAGCTGATCAACGGCGGCGCGGACTGGCGGGTGTACGACTTCGTGATCGAGGATGTGAGCATGATTCGCAACTACCATTCCCAGTTTTCGAAAATCATCCGCAAGGACTCCTTCCAGGCCCTGATCGACAAAATGTCGAAAAAGGTCGGTGATCTCGAAAAAGGCGGTCCGGATGGCGATGAGCTGTAAGCCTCGGATTTGTTAAAGGTATTCCAGAAAGCCGGTGGCCCGTTCCACCGGCTTTTCTTTTTTCCCCACCTTCGTGTGATATCCCATGTTGATTGAAAGTTCGGCCCCGGCACGCATCGACCTGGCCGGAGGCACGCTCGACCTGTGGCCGCTGCACCTGTTTTTCGACAATCCCCCGACCCTGAACGCGGCGATCGACCTCTACGCCCGGGTGACGCTGAAAACGCGGCGCGACCGGGCATTCACCGTCGAATCGAAGGACCTCGGGCAGAAGGCGCGGTTTGCCTCCATCGAAAACCTGCCGGAGCGGCATCCGCTGGAATTGATCCTGCGCCTGGTCCGCTTTTACCGGCCGAAAACGGGGCTCGACATCGTCACCGAATGCCAGGCCCCGGCGGGTTCCGGCATCGGCGGGTCGTCGGCGCTGAACGTCGCCCTCAACGGGGCGCTCAACCGGCTCACCGGCAGCCGCTACCCGCGCGAACGGCTGGTGGAGATCGCCAAAAATATCGAAACGCAGGTCATCCGCGTCCCCGCCGGTATCCAGGATTATTACTCCGCTCTCAACGGCGGGGCCCAGGCCATCGACCCGGCCTGCGACGGGGTGAACACGCGCGCGCTGCCGTTGGACCTGGTCCACCTGACCCGCCATTTCGTGTTGTGCTTCACGGGCAGGCCCCGGGCTTCGGGCATCAACAACTGGCAGGTCTTCCAGGATGTGGTCAACGCCCGGAAAAAAACACACCGGGAACTGGCGGTCATCGGCGAGGTCAGCCGCGCAATGGAAATGGAACTGGCGGCGGGGCGTTTGGATAGGTTCCCCGGCCTGTTCGATGCCGAATGGCAGGCCCGCAAGCGGCTGGCCCCGGGGATCGCCACGCCGGAAATGGAGAAACTGATCAAGACCGCCCGCAAGGCCGGGGCCCTGGCGGCGAAGGTGTGTGGCGCCGGAGGCGGCGGCTGCGTGGCTTTTTTCACCCTGCCGGAGACCAAAACCACCGTGATGCAGGCCCTGGAATCCGCCGGAGGCCGCGTTTTGCCTTTCCGCTTTGTCAAAAGGGGACTGGTGGTGAAAACGCTTTAGAGTGGCAATAGACTTCCCCGGGCCGTTCTCTGGGTTATAATAAATAGAACAACGGCTCCCTCCCTCTGGGTGAGGTCATGCAGGATCCAAAAAACAAAGTGAAACTTGCGCTCATCGCCTGTGGTTTTATTTTGTTGCTCTTGTTGCCCTTCGCTCTCATGCGTGAAACCACGCCTGTGGCGACGATGTCCAAGGACGACACGATCAATCCCTACCCCGCGCCAAGCGACGAGGCCTCCGCCCTGGTTCAGAAAGCGGCGGAAAACTATTTTTACCGCGAGTTCAAGCAGGGCGCGGACAATTACCGCAAAGCCATCGCCATTTACGAATCACGCAACGATTATCCCCACGTCGCGAAGACCTATCACAGCCTGGGCGACCTCTACGTCTGGGCGCACCAGCCGGAAGAGGCGGAGAAGAACTACCAGCTTGCCGCCGATTTCCATG
This sequence comes from Nitrospina sp., assembly GCA_020430445.1. GTDB lineage: Bacteria > Nitrospinota > Nitrospinia > Nitrospinales > Nitrospinaceae > Nitronauta. Next base: position 6,752 of record JAGQJZ010000005.1, read on the forward strand.
AGCAGGTGAAGAACCCCATGGGCAAGGCGGAAAGCTTGATGGAGATCGGGGAGATTTACAAGAAGGCGGAGCGGTTTGAAGAGGCCGAATCGTGGTACCTGAAATCCCTCGTGGCGCTGGAGGGAATGGAACCGAACCGGGTGCACGGTCAGGTGCAGGAAGCGCGGGGCCACAACCACTGGGCCAACAACAAGCTGACCGAAGCCATTGACGCGTTTACCGAAGCCAAAAAAGTCTATTCGGGCCTGCACTACAACCTGGGGGTGGAGCACATCACCAACGTGATCTTCCGGCTGGAGCACAACAAGGAGCGCATGCACAAACACGCCGTGCGCGAAGGCGCGTTTGAAAACGAATACCGCCACGAGCGCGAACAGGAACCCGCTCCCGCCCCGCCGCAATCGCATTAGCCTGTTGGCTTCCGCCGGACGACTTAGGGTCACTTATCACTAGGGGCAACTTAGTAAAAGGGTCGAGTCTCTTATTGGCTTATAGTTGGTGTGGTATCAGTTTTTTGGATGAGCAATGAAGTTCCTTCCTTGCGAAGAAGGCCTTTGTAAAAAAAATCAAAAACGAAAATCCAAGGCGAGATTCTTCGCTTCGCTCAGAATGACACGTTGGGTGAGGTTTAAGCGGTTTCGTCATTGCGGGGAGTAGGGCGGAACCCGTCCCGGCCGGATGCAGGGGAATGGAGCGATTCCTGAATCAGGACATGGGGCCGCCGAGTGAAGCGCGGGACGCGTCCCAGATCATCCAGGCGCCGATGACGACGAACCCGATTCCTGCCGCCCATTTGATTTTCTCGGGGGAGATCAGGTCTTTGATCTGGGAGCCCACCAATACCGCCAGGAAACAGCTCAATACGAGGGCGAGCGACGAGGCGATGAACACCCCGACGGGACTCAGATTTTTTTCCGTGGAAAAGAGAAGGGTCGCCAACTGGGTCTTGTCTCCCAACTCGGCGAGAAAAACGCTGATAAAAACCACCCACAGGTTTTGCATGGAAGACTCCTGAAATGTTGTGCCCTTGCAGGGCGGCCGGAATTGACGTTGGTGCAACGGGAGGGAAGGACAGCCTATTCGAGACCGGGTTCTTCGTCTGGCAGGCCTTCGCGCGTTTTCGGGACCACGTGTTCGGTGTCGTCGACGAAACGTGTGTTGATCTTGTGCAGGTCCTGCCGGCTTTTGTGCACCTTTTTCAGCAGGGTGCGCATTTCCTTTTCGGGAAACAGTTCGTTCAAGTCCTGCTCCTCGCGCGGAAACAGTTCGTTTAAATCGATTTCGTCATCCTGTGGGAAGAGGCCTTCGGGAAGCCCGCCGCCGGGGCGCGACTCTTCTCCTTCCGGAGCGGGCCCGGCAGTTTCCGCAGAGGCTTCCGGTTGGGCGCCGGTTTCGGCTTGCGGCTGTTCGTCTTGCAGTTCACTTTCCATGGGCGTCACCTTCGGGTGTGGTGTTTATAGCGTTGCAGTAGTTCGGGCACGGCATTGAGCGCCAGTGTTTTGTCGAAGTCGAGCAGGAACTTCAGCGTCCGCCGGACGCGATCCCAGTCGGGATCGGGGGTTTTCAGCAGGGCGATGACCCGTTCGATTTCCTCCCGTGCCTCTTCCTTTTCACGCCGGGAGAGGTCCATCGCCTCCAGTTGTTCCAGCAGGGGATCGGCGTTTGTTGCAGGTGCGGATTCCGGCGTGTCCTGTGCGCCGAACGATTCCGCGGCGGCCGGTTGCGGCGGTACCGGTGGTTGCATGGACGCGCCGCCGCCAATGCGGTCACGGCTTTTTTTGCGGCGCAGTTCGTCGGCCACTATTTCCCCGGCGTGCTCGAAAATCTCCAGCGCCAGGTCGAGGTCGCACACCAGCGCGATGCGGTCGTTGATGTCGAGTTGTGCCTCACCGCTTTTGCCGAGAAAGAAATCGGAGGCGAAGCGGATCTCGTCGAAGGCCGGTATCTTCACCGGACAATAGCGTAACAGGAGACTGCGCGCCTGTCGATACCAGGGATCGAATTCCCGGTCGTGCCGGTTGAGCGCTTCTTTTTTAAGGACTTTCGCCCCTTCGGCGACCCGGTGGAACGCCTCTTCCCAGTTGGGCTCTTGCATGGGTGCCTCAGTACCGCGCCAGGTAGATTCCCATGAACACGGCCAGGCCGACCGCGGCCAGTGCGATTTTGCCGGTGGCCGCCATCTTTTTCAGCGTGGCGGGCACGCGCTTGCGCCGTTCGGGTTGCAGGTCGAGGTTGGCGATGTCCGGCTTCAGCATGAAGGTCTGGTAGGCGCTGGCGAAAAATGCCGTCAGCACGAACACCAGCTTGATGCCGAGGACATTGTAATAGCCGTCCTTCAGGTTCACCTGATCGGTGTAGTTTTCCATCAGGTAGTAGACGCCGGAAAAGACCAGCGCCAGAATGCCGACGAACATGGTCGGCGCCAGTTTGTCCATCAGGATGTAGGCGAGTGAGGTTTCGTCCTTCGGTTCGCCTTCGCGTTTGCCGGCCAAAGGCAGCAGCACGAGCAGGCCGAACACACCCGCGCCGATGGCCAGCGCGGCCCCGAGTATGTGGATGAAGATGATGATGGTGTTTTGCATGGATCGGCCCGGTGGTTAGCGGTCAGGAAATGGAAACGGGTTCAAAGTGACTGGAGGTATTCGATCAGCAGGCGGACACCATAGCCGCTGCCGCCTTTGGGAACGTAGGGTTTGTCTTCTCCGGACCAGGCGGTGCCCGCGATATCGAGATGGGCCCAGGGGAAGTCGCCGACAAAGCTTTTGAGAAACGCGCCGCCGACGATGGTGCCGCCGCCCACGCCGGGGGCGGAGATGTTTTTGAGGTCCGCCACGTCGCTCTTGAGCGATTTTTCGAATTCTTCATACAACGGCAGTTGCCACAGGCGTTCGCCGCACGCGGCGCCGGCGCTGAGCAGGCGGTCGATCAGTTGCTGATCGGTGCCGACCACGGCGGCGGCCTGGTGCCCGAGGGCGACGATGCAGGCCCCGGTGAGGGTGGCCAGGTCGATGACCGCTTTCGGTTTGTATCGCTGCGCGTAGACCAGCGCGTCGGCGAGGACCAGCCGGCCTTCGGCGTCGGTGTTGAGCACCTCGATGGTTTTGCCGTTGGAGGCCTTGAGGATATCGCCCGGGCGGATGGCCCTGCCGCTCGGCATGTTCTCCGCGGCGGCGACGATGCCGACGAGGTTGACCTTGAGTTTCAGGCGGGCCGCGGCGGCGAGCGTGCCGATGGTGACCGCGCCGCCGGACATGTCGTACTTCATCTCGTCCATGCCCGCGCCGGGCTTGAGCGAAATGCCGCCGGTGTCAAAGGTGATGCCCTTGCCGACGATGGCCACCGGCGCGTCCTTTTTGCCGCCGCCGTTGTATTCCATGACGATCAGCGACGGAGGATTGTCGCTGCCCTGTCCCACGCCGAGAAGTGAGCCCATGCCGAGTTTTTCCATTTCCCGGACGCCGAGCGCCTTGCAGGAGAATTTCAGGGACTTCGCCTGTTTCTTCGCCTCGCTCACCAGGTATTGCGGGGTGGCGTGATTGCCCGGGTGCCACTGCAGGTTGCGGGTGAGGATCACCGCCGAGGCCAGGGCCTGGCCTGTATCCGCTGCTTTTCTGATGGCGTTTTCGCGTTTTTTCTCGGGAGACAGCAGAGTGATCGATGTGATGCGCGGCGGCGCGTCTGCCGGTTTTTCTTCACGGCTCTTGTATTCGTCGAAATGGAACAGCGCCAGGGGAGCCGCTTCCGCCATGGCCTGCCAGGGAGCGGCGGCGTCTGGGTTTTTCGCGCCGGAAAGTTTGCCCAGGTCGTTTTCCGGATAGCACAGGACCGGGTTTTTGAAACGGTTTTTCTCGGCCAGTCTCAGCGCCGTGCCGGTGGCCTGGCGTATCGTTTCCAGACAGGCGTCTTCACTCGCGCCGATGCCGACGAACAGAACGTTGTCCGCTTTCAATGCGCCGCGGGTATCGAGCAGGCAGGTCTGGTTTTTGTCGCCTTTATAGCGTCCGGCTTTGATGTGCGTGGAAAGCGCGCCGTTCAGCGATTGGTCGATGGATTTTGCGAGACCCGCCGGTTTCTTTTCCGTTGTGAAGACAATCAGGCAATCGGTTGAAAGCGACAGGGGGTCGGCCGTTTTGATCAGAATTTTCATGAGTATTGGGGGTTGTAGCCAGGTTGGAGGCGAATGAGTTGTGTGTCCGGTACCGTACCGTGAATTTTAAAGAATTCCAACGGAACGGACAAGGGGAAACTGGGAGAGGGAGATCATGACGGGTGTTTTTGCAGGTAGGAGAGGGCGTTCCCTTTTCCCGACCAATTCTGGAGCCGGGTCCCGGCCCACTTGTATTCCCAGTGTTTGTGATTTTGTGTTTCGATTGCTATCCGGTACCAGCGGGTGGCGGAATAGAAATCTCCCTTTGCTTCCGCTTTCCAGCCTATGTAAAAGGAATATTCGAGCCGTTTGTCCGGATCCGTCGCCTGCCGGATCAGGTCCCCGGCGGACATTTTGCCCAAAAGGAAACGGCCGATCTGGTTGCGGGAGGATTGCGGGTCATCGGCCTTGAAATAGTTCTCAAGTTGCCTGCGTTGCTTGCGCGTGGGTTTCTCGGCCACGCTGGCGGCGGCCCGGATGAGCCACAACTGGGGGTTGTCGCCGGAGGCGATGTCCCAGAGGAGGGAATACTCCTTGCGATCGAAAAATTCATTGATCGCATGGTTCCCGTATTGGCCGGGATTTTTCTCCTTCAGCCAGTTGAGGGCCTGTGTTTTTCCTTTCCAGTGTTTCAGGAACAGGTAGGACTTGAGCTGCAAATCCAGCTTCATGGGCGGGTTCTGCGCTTTCATGCCGGACAGAAGCTGGAAGGCCGTCTCCGGTTGCTTTTCCCAGTAAAACCTCAGGGGAATGTTGATCAGGTGGTTGGGATCGAATTTCGCCTTGATGAATTCAGCAAAGGCTTTTTGGAGGGTCCCCACAGGTTTATCTTTATAAAGCTGGAAAAACGAGGAACTGATTTCCCTCCGCCAGTGACTGGAGTCGAGACCGCCGGGAAAATTTTGGAGGGTTTGAAGGCCTTCTTCCATCCGGTTCCTTTCCAGCAGGAATTCCGCCATGGCCAGGGTGCTGGGAAAGTGATTCGGATAGCGCTTGATGTCCGCACGGAAGAACTTTTCCGCGTCTTCCAGCTGTCCCATCCGGTTCAGGATTTTTCCCGCCAGGCGGAGGGAGCCCCCGTGGTAGGACTGGACCACCTTGGAAATGACGCCGAAGGCGTTGGCGTAGTTTTTCTCTTCGTAAAAACACTCTGCAATATAATTATGGGCCACCACTCTTTCCAGGCCTTCGACGGGGACATCGAGTTTCAACCATTCGACCAGCAGGTTTCGCGTTTTTTTGTATTGTTTTTTCTTCATCAGAAATTTGGCGTACCGTTTGCGCAGATAAAAATCCTCGGGCGATTCCCGGACCAGTTTGTCGAATTCCCTAAAGAGCGTTTTGTCTGAGACTTCCTTGTAGTCGAGAAGGGTGTCCAGAGTCCACGAGCGGTATTGGGGCTCGATGTCATTGGAGCGAAGCAGGCGGAGGAGGGTTTGGGTGTCTCCCATGAATTTGGGATGCCAGACCTGTAAAAACGGGAAGGTCCGGTATCCGCTTTTGTAAAGGGAGGTGGACAGGGTTTCCGTGATGGCCGGATTGAGAAAATGGTCCGCCGTCATGAAGCGCAATCGGTCCCGATGGAGCAACCTGCTGTCCATGCCTGCCCAGAGCATTTTGACCAGGGTCAGCATTCCCGGATCCGCTTCGTTGATCCTCGGCATCGCCAATTCGACAATGCGGGCCCGTGCAAACCCTCCTAATTGCTGGAAACGGGTCAGGAGGTTGAGGATCTGTGCGAGAGAGGTTTTGCCGGCTTTAATGTCCATCCAGTGGGAATACCAGAGTTGAAAATCACCGGCCAGATGCGCGCCTTTCGGCTCGGGCGCCATGTCCCCGAGCCGTCTCCGGATAGAAGAAAAAGTCGACGCAGGCTCTTCCGCCGCGGCGGCCTGTTGCGACACCAGCCAGTTGCTGAGCCAGGGCAGTTCCAGGTCCAGCGATTCGATGAACGTTTTTGCGGCGGAAAGGGATGAAAGCCGTTGCAGGTAATGCTTCCCTTCCGCTTCGAGCGAGGAGTAAAAATATCCCCGGAAAAAGTCCGCGTACATGGGGGCATTCAGGAACGGGCCGGTGAAACGCCGGTTCAGTACTTTCAGGCCGGATTCCATTTCCCACACATCGAGGTGGTCGTCCATCTGTTCGAGAAACTGGGACACCGTTTGCAGCGTTTCGCTGTTTTCCCAGAGTCCGTCCCACAGGCTTTGCAGGAAACCCTCGTCCTCAACCTGCAGTTTTTCTTTTTCCAGATAGTAAAACACCATGGCCCGCGTCCACTGCGCCATGGGGGTGTTGCCGGAAAAAGAATCCCGCATCAGCCCGGATTTGACCAGGGCGAAACCGCCCCTTGTTTCATCTTCGAAATGGGCGGCCCATTCTTCCCAGGTTTCAGGGCTTTCCCCCGTAAGATGAAACAGCCACAGGACCTCGGCTTCGGGTGGCGCCGACTCGGCTTTCGCCAGTGATTCGAGCCGGTCGTATTTTTGGAAGATGTAGAGGCGGAGGGGGTCTGACGCGTCGAGCTTTTTGGCGAGATGCTCCGCATGAGTGGAATACCTCAACGCTTCGGCGAGCCACGCCTCCTCCCGGGTCAATCCATTGTGTGTTGCCGCACGGGCCAGGGAAAGCACGGCCAGCGCCTGGGCGGGAACATTGTCCGCCACTTCAAGTGTGTCGTGGGACAGGAAGGTGAGTTGGGACCAGGCCTTTGCGGCAAGGAGGAGAAGCGATTTCTTGTCATACTCCTTCTGCCAGAATTGATCCAGCATTTGCAATGCGGAGGCGGCATGCATGGCCTGGAAGCTGTCCAGCAGAGCGGTGATTTGTTTCTTTCCCCCTGTGGGAAGGGCAAGGCCGGGTAATGTCCATTCGGGATGTTCCCGAATCAGTTTGTCTGCCCAGCCATTGAGGAGGGTCATCAAATCCGGGAAGTCCGGAAGCTCGGGGCAGGTGCCGACCTTTTGCCCCGAATAATGCAATTCCCATTTGCCGTTTTCAAACCGGATATCCGGAGCCCGTGAAGGTTGACCGGTGACGATCGAGTGGACGCTGCCGATGGCTTTTACAAAACGCCGATCGGGTTTTAACCGGTAGGCGGCCTCATAGGCCGATGTCATTTTTTCGGGTGGAACATCCAGGACGCCGGGAGGCAGGGAAATCTGTTTCAGATCGACCGGGGCAATGCCCTGGGCCGGAGGGGGGGCAAAGGGCTTTGTATACGCCACGTACCCCAAAACACACAAAAGAAGGACCAGGAGATACACTGTGGTTCTGGAGCCGGAAACATTTTTTTCGGCTTTGGGAGGCATGGGGTCCCCTCTCGTTTTGTGAGTGTGAAGTCAATATACATTGGAATTCCAAAATTAAAACTAAATAAATTTTGGATTGGGCGTTCTGCGGGTGGGGCCGTGTCCGGAGGATTGCTTTTCCGGATTGTGCGGGGCAAGGGATTCCCTGTGAATACATTGCGGACTTACAAATGCCGAAATTTTTGTTATATTTGGGCTGGCACACCGGTTGCCCCTGCCGCGGCAGGTCTCGCCCTTGGTTTCTGACATCCCCTGTACCCTGTTTCCCGGACCCCGGATACGGCTTTCATGGATCTGAAAAACAAAAAAATACTGATCACCGGCGCGGATGGGTTCATCGGTTCGCACCTGACGGAAACCTGCGTGCGCCTGGGGTACGATGTCCGCGCCTTCGTTTACTACAACTCGTTCAATTCCTGGGGCTGGCTCGATTCCAGCCCGGCGGAGATCCGCGACGGCCTGGACGTGTTCGCCGGCGACATCCGCGATCCGTTCGGCGTGAAGGAAGCGATGAAGGGGTGCGATGTGGTGTTCCACCTGGCGGCGTTGATCGCTATTCCCTATTCCTATCATTCGCCCGCGTCGTATGTGGAGACGAACGTTTCGGGAACGCTGAACGTGGTGCAGGCGGCGCGGGAACTGGGTGTGGAGAAAGTGATTCAGACCTCGACCAGCGAGGTTTACGGCACGGCGCGGTTCGTGCCCATCACCGAGGAACACCCCCTTTCGGGACAGTCCCCGTATTCGGCGAGCAAGATCGGGGCGGACCAGATCGCCCTGTCGTTTTATAAATCCTTCGAAACGCCGGTGGCGGTGATCCGCCCGTTCAACACCTACGGGCCACGCCAGTCGATGCGCGCGGTGATCCCGACCATCATCGGCCAGATCTCGGCGGGACAGACGAAGATTCGCCTGGGATCGCTCACCCCGACGCGGGATTTCAACTTCGTCGACGACACGGTGCGGGGGTTTCTTTCCGTGGCGCAGTCGGACCAGAGCATCGGCGAGGTGATCAACATCGGCAGCCAATTCGAGATTTCGGTGGGTGACACGGTGCGCCTGATCGGCGAGGCGATGAACCGCGAAATCACCGTGGAACAGGAAGACGCGCGCCTGCGGCCGGAGCAGAGCGAGGTGGAGCGGCTTCTGGCGTCCAACGAAAAGGCGCAGCAGTTGACCGGCTGGAAACCGGAGTACGCCGGGCGCGAAGGGCTGAAGCGCGGCCTGGAGAAAACCATCGAGTGGTTTTCGGTTCCGGACAATCTGAAACTTTACAAGACGAACACCTACAATGTCTAAACGCGCGGTATTGCTGGCAGGCGGCAAGGGCACGCGGCTCCGGCCCTACACTGTTGTTTTGCCCAAACCCCTCATGCCCCTGGGGGATTTCCCCATCCTGGAGGTCATCATCCGCCAGTTGGTGCAGTGCGGGTTCGACCACCTGACCATGGCGGTGAACCACCAGGCGGAACTGATTCAGGCGTTTTTCGGCAACGGCGACAAGTGGGGCGTGACCATCGACTATTCATTGGAAGACCAGCCGCTCAGCACCATGGGGCCGCTGAAACTGATTCCGGACCTGCCGGAAAATTTTCTGGCGATGAACGGCGACGTGCTGACGGATCTCAAATTCGACGAGTTTTTCGACCACCATGTCGCAAAGGGCAACCTGTTCACCACCTCGTCCACCACGCGCGAGGATGTTTCCGAGTACGGCGTGCTGGAATACGATGCCGAAAACCGCCTGACTGATTTCCGCGAAAAACCGGTCACCCGGTACGACGTCAGCATGGGCATTTACATGATCAACCGCAAGGTGCTCGACTTCATTCCGAAGGGGCAGTTCTACGGTTACGACCACCTGATGAAGGACATGATCGCCATGGACAAGCCGCCGCACGTTTTGAGACACAGCGGCTACTGGCTCGACATCGGGCGGGAAGACGACTACCGGCAGGCGATCGAGGAGTTCGAAACCCTGCGCCCGAAACTGCTGAAATGATCCTCGTCACCGGAGCGGCAGGGTTCATCGGCCGGGCGCTGGTGAAGGCGCTGGAAGGCGCGGGCCATGCGGTTTTCGGGGTCGACCTGGCCGAAGGGGACCTGGCCGACGCGTCCGTGTTCACCCGCTGGCCGCAGACGGGGCTGACGCGCGTGTTCCATCTCGCCGCCCGCACCTATGTTCCGGAAAGCTGGAAGCAGTCGCAGGCGTTTCTGCAAACCAACGTGCTCGGCACCTGGAACGTGCTCGACTTCTGCGCCCGCAACAAGGTCCCGGCGACGTTGATCAGCGGTTACCTGTACGGTGTTCCCGAAACCCTGCCGATTGGCGAGACGACGCCGCTCAAGCCGAACAATCCCTACGCCCTGTCGAAGCGGCTGGCCGAGTCGGTGGCCGAGTACGTGCACCACACGACGGAACTGCCGATCACCGTCATCCGTCCCTTTAATATTTATGGTCCCGGACAAAATCCGGAATTTCTCATTCCGGTCATTATCGAACAGGCGCTTCGCTCCGACAAGATTGTCGTGCAGGACCTCGCGCCGAAACGCGATTACCTGTATATCGACGACCTGGCCCGGGCGCTTGTGAAAACCGTGGAATGCCGGGGGGGATTCGGCATTTACAACATCGGTTCCGGGGAATCGTTCAGCGTTCAGGAAATCATCGACCTGGCGCAGGAGGCGGTGGGGTGCCGCAAGCCGGTGGAATCGCGGGCGCAGCCGCGTCAGCACGAGATTCCCGATGTGGTGGCGGACATCACCCTGGCGCGGGACTGCCTGGCCTGGGAGCCGGCCATCTCCATGGCCGAGGGACTGAAAAAAACCGCGGAGGCCATGCGCGAAAACAGTTGAATGGAAACGGAAAAAACAGTTTCGGGTATCAAGGAACCGCGAAATCGGTTAAAATTTTAGAAGTTGTACCGAATCAAGAACGAATGAGCGCAAAAGACCCCAAACGCTTTCTCTATTTCAAAATCCATGAGCGAAACGACACCAATCAATAAAGGCAATTATTCGATGGACACTCCCGAACGGGAGGCCCTGTTCGAGAAGCATCGAGGCGAGGCCTGGCCGGAGGGGTACCGCAAGTACCGTTCGGACTGGGTCGAGTTCGCGGAAAACAAGACCGTGCCGGATTATCCCCTGTTGGTGGACCTGGAGCTGGCGTCGGTGTGCGACCTGCGTTGCCCGATGTGCTACACCATTTCCGATAGCTTCAAGGAAAAGGTCAATGCCAAATTGATGGACTGGGATTTGTTCAGGAAGGTCATTGATGAAATTGGAGGAGAAGTTCCGGCGCTCCGGCTCAGCCTGCGGGGAGAAGCGACTCTGCATCCGAAATTCGACGAATGCATTCGCTATGCAAAGGAAAAGGGGATCGGGGAGGTTTCCACTCTCACCCACGGCCGAAAACTCAAAGGTGAGTTTGCGTATAAAATGATCGATGCCGGTATTGACTGGATTACGGTTTCAATCGATGGCGTTGGAAAAACCTACGAGGATATTCGCAGGCCAATTGCTTTTGATGAAATCCTGGCTAATTTGCGGGAAGTTGATGCGTATAAAAAATCAAAGGGCCTGAATCGCCCGGTTATTAAGATTCAGGCGATCTGGCCTTCGATTGCCGAAGATCCGAAAACTTTCTACGACACATTTTCTCCCATTTCAGACCTTGTGGCCTTCAATCCTCTTATCGATTATCTTGGGAAGGATGAAGATATTGTCTATCTGGAGGAGTTTTCCTGTCCTCAACAGTATCAGCGTTTGGTCATTGGGGCCGATGGTCTGGTGATGAAATGTTCCAATGATGAAGAAAACCGGGAAGTGATCGGCGACTTGAACAAGGAGACGGTCCATCAGGTCTGGCATGGAGAGGCCATGCGGGAAGTGCGCATGATGCACCGGATGAAACAGGGATTTATGCAGAGCAAAGTGTGCCGCGATTGCTATCTGCCGAGAAAAACACAGGACGAAATAGTCTCCATGAGCGGGCGGGATTTTGTTGTCAAAAACTACGTCAACCGAACCCAGAAAATTGGTGCGTAGTCATAGAATTTGGTAAGACGGTTTATTTTTAAGGTCCTCTGGGCATCCTCCATTGATTCGGTTCATGTCTTTTGATTTTTCAGTATAGGCTTGGATTGATTGTAAGTTGGGTGATGAAATTAAGCCAATTTTGAAATAAAAGGTGATCGTGGTTGAACGATCCCTTCCAGTGTTTTAAAAGGGCCAGAAAACGCTTTCCCAAGCTACCAACCGGATCAATCTCTACTTTTTCTGATCGAATAACATGATCCTTGGAATCCAGATTGGAATCACATCCGGCGTTGTTTTCCGTAGAGATGGTTATATCCTGTTTGAATATGAAAAATGCATTCAACATATTTTTTTTGAAAATTTGTGGAAATCATGAACGAGGAAGTGGACAAAGCGTCCTACCGGAATCGTGGTTCCTGGGGGCAAGGTTTAATCACAGCGTATAAAATCTGGCGTTATATTAATGAGGCAGGGGAGGGTAACGTTATAAAATGGAATACGGAATTTCATCTTACAGAGGGTGCCAGGATATATTTGGGGAATAATGTCACTTTACAAAATTACTCCTATTTCCAACTGACGAAGCCCCACCCGAGTCTATATATTGGCGATAATACGGTTGTTGGACGTCACACGATGGTCACGGCAAAAAACTCCATAAAAATAGGGTCGAATGTTCTTATTGGCGCCTATGTTCAGATAATTGATCATAATCATGGAATCAGGAAACACGCTGTAATCCGTGAACAAACAGCAGAGATTGGCGAGGTGTTAATTGAGGATGACGTGTGGGTTGGGGCAGGGGCAAAAGTTTTAAACAACTCTAAAGTTGGTCGAGGTGCGGTCGTAGGAGCCAACGCTGTGGTGACTGGAGATATCCCACCCTTCGCAATTGCCGTGGGTGCTCCAGCCAAAGTTATAAAATACAGGTCATAAATGTTCAGGAACTATCGTCCCGATCGTTGCTATCTCATCGCGGAGATCGGCGGCAATTTCACGACGTTTGAAGAGGCCTGCCGGTTGATTGATGATGCGGGACGGTGTGGGGCGGACGCGGTCAAGTTGCAGACTTACCGTGCGGAGACCCTGTCGAGCAAAAAAGCCGTCTTCGACATGGAAAACACTGGCGTCACCTCGCAGTACGACCTGTTTGTTAAATACCAGATCGGAGAGGACCTGCACCGGCAGGTATCCGACTATGTGCGGGCGACCAGCCTCGATTGGTTCTCTACACCGTCGCACGAAACGGACGTGGATCTTCTGGAAAAACTGGGCGTGGGGGCGCATAAGATCGGCTCGGATGACGCCTGGAACATCCCTTTCCTGAGATACGTGGCGCGGACGGGCAAGCCTGTCCTGCTGTCTACCGGCATGTGCACGCTGGAAGAGGTGAAGGAGTCGGTCGCGGCCATTTGCGAGGAGGGGTGCAAGCAGTTGATCCTGCTCCACGCCATCACCAGTTACCCGACGCATCCGGAAAACGTCAACCTGCGTGCGATGCAGACCCTGATGCGGGAGTTCCCGGGCATCGATGTGGGATATTCCGATCACACACTGGGGCCGATAGCCTGCATCGCGGCGGCGGCGATGGGGGCTCGCGTTCTTGAAAAACATTTCACGTATGACAAGAATGCAGCCGGACCGGACCACCAACTCTCGGCTGACCCGGCGGAATTGAAGGAAATCGTCGATGCTGTGCGCACGTTCGAGATCATGCGCGGTACGGGCGTGAAAGAACCGGCGGAAAGCGAACGCATCACGCGTCTCAACAATCGAAAGAGCATTGTGTTGCTACGGTCTGTCAAGGCGGGAGAGCCGATCACTTTGGAACACCTAGCGGTCAAACGCCCCGGCATGGGGATTCCGCCGAAATTTCTCGCTGAATTGCCGGGCCGCGTTGTGAGACGGGACATGAGTGCCGAAGAGGTGCTCACATGGGAGGACCTGCAATAGACACTGGTATCATTATCCAGGCGAGAATGGGTTCCAACCGTCTTCCCGGTAAAGTGTTGAAGTCGATCGGAGACCGGCCGCTTCTGGCGCATGTCCTCGACCGGCTGAAAAAACTCTACCACCCAGCAACGGTGGTGGTGGCGACCTCGACCGAACCGGCGGACGACCAGATCGAGAAATTCTGCAAAGAGCGTGGCGAGACCTGTTTTCGGGGGAGTGAACTGAACGTGCTTGACCGTTATTACCGCGCGGCTGTGCAGTACGGTATGGACCCTGTGGTGCGTCTGACGGCGGATAACCCCTTCGTTGATGTCAATGAACTCGACCGCCTGCTTGTTCTGCGGACTCAAGCAGGCGCGGAATATGCGCACTCCTTTCCGTCGCTTCCGGTTGGCGTCGGGGCGGAGGTGTTCACATTCCGGGCATTGGAGACCAGTCACCGCGAAGGTCACGAGTCGCATCATCTCGAACATGTCAACGAGTTCATTCAGGAAAATCCGCAACGATTCCCCACGTCTGTTCTTGAGGTTTCTCCGAATAAGAACAGGCCCGAGGTCCGTTTGACGGTGGACACGCTGGAAGACTATCGCAGAGCGTGTTTTGTCGCTGAAAATGCCACCTTTCCCGTCAGCACTCAGGAAGCGATCAGATTGTGTTCGCAATTTGCATAGAAACCTCCCATAAAAAGGGAATGGGCCACCTGTTTCGGATGCTGGTCCTGGCGGACCTGATGAAACAGGAAGGGATGTCGTTTCATTTTTTTTTGAATGCGCATGCTCCATCGGAGGCGATTCTGAAAAAACGCGGATACGTGTTTGATCTTGTGCCCTTGGAAGAAGCATCGTCTGGTTGGGAGGCGGACGCGTTGGGAAAAGGTGATTTCAAATTCTGGGTCGATGACCGGCTCGATACAGATGAAATCCATGCACGGTGTATCAAAGAAGCGGGACTCGGGCTGGTGACGTTCGATGACCGGGGCGCCGGAGCAGATATGGCGGACCTTCATTTTGCCTGCATGACTGCGTTTCAGGGGGCGCTGCTTTATGGAAAAAAGGTGTTCACCGATCTTGCGTTCATGATCCTCAACCCGGAAATTGAGCGTTATAAGCGCCACCGCCTGCAGGCAGAAAAAGTACTCGTCACCCTCGGCGGGACGGATACCTTTGGCGTGACGGTCAAGGTGGTGGAGGTATTAAAACAGGCGGGCCGGGCCGCGACAGTTCTTGTTGGACCGGGGTTCGAGCATATGACGGAGCTCAAGCAGGTATTGACTCCGGACTTTGAATTGAAACAATACGTGCCCTCGCTGATAGAGGAATTCAGTCACTATGACTATGCGATTACAGGGGCCGGTGTGACGGTATTTGAAGCATTGGCTTCGGGCTTGCCCTGTGTAATTGTTGCGAACGAACCCCACGAGGTGCCGATCGGGAAGGGATTGGCCGCCATGGGCGTTGCGGTTTATGCCGGACATCATTCGGAAATGGATGCCGCATGCGTCACGCGTATTCCGGATGTGCCAACGCTCAGTGGGGTTGCCCTCGACAAAATCCCGAGTCATGGGGCGGAAAATGTTTTGCATGAGATAATAAAACTGTGAGCCGGACCGCTGTCATTCACCAGCCGGATTTTCTGCCCTACCTGGGGTTTTTTCACCGATTGCTCAAGGCGGATGTTTTTATCCTGCTTGACCATGTGCAGTTTGTGACTAAGACCAGCAAGAGTTGGACGCACCGCGACAAGGTCAAGACGCCAAAGGGGGGACAGTGGGTGACGCTTCAGACGGTGAAAGCCCCGCTGGGTACTCCAATCAATGAAATTCTGTTGGCGGACAGCGACTGGCGGATAAAAAACCTCAATCTGTTCCGCGAAAACTACCGGAAAGCGCCATTTTTTGATGAAATCTTTCCCCGGCTGGAGGAGCTCTACGCCTATCCGGGAAATTCAATGAGCGAATTCAACGAACGTTCCATCTTTATGTTGAATGACCTGCTCGGGATCAAGATAGAATCCATTCGTTCGAGCGCCCTAGATCCACAGGGCAAGAGTAATGCCCTGCTGGTCGACCTTCTGGGAAAGGTGCAGGTGGCCCGGTATCTTTCAGGCACGGGAGCGAAAGCGTATTATGAGCCGGAGCCCTTTGATGAGGCGGGGATCGAGGTCTTATGGCAGGAGTTCGAGCATCCGGTTTACCCGCAACTGCACGGCGAGTTCATTCCTTACCTGAGCAGTGTGGATCTGTTGTTCAATTGCGGGGCGGAAGCGTCGTGCAGAATTATTCGAACCTGAAATTACCGGACAAATTCGCTTGATGAAATCTCTGAACATTGTATCCGTTATGGACTGCCCTCGATTGGCCATGCCTCAAGTGTCTAAGAAAATATTGAATTCCAAATGGTCTGTTTGAGTTTGTTGAGTACCGGCGCAAAAACTTTTAACTGGTTTAGGGAATCTCGGAGTGGGGAACAGAAATTTAAAGTACAGGCCTGAAATTGATGGTCTGCGAGCGATTGCTATAATCCCCGTTTTGCTGTTCCATGGGGGCACGGCCTTGTTTGGGATGGAAATATTCCCTGGAGGCTATCTTGGGGTGGATGTTTTTTTTGTGATATCGGGGTATTTAATCACGCGGATTTTGATTGGTCAAATGAACGATGAAAAATATTCTGTCGCGAATTTTTATGAGCGACGGGCCCGCAGAATTTTACCCGCATTGATCTTTGTGACCGCTGTTTCGTTTGTGTTTTCGTGGTTTTTATTGAGCCAGGAACAACTTATGGGTTTTGGCGGATCCGTTACGGCCTCCATGTTTTTTTATTCAAATATTTTTTTTTGGTTTTCCTCAGGTTACTTTCAACCTACCAACGACCTATTGCCCCTGGTCCACACCTGGAGTCTTTCTGTTGAAGAGCAATTTTATGTTTTATTTCCTCTTTTGTTGTGGCTGTGGAAGTTCAAGCTGAAAGCGCCTCTGTACATTCTTTTTTTAGCAGTCGGGAGTTTTTCGCTTGGGCTTGCAGGAATTGGCGCTAACTATTTTCCAACGGCAAATTTCTTTTTTATAGGAACGCGGGCCTGGGAGCTTGTGTTTGGGGCCTGTGTCGTGCTTGTTGAGGGCAACAAGAAGGTATTCAATGGAATCTATGGTCAAATGATTCCACTGATCGGTCTTGGGTTAATTGTTATTTCGTTTCTGGTTTTTGACAAGAACACGCCTCATCCTGGACTTTACACTCTAGTTCCGGTAATCGGAGCGACCCTTATTATTCTTTTTGGAGGAAACGGAGATGTCGCCTCAAAAATCTTGTCTCAAAAGATAATCGTTGGAGTAGGAGTGATCTCTTATTCTCTTTACCTTTGGCATCAACCTGTATTGGCTTTTTCCAGGCTGGGAAATCTTGGGACGTTGCCTTCCTATGCTGGGAAATATTATTTTCCATTTTGTTTGGGATTGGGGGTGTTGTCTTGGAAATTTCTTGAAAGTCCATTCCGTGATTCCAAGCTTATTCCTGTGAGAAGGTTTTCCATGCTTATGGTGGTCAGTGTTTCATCCCTTGCATTTGCTGGTTATTGGGTGAAACATGAAAAAGGTTTTCCTGAGAGGTTTAATATTCCACAATCGGTTTCTGCGACCATAAAGATATACAGAACCTCAGCGCCTTGTCTGGATGTGCCCAGGTCTCACGAGAAGCCGGAGAACTGGTACTGCTTTGTCGGAGAGCCTTCCGATGAACCCCCTGATTTCGCTATTATCGGGGACAGTCATGCACTTGCAATTACACCTTCATTTTTATCTGTGTTGAAAGAGACGAAAGGCTTTGGTGTGTTGGCAAGTCATAGCGGCTGCCCTCCTTTGCTGGGGGTCGAGTCCATTCGTAAGGATCAAAAAATTGCAGATTGTCGTTTGTTATTTCAAAGAATGTTTCAAAAGATAAAGGACGAAAAAATCAAGCGGGTGTTCCTGATTTCCAGGTGGACTTATTATACCCATGATGATCAGTACATTAAAAAGTGGGGTGAAACGTCTTATCCGAAAGATACGGAAAACAGGTTGAAACTCTTTGAAGATGTGTTCTGGAAAACTATTGAAAATTTTAAATCTATAGGTGTTGAGGTTGTTGTTGTGTCTCAAGTGCCCAAACAAAAATATTACCCTGGAGAAATTTATAAGGCGGCGTACAGGCTCGCGCCCTTAAATCGCGAACAATACCTGAGTTCCAAATCGATTTCATTGGAAGATCACAAGGACTTTCAGTCCGCAGTTAACCGGATATTCGGTTTGGCCGAGGCGAAGGGGGTTGTTGTGTTAAGCTTTGAAAATGAATTGTGCCCGGGAGGCACTTGTTTGATTGGGAGTGTGAATGAATCCTATTATTTTGACGATGATCATATCAGCATCACTGCAAATAAATTTTTAACCCCTAAATTAAGCGCATTTTTTAAAAAGTAATTAATTGCAAAAAGAGGCCTGTGTCTTATAATTCTCCCGTTGAAAGTAAAGCGGCAACATGAAAAATTGACTTATGAATATTCTTGCCATCGGCGCACATTTTGACGACATTGAACTTGGTTGCGGAGGCACGCTTGCCAGGCATGCCCGTCAAGGAGACAATGTTTATATTTTTGTGGCTACAACATCGGGGTTCACCAATTACAAAAACGAATCGGTGCGTGGCGATGATATTGCTTTAATGGAAGGCCGGGCAGCCATGGAGGTTCTTGGTGCGACGGAGTTGATCTGCGGTAATTTCCAAACCCTTCGGGTGGAGTTTGTTGAAGAGCTTAATGTTCAGATACTGCGGATCGTTGAGGAGAAAAAAATCGACCTTGCATTTTGCCACTGGGTGGGGGACATCCACCATGATCATCAGGCAGTGGCTAAGGCATCCCTCCACAGCTGCCGACATGTCCCCCGTATGTTGATGTATCGGAGCAATTGGTACCATTCGACCTGTGAATTTCGCGGGAATTTTTATGTTGATATCACGGATACCTGGGAAACCAAACAGGCGGCCATTCTGGCGCATGAGTCTGAGGTGGAGCGTACCGGGAAAAAGTGGGTGAGTTTTTTCAAGAACGAGGCCGAAAATGCGGGACAAAGGATCGGGGTGAAGTATGCCGAGGTTTTTGAATTGATCAAATGGTTGCAAAGATAGTCATTTCGCGAGGAAATTATATATGAGTGAGCATTCTTCAGCAAACAGTAATAATGAGAAGGGGCAAACTAAATATGGTCTTATGGACTTCCTTGCGTTGGCAAAGTATGAAGTCATGTCCATGTTGATCCGGTTTGCTAAACGAGTTTTGGGGAGGGAAAAAAAGGTAGAGTTTGAAATTAAATCACGCTACTCCGTAATGCAGGCAAAGTCCACCGTTGTTGGAGAGGGGCTGGCATTTATAAATGGCGAGATATCATGGTTTTATACCGCATTTGAACGAGGAGATCATGATCCACTTACCAATTACGCATTAGAGTATATCGAGCGCAATATGCCGAAATCGTCCCGGATTTTGGTGACCGGGTGCGGGACGGGGATTACTGTTTTTCATCTTTCTGATTGCGGATTTCATAAAGTGGTTGGAAGGGATGTGCTTGTAAAGTGTATTGTTATTGCGAACAGGCTTAAGGAAAAGTTTTCATATCATAATACGGTTTTTGAAGTTGATGACTGTTTTAATCCTAAGACTGTAGATGGCAAATTTCAAGTCATTCTTGCCATTCACTGGGTGTTTTCCGCGTGGATGGGAAATTATGGGAATGAGAAAGTTGATGAGTCGAGAGATCCAGCGGTACGCGAGAAATTACTCAATGAACTATTTGCCGTTTATGCGCCCTATCTTGAGAAAAATGGAATCATGATTATTGAGCTTACAGACGCTGTGGCGGATTATAGAATTGTCACGGATATCCCATTAGCGTTACGATCCTTGGATGTTTATTCAGTCCGGCACACGCCCGAACAGGTGGAAAAATGCGCTGCTGCGAACGGCCTTGAGATTGTTGAAAAAAAACTTTGCGTTTCTTACGGTCACCAACCCAGAACCAGTTATATTTTGAGAAAATCTTGAGTGTGGGAAACTTTGCCGAATCTTCTGAGTTCGTCAGATTCCAGGATTATATATTAAGGTCTGGTTTTCTTCCTTGCAGAAGAAAAAAGGGGATAGAGGGTGGTGTATTGCTCGTCATCAATAGATGGGGAGACCATGCAAAAATAGCTGGAAGTCTGATTCCTCCGCATCTTCCGCCGGTTTCACAATCACACGATACATTTCGCAATCTACTCTCGGCGCGGAACGGCGCATTCACCCGCATTAAATGAGCCTTATCCGTGATATTGGGAAAAACTCCCTGATTTACACGGTGACCAACTTTTTGCAAAAAGGGGTTAGCTTTCTCCTTTTGCCGGTGTATACCCGGTACCTGACACCGCAGGATTACGGCATCATCTCGGTTGTGTTCGCCATCAACGGTTTTCTTTCGGTTTTTTTTACTCTGGCCCTCGAAGGGGCCGTCTCCCGCTTTTATTTCGATTACAAAGATGAGCCGGAAAAACTGCGTGAGTTTTGGGGTACGCTATTTGTTTTTATTTTTCTTTTGTCCTGCGGTTTGGGCTGTTTGATTTTGGGCTTTGGTGAAAGCCTGTTCAAGCCGGTTTTGAATCAAATTCCTTTTTGGCCCTATGCCGCGCTGGGTGTGGTCACCATCATTTTTTTCCCCTTCTTCAATATTTTTTTGGCGGTGTTACAAATTCAACAGAGGGTCCGGGAGTTTTCTATGGTTTCGCTTTCCCAATTCGGGGTCAATCTGATCCTCACAATTGGGCTCGTTGTGTTTGCCGGCTGGGGTGCGCAGGGTCCGCTGGCCGCAGGGCTGATAACTGCGGTTCTGTTTTTTGGTGTTACCCTTGTTTTTCTTCGGGACCAATTTGCGATTTGTTTTAGGGCGCATTACCTGAAAGAAGCTTTGGTCTATTCTCTTCCGTTAATACCTCATTCACTTGGTGGACAATTGTCGAGCATTATTGACCGGGTGTTTGTAAACAATTTCATTGGAATGGCAGCAGCAGGTCTGTACAACATTGGCTTCATGTTTGGAAGTATCCTGTCTTATCTCACCATGAACATTCAACGCGCTTATTTCCCCGTGGCTATGAATGCCTATAAAGAAAACTCTAAAGAACAGTTTGTCCAACTCAAGGAACTGGGGTTTTTCCTGATGGTGGTGTATTCAATATTTGGGACGGCCCTTTCTCTTTTTTCAAAAGAACTGATCTGGACTATTGTCACACCCGAATTCTTGCCGGCTTATATGGTGGTTCCGTTTTTTGCGTTCACCTATGTGTCCTTTGGAGTTTATTATGTCCTCGTCACTATTCTATTTTTCAATAAAAGTTCGACCAAGTTTGTTTCTGTTGCTACTTTCTTGGCGGCATTAATAAATATTGCCCTCAACTGGACATTAATTCCTCACCTTGGGATGGTGGGGGCGGGATTGGCAACCTTGATTTCCCAGGTTTTGATGACGGTTTTCGTCGGAATCATTGGGAGAGGGCTTGACCCCATCCGGTGGAACTATCTGGGACTTTTTTTCGTTCCATTTTTGAGTTTCGTCTATTCGATGATTTTGCTCAATATCAGTTTCGGTGTCTTCTGGGTGGAAACCTTGGTCAAACTGGGAGCGTTTTTAGTTTTTGTGTTTGTTCTCAATTATGCGATCTGGCGTGATGGTTTTTACGTTATCCGAAAGGGAGGTGGGTTGGTCCGAAATTTGCGCCGCAGGCCGGGGTGAGTTTAGAAAAGAAGGGTGTTTTGGGTTGATTTGGGAAGCTGGAGTTGTTTTTATTGGAAGATTTTTTTTAAATGGCTTTAGGTATATAATTCCCTCTGGGGAGCCGAAGCATTTCTAAAGTCCTGAGGGAACTCCATCTTGGTAAAAAACAACTTGAGCAATAAAAGGAGGCGGCATTTTGGGTAGGTCGCTGTTTTCTTCCCTGCTTCAATCAATTACTCCCTCATAAAACCGAGCCGGCAGGGGCCGGGAACGGACCATTGTTTTTATGTTGGACCGCTCTGAAATTCTGAATATCCTCAACGAGGTTGAAGATCGTTTCCCTGTCGACCAATGGATCGTCGGCGGTCTTCATGTCTGGCCACTTGTTCGTGTGGTATTGACCAATATTCTGTTGGATGCTTATCATGGCATTGGGATACAACAAGAAGCGCGCTACGAACGATTGACCGGCTTGGTCCGCAGAGTTGTCAGGACATATGGAGGATACCTCAAGGCTATTATTGAAGATCGCCGGAAAAATGCTTCAACCTCTTTGCCCGTTAAGGTTGTGTTTCTGGGGGATGGGGCTTCTTTTGTCAAACAGGACGGGTTTTATTACGACCGGTTTTGCGAACCGTTGATCGACTTCTTGGAGTCCCGATCCATTGATAGTCTTTTCCTTACATATGGAAACTACTATTATCATCCTCGGCACAATCCATCAAAATGGATTCAACCCTATATGGATTGGATTCGTCTGAGAGCCAGGGGCACTCGCAAAGCGACCCCACAGGGGACAACCGATTTACCTCAATTTCAGGATTTTTTTAAATGGATTCAGCCGGAATTTCCATTTGTCACGCAGGATCGATTTCCGCTGGCTTGGTCCGTATTTTTGATTCAACAAACATGCGACTACTTTTTGAGTCTGTTCAGAAGGGTCCGGCCGGTTTTCGCCGTTACAGCCCAATATTATGGACTCGAAAATTTTGCATTTAACCTGGCCTGTAGGCGTTTCAATATTCCCAGTATGGAAATCCAGCATGGGTTGCAGGGAAGGGCAAACCCCTTTTATGTTGGCTGGCACCGCCACCCGCAGGAAGGATATGAGGTTTTCCCGGATTATTTCTGGGTATGGAGTGAATATGAGCGCCAATGCATCATGGATTGGACGTCCCGTTTTGTCAATTGTCCTAAACCGGTGATCGGGTACAATTATTACCTGGAAATTTGGAAGGAGGGACAGCAGGAGATCACTCATATGTTTCGCTCCAAAATTGAAAAAGTAAAAAATTCTTTTTTTGGGAAAAAGCACATTTTGGTGACCCTGCAGGGTCCAAAGCAAATGGATTCTGGGCATCAGATGTTGCTCCGGTACGCTCTTGAAAAAACGTGGGACAGTCATGTGTGGTGGTTTCGTTTGCACCCCACATTCATTGATAAAAAAAGATATTTTAAAAACTGTTTTTCTGGATTCGATAATACGGTTGATATTTCTGTTGCAACGGAACTCCCTTTGTACAGTTTGTTGCCTCACATGGACCTGCACATGACCTATAACTCCAGTTCAGTCTTGGAAGCCGAGCAATTTGGCGTAGCTTCGATTGTTTATAGCATTGATGGACGGGATTCTTATCCGGAACAGATTGAATCGGGAATGGCTTTACATGTTTCAACTCCAGAGGCTTTGTTGGATGGGATTTGGGAGCAGGGTGCACGAAGAGTTCCGGTTTCGGAATTAAAGTTGAAAAGTGAGGAGAGGTTGAACGCCAGTCGAAAGGTTTTGTTGGATTTGATCGAAAAAGGTTTCTGAATAGAATCTTTGACAATTTGCCATGTGTGGAATTTCAGCGATATTGAGCCTGAGTGGGAATGATATCTCCCCGATGATCGGAGCGATGACGGAAGTGATCCGTCACCGCGGTCCTGATGATGAAGGATTTGCTTTGGTCGACAGTGTAGGCCAGGTGTGTCATCTTTATGGGCCGGATACGCCAGATGCTGTACGGCATCACAATGCGGTTTTTACTCCCACTCGGTCGTTTAGTGAACGTATTCCGGCCCAATATATTGTTGCTTTGGGACACCGCCGCCTGTCGATACTCGATCTCTCGCCCGCCGGACATCAGCCGATGAGTACGGAAGATGGGAGGTATCTCATCGTTTATAACGGCGAAATCTATAATTACATGGAGTTGAGAAAAGAACTCACCTCCCTCGGCCATCATTTTTTATCACAGACAGATACGGAAGTGTGTCTTGCTGCATTTCGGCAATGGGGAGCGGACTGCCTGGACCGTTTCAACGGCATGTTCGCCTTCTTGATTTATGATGTGAAGGAAAAATGCCTGTTTGCCGCACGTGACCGGTTTGGCATTAAGCCGCTTTACTACTGGTTTTCTCCAAACGGGTTCCTAGCTTTTGCCTCGGAGATCAAGCAGTTTATAAAACTCGATGGCTGGGCAGCCAGGTTGAATCACCAGATGGCCTATGATTTTTTGAACTGGGGTTTGGCAGATCATACGGCAGATACCCTGTTTCGTGGTGTGCGTCAATTCCCTGGCGGTGAATTTGTTCACTGCAAGGTTGAGGACATCGGTGGTGAACTTCCCGTCAAAAAATGGTATCGATTGAGGCCGGAAATGGTTGGGTTGGACTTTAACCGAGCTGCGGAACGTTTTCTGGAGTTGTTTCAGGATTCCGTACGCCTCCGCCTGAGGGCTGATGTCGATGTTGGAACAGGGTTGTCTGGAGGACTCGATTCATCTTCCATCGTGTGCACGATTAACCATCTATTGAAACAGCAGGGAGCGGAATGCTTGCAAAACACCTTTTCGGCGGCATCAGATTATAAAAAATATGATGAGCGGCCATTTCTGGAGGAAGTTGTCCGTCACACGCGTGCCCGCTCACACATCGTCGTCCCCACACTTGAAAATCTCCAAAATACCTTGGATAGACTGACCTGGCACCAGGATGAGCCTTTTTCATCTCTCAGCATTTATGCGGAGTGGAACGTATTCCAATTAGTGAGCACAACAGCGACTAAGGTTACCTTGGACGGGCATGGTGCCGATGAACTGCTGGCAGGTTATCACGCTTTTTTTGGATATTACTATGGTAACCTTTTGATGCGTTTACAGTTCTCTAGGCTGATCCGGGAGATCCGGGCGGCCCAGCGTTTGCATGGTTATACGCCCAAGGCTGTCGTGAAGGAGATTGTGAAGCATTTTCTGCCCTCGTTCCTAGCAGGGATTGTCCGGTCACTCCCTGGCACTATTGATGTTGATCCAGCCTGGATTCGGCTTGACCGGAGTGTAGAGAAACGCGATCCATATAATATACGAAACGGGCGTCGTCTTGGTATTCGCAATTTTTCTATTTCCCAGTTGCTGCATACCAGCTTGCCGGTGCAGCTTCACTGGGCCGACCGGGATTCGATGGCTTTTTCAATTGAGTCGCGTGTGCCGTTTTTGGATTACCGGCTGGTGGAGTTCGTTCTTGGCTGTCCGGAGGAATTCAAGATTCAGGATGCTTTGACCAAACGTATTCTGCGAAAGGCCCTGAAACCGTTTCTGCCAGAAAAAATATATAACAGGACGGACAAAATGGGATTTGTGACGCCGGAGGAAACTTGGATCCGTAAACACGCACCGGATAGTTTCCGCCAGGCTTTGCAGGAGGCGGTTGACAATTCTCTGGGTGTCTTGGCTGCTGGGGCTTTAAGTAAGGGGGAGGCAATTATAGCCGGGAGAGAACCCTTCCGAAATTCACTTTGGAGGATGATAAGTTTTGGTCGCTGGATGCGTTTGTTTTCAGTCGAGCCGAACTAGGAAAACATGGTAAGCTAAAGCACTTTTTGCGATTTGGCCTGTTTATCAGTCTGTTTTTCTGGAGGGTTTCAGGCATGACCACGGTTACAGAAACTGTTTATCATATCTGCACCCGGTGTATTCTCGACACGTCTGATCGGGATATCGAATTCGATGACAACGGTGTGTGCAATCATTGCCGGGAGTTCGACACGATTGTGCAGAACCGGGGGCCGGGGAGTGAGCAGTCCCAAAAAAGCCTGGAAACCCTGTGTGAGCGAATCCGGGCCGAAGGAGAAGGCAAACCCTACGACTGCCTCGTGGGTTTGAGCGGCGGGGTCGACAGCTCCTATGTTGCGTACCTGGCAAAGCAGTACCGGTTGCGCCCGCTGGCGGTGCACTTCGACAACGGATGGAATTCAGAACTGGCGGTCAAGAACATCCACCGCATTGTGTCGACCCTGGAATTCGATTTGCAGACCTACGTCATCGACTGGGAGGAATTCCGCGACCTTCAGCGTTCCTTTATCAAGGCCGGTGTGATCGACATTGAGATGCTGACCGATCATGCCATATTCGCTTCTTTGTTTCGCATCTCGCGCGAAAATGACATCAAATACATACTGAGCGGGGTCAACGTTGCCACCGAGTCCGGCATGCCGCGCTCCTGGACCTGGTTCAAACAGGATTTCAGGAACATCAAGGCGATTCACGATCGCTTTGGTGACGTCAGGCTGAAAACGTTTCCCCGGGTGGGAACCTTGAAGTGGCTTTACCTGACTTTCATCAGCCGGGATTTCTATTTCGTGGACATACTCAACTACGTGAATTACGAAAAAGAAAAGGCCATGACTGTTCTGGAGGATAAGCTGGGGTGGCAGTATTACGGCGGCAAGCATTATGAGTCGTTGTTCACCCAGTTTTACCAGGCTTATATCCTGCCTGAAAAATTCAAAGTGGACAAACGGAGGGTGCACTTGTCGAGCCTGATCCGAAACGGTGAAATCACGCGAGATGAGGCCTTGCAGGAAATGGAGAAGCCGCTTTACGATCCCAAGCTTCTTAAGGCCCACAAGGAGTACGTCCTCAAGAAACTTGGATTCAGTGAAGAAGAGTTCGGCCGCATCATGCGGGAACCGCCCCGGGATCACGATTTTTATCCTACCAGTCAATCCATTATCGACGTGCTCAAAAAAATAAAAAAAATGATTTCCCCCGGAAGCAGGAAGCCATCAAATTGAAGACGAGTTCACGAAGGCTCTTGCCTGGTGATTATTATTTGAGATTTGATTTCCCCGGTTGACCGTTTTATGCAAAAGGACAGTTCTACGGCCCGTCTCGCCTATTTCAATCTTACCTTTTCCAACGCCGACCAATCCGCTCACAGTATTCTTCGTAAAATAGACCAGCACGCCAAAGTCGCCCGGGAGCAGAAGCTGCCTTTTGATTTTTATTGGCTGCCGAGAAGCGCTCCGCCGGAAAATGTCCATTACTCTCATTTGAAGGTATTGCCGGTTGGAGGTGGCAACCGTTTTTCCACACGCTTCCAGCAATGTCTGAAAATGAATGAGATCATGAAGGATTATCACCGGGGTATTTTACGGAACCCGCTGTTCGACCCTGTTGGTTTTCTGTGTTTGAAGCAGGCGGGCAAAATGATTCTGGAGCATCATACGAAGGAGCCTGAAGAGCTGGCGGTGATCGCTGGCAAGCTCCGTTACTGGATGGAAAAGGCCTTTGGGGGATGCTGGATCAGGAAATTCAGAGCCATCATAGCGGTCACCCCCGAGATCCTGGAATATGAAATTAAGCGTTCGGGGTTTTCTGGTCCGGGGGATTATTCTCCCAACTCCATTGATATGGATTCTTTCGCCGGTTGCGTCCGGCAGGTGACCGGAGATTCCCAAAAGCCGTTTCAGATCATCATGGTGTCGACGTATTTCACTCCGTGGCAGGGATTGCAGGAAATCCTCGACCAGATTGAATCAACGTCCGATCTCCCTCCCTTCAAGCTTCACGTGGTAGGAAAGCTCACTCCAGAACTGGAAGCCCAATGTGGGAAGGTTCCACAAGTCGTCCTGCATGGAACCCTGTCTCCGGACCAAATTCAGGAGCTGTACCCGGAAATGGATCTGGGGGTGGGGAGCCTGACCCTCGCAAAGAAAGGTCTGGCCCAGGCGACGCCGTTGAAGGTGAGGGAATATCTGGCGTGCGGTTTGCCGATCGTGCTGGGGTATGACGATCCGGGGCTTCCCGCGGACTTCCCTTTTGCACTGAATGTTTCGGATAAAATCGAATTTCTAAAATTTCTTGAATTTGCCGGGAAGCATCGGCAGGTGCCCGCACAAAAGATACGCGAGGCAGCGCGGCCTTATATCGATTCAAAAATCATTACGCAAAATTTTTTCGACTTTTGCATCAACACATGAGCGTTGGCGTGTCTGGGCTCGCCCATGTGGGGACCAGCTCCATGGGGTTGAAACCACCGGCCCACGCCTGGAGATTATTTGATTCAAGAAGTGCCCTTGTCCAGTGTTAGAGGAGGTGCCGATGGGTGGGCGTATTTCCTGCCTGTATCGATCAAGTTTGCCAGTAGTGGAGCGGCGAGAATCACCAGCAACCAGTGTCCCACAAGGTGGTGCCGGATGGCGGTACCGAAGTTGGTGGTGCCCAGCGCCCACAATAATGAATTTAAAATGTAGATACTGAACAAAAGAAGTAAATATTTTTTGTTCGGACCTTTTTCCTGGAACAATGAAATCAGGGCGAGGGCCAGCAGCAATCCCCTCCAGGCCGTTTCCAGGAATCCGTATAAATCAAGAGAACGTTTTATGTCCCAGGGGGCAGGGTAATAGAAGTAGTGGATCACCGCCCGGGCCAGACTGGTGATCAGGTTGCTGCTTGAATTCGGGTCAATATTCTGAACGGTGTAGGTGGCCACCCCTGATTTTTTTATCGATGCATTCCGGAACTTGGTTATTATCGTTATGGGGTCTTTTGTGAATATATAGGAAATACCTCCCAACTGTTTTAATAGAGTGGGTGAAAACTGAGCGGCCAGAACAACGCCCATGAATAAGGTCAATAGCCCGGGCAGCAAGGTCTTTAATATAAAAGGTTTTTCTTTTATTCCGAAGAAAACAGCAAAAGCAATAAACAGAATGAAAACCAAAAGAGCAATGATGCCCAGTGCGAAATGAAACAGGCTCATAAAAATTGCGGAAACTCCGCAAAAAAAGAGATGTTTTAAATTGAACTCCCTGCAAAACCGTAACCCCCAGTAAACAGTCACCATGAAAAACAGAACCTGAAAAGATTCCCGGAGCATGACCGATTTGATGATTATGCCGCTGGGATGTAGGCCGTAAATCAATATGACCGGTGCGGCATATTTTTGAAGATCCAGGATTTTCAGGATTTTCAGGATGACGTAGCAGGACAAGATAAAAGCTAGGACCGACAGTTCGCTTCCAAGGAAACGGGAGGTGCCGAATACTTTGAAGATATTTCCAATGATCTGGGAATACAGTATCTCTTTTTGGTTGAAATAAAAGCCGTCCGATTGGGCGACCTTGCTCGCCAGGATGAAAAATTTTTCCGAGTCGCCGCCATCGGCCCCTTTGATTCGGAACATGAACTCATTGATGATAGTGGTAGTTTGGATTGCGAGGAGGGCAAGCCAGGTGGAAAAAAAAGTGCCAGGAGTGAGCCGGAATGGCCTGGCAATAAATAAAATTAGGAATGTGAAGCTAAAAATAATACTACCAAAGAGATCGGCCACGACATTTCCTGAAAAATATTTCTTATAAAGTTTGGTGGAAAACTCAATTTTTGTCAATTAGATAGGATATTTTGACACTTTTTATTACACTCTTTTGAGGAATTTCATACTCTATTTGGGAAATGTGAGATTGTATGAAGGCAATGTCATGATGTGCATGTGCGGATTTTGAGGCTGAGTTAGGTGAATATTGTGATGCCTGTGGTCTGGATATTTGGGGTGAAATTTTTTTTGTGTTGCTGCTTTTAAAGAGTTCATGATGGAGGCTTGTCATGTCTGATATCGAAAATCTTCAGCTTTGATGATGGTAAAGGAAATTGGAATCATATTGGCGATATTAAAGAAACTTTTGATTGGAAAGGTAAGGGGTGAAAAAATGAGGGGTGAATTTTTTATAAAAAAAAGTTTGGCGAATTTTCTTTTATGGGTTGGTGGGGGGCTACTAGTACTTTCGTTGGGTGGAGAATTGTTGGTGGGGAGTACAGTGAATCCCGCTCGAGTAAAGAGCGTGGATGATGTTCTTTTTAGAGCGCAAACAGTAGACCCTAACTTTTTTAATCTTTCAGAAGAAAAAAAACTGTTAATACTTTTTGATATTTTAACAAAAAGGTTTTCGCACTGTTTGGCAGACAGGCACACGGTTGCTACCAATTGGATTCTTTGGGGATTGGGGTTTGTGCATCCTGTGTTAGGGGTAACTTGGGCGCCAGATTATTGGCTTAAAAAGGCTGAATGTTTAGAATGTAGTCAAATATCATACCTTTTAATGATGGTTGCGATTAAATCTGGAGTGGTTGTCCGCCATGTTGGATTAATGGGGCATGTGGTTATGGAAGCGTGGTATGAAGGTGAATGGCATATGTTTGATCCCGATGTTGGAGTCATTCCGCGTCATAATGGAAAAGTTTTGAGTGTAAGAAGTCTGGCGTATAGGGAGGAGTTGATAAAGAAATTTTATAGAGGGTCAAAAGAAGAAACTGGAATGACCATACTGTCAAGAGAAAATAACTCCTTTGTTTCCTATCCTGTTGGTGCCTATTTTGAATGGAAATCGCAAATGATGTTTTATGTGGAAAAAATATTAGAAATCGTAAAATATGTCTTGCCACTTGCGATGATTGTCGCAGGAATTATTTTGAAAAGACGGGGAAATGTCCCTAAAGTATCTTCTTGAAAGAAATAAATTGATAATTGGTTGAATTGGTTTGAGATTGTTTTTTTTAGGCCACTGGAAAATATATTTAAAGGAATTTGAATTGCTTGCGCTTTGGCTACATTGGAAAAAAGAGCTGCCTTTTACATTATTCTGTGTTTCTACGGCAGCTATTTCATTATTTGCAACTCAGTCAATCACGCTTTGGAGCCCAGTGAAAGCCCGAGTTTTTATTGTTTTTTTATGTTTATTGCCAGCGATTGCTACCCTTCTGCAGGAAAAGTACGGGTTTTTGTCCCCCTGTCCTCAAAAAATTTCTGGGAAGTGGTTTTTCCTATTATCGGGTTTGGGTGGGGTCAATGTGATTTTCAGTCATGATCCCTGGGCGAGTTTAAAAGGGGTGGTCATTCTGCTTATTGGGGGCATATTGGCCGCCTATTGCGCAAGTCGTGTTTTAAATACCGAAAAAAAAATTTTTATTTTCTCGTGTTTATTGACATTTTTATTGTGGTTTTTATGCTTGGCTGGATTGTGGGAGTTGCAAATTAATCCAAATTCTCGCAACCCGTTAAGATTTTTTTATCAAAACCCAATACCTAGCGGAGCTATGTTGGTTTTGTATTCTCTTGGGCCACTTCTACTGGTATCCAGTAAAAAAAAGCCTCTTCAAATTGATTGGATTCTTTATGGATTGATTATTTTTGCGTTCACTTATCTATTACTGATGTTGAAAAAAGGACCACTTCTTTCTTGTGTAGTTGCGATAACTCTGGGAGTTATTTGGGGTCGTCCTAATTTGGGAAGATTGGTTCCCCTTTTGTTGCTTCCATTAACTTTTGTTTTGGTTTATAGCTTGAGTTTAACAAGTGATGATTTTGATTTCTTTTTTCATTTTCACGGTATTCTTGTCCGTTTAGAGTTGTGGAAACTGGGACTGAGTGTATTTGAGGTGTACCCTCTGCAGGGGTATGGTTTTAACAGTTCGCTATTGGAATTTGTTCGGGCAGATTATCAAACGTGGCTATATTACGCAAACAATGGAATATCGTTTGTTGACTATTTTTCAAGAGTAAATGCGCTGGACAATATGCTGCTCACTTTTCTGGCTGAACTTGGTTTGATGTTTTTTTTGGCGTATTGCTTTTTTTTAAGGTCTATCTTGAAATGTTGGTTTAAAGGTTTGGGCTTGAAAAATTTTTCTACTCCTGAAAAAATGGTGTCATTGGTATTAATTGCGATTCTTATTCAGTCTTTGACATTTGATGTCCTTAAATTCCCGGACCTTTCTTGGATGTGGCATACTGTGCTGACTCTTGGCCCCTCAATTCGAAACTCAAGAGCGGGGGGGTAAAATATTATTTATTATGGATTTTTGATTGGGTATAATTCATATCTCCGGAGTATCTCCCAACTCTTCATTCTCCAGTTGCGTATGGATTTCTACAGCAAGAAGTTCTTGTGTTGTTAAGCTTTTTAGAGAAGATGGAAGTAAAAGGGAGAATAACTATAATAAGGTAGAGGATATCTTTTTTTAATGCAGGAACCTTTGATGAGAAATGAGGAATTAAAAACAGAACAATTGGCCTCTATTTTTTTCAGGTATTTTAATGTGATTTTCGCCCTTTTCCTGATTGGGGCAGGGGGCATTGTTTTTTCGATCTTAGCGATGCCGGCGGAATACCAGGCGAGTGCAAATTTATCCCTCTACGGTTATGTTCACAAGGGTTTTAGAAACTTTCAGGACGACATCGTCAATAATGTGATTCGCGATCCAAAATTCCTGAAGCCTTCGGCCGAAGAGTTGAATCTAACCCCCTCCCAAATGCGGGCGGCGATGTCGGTCGATGCAGATATCGAATCTGGAGTCATCGGTTTGATTCTGGAAAGCCCTCAGAAGTCTCTGCTCAAAAATAAGTTTCCTCAAATTGCGGAGCGGTTTGCCAATCGGTTTGAAAAAAGTCTGGTTGAGTGGTGCAATCTCAGGATCGAGATTGAAGAAAAGAAAAAAAAGCAATTCAGGGATATTTTTACAGGCGATGCCGGAGGCCGGGAAACGCTAAAGGATCAGGAAAAACTCAATTCCATTCGAGATGAAAAATATTTTCTTTCAAATAAACTGACCAGTTTCCAGAGGAAGCTTTGGGATGCCCAGGCCGAGCAAGAAAAAATCCGGAGTGGAGCTGAAGAGGCGGAGCTGTTTCTCCGCTCTGGAGTTTTAAAGGGGCCGTTGAAAGGTTCCGGAGATTTGGGGCATATCAATTCGTCGACAAAAAAGGCCATCGAAAAAAAGGTTTTTATTGACCTGGCCAGGAAAGTTTCAAAAAGCCGTGTGGAAGAGAAGGAAAATTCAAAACTGGTTGCCTTCTATCAAAGGGAAATTCCACGGTTGAAAGGAGAACTGGCTTTATTGGAAAAGGAAGAAGATCAATTTGAAACAACCGCGACCTTACTGCGGAAACGGTTTGAAATTCTGGAAGAGAAAATGAATATATTTGAAACCAATATCTTTCACTTCCGGGCCTTGCAAAAAGTCAAAGCCGATTTCAATCCTGCAATTGCTTTCAATATCAGCCCGGTTCAAACCAACAAGTGGGCTGCGGGAGCGGGAATGGCTGTTTTGCTGCTGATGGCTATTATTTTCCTGGTTTATTTTTGGGAATTGCTTTTAAAACCGCGTTGGTCCGGCAAGCGATAAAATCCTGATCCATTTTTAAAACCCCTGTGGTAGCTGGCGTGCTGTCCCATCTCATTCCCCGCGTCCCGTTTCATCCGGCATTTCGTTTTTTCCCTGCCAGACTCTGTTTTCTGCAAAAACCGTAATTGACCCCTTCCTAACGGTGAGCTTCTTATCATCGATCACTTTGTATGGAGAGGCTCGCTGCCGGAAATGGGGGAGGTCTCTGCTTTCTCCGTTCGTAAAAAATAAGGGAACGCCAGCAGGGTGAACAGCAGGGTGGTGAATTCCGTGTCGTAGTACTGGTTTTCGAAGACGCAGGTGACCAGAAAGGCGAGCGCCGCGCTGCCACCGGTCATGAGCAGCCAGATCGCCGGGTGGCCAGGGTCCCAGGCATGGAGTTTCTGCCGCAGGTTGTGACTATAGACCGCCCATATCGCCAGCCAGGCCAGGAGCGTCGGAATCCCCGCGTCCACGGCAAATTGGATGTACTGGTTGTGAAAGTGCCGGTAAAAAACAAATATGTGTTCAAATTGAGGGTATTGGTCTCTCACCAGTTCCATGGTGTGGAAGCCGAACCCTTTAACCGGATGTTCCTGCATCAACGCCCACCCGGCGCGCCACAGTTCGATGCGCTCCTTGGCCGCTCTATCGCTCGCCGTGGCGATGGTCTGGACCCGTGCCTTGAAATCATCCGGCAGCGCGGCATAAAGCATGAGCAGTGCAACGGGAAGAACCATCAGCCACTTCCAGCCTTTTTTCCATAGAAGAAAAGCCAGGCCCACCACCAGTCCCACCCAGGCGCTCCGGGTCTGGGAGACCACCAGTCCCGCTAAAATAGGAACCAATCCTATCACCACCCAGATCCGGTTTTTTTTCGCGAACAGTGCGAACGCCGTCAGCGCCAGGCTCACCAGCATGAACAGGGTCCCGAGCGTGATCGGATTGTTCAGCGTGCCAAAGGGCCGGACCTGTTTGAGCCAGAAGGCTTCATAAAGTTGGTACCCGGCGGCGCCCAGGCAGGCCGCGCCTATAAAAAACAGCAGCCAGCCTCCCATCTGGCAGGCGCTCTCCGGCAGCGAACCGTTTTGTTCCGTCGGGCCGCTGGTTTTTTTCCAGGGCGGATTCAGCATGAGGTAGGGGACGGCATTGACGACCCAGAAAAATACCGCCGGTTCCAGCAGGCGTTTCAAAAAAGGTAGGCTGGCCCGGGTATCGACTGAAAGCAGGATGGCGATGCCGCACAGGAGTGAAAAGGCGAGGACCGGCCAGCCGAGTGGGAAGCGGATGGCGCGCCAGCGCCGGTCCATAATTACCAGGGCCAGCCCCAGCAGCAGGCCCAGAAATCCAAAAATCTGGCACAGGGAAATGGAGAAAAAGAGGAACACGAGAAACAGGGCCAGACAGGCCGCCATTGCCCCGATCATGATTTGCCTGACCCGCTCCATACTGCATCCCGATAGTGGTGTTCCGACGCGGCCAATCTGTAAGCCTGGCCCCCCGCCCGATGTCTTGAGAAAAGTGGAACGGCCGTTCCGCTCCGGCGCATCGTGCGTGGAAAGGTGCTTTAAGCACGCTCTCAACACGGCCCCTTTCTCTGCACTATACACCAACAAACCGGCTGTTGTGGAACCTCTGGATTGGCCACTCTGGCGTCGTGCCGGGGGATCGGCTGGGGGTGGGATTTTAAATCCTGTGGCGCTATGCTGCGCGGGTTTTTACTGCGGACGCCGGCCGATGTCCCGCCGGAAATGGACACCTTCCCAGTGGATTTTCTCAACCGCCGAGTAGGCCTTCTCGATCGCGGACGGCACATCGGGGGCCAGCGCCGTCACGCCGAGCACCCGGCCGCCGCTGGTCACCACCTGTCCGTCCTGCCGTTTCGTTCCGGCATGAAACACGGTGACGCCCTCGACCGCCTGGGCGTTCTCAATGCCCGTAATCGGTTTGCCCTTTTCGTATGAGTCGGGGTAGCCGCCGGACGCCATCACAACGCAGACCGAAGCACCGGGATCCCAGCCGATTTCGCATCCATCCAGCGTTCCGTCGATGCACGCTTCCATCAATGGCACCAGGTCGCTCCGCATGCGGACCATCAGCGGCTGGGTTTCGGGGTCGCCCATGCGCGCGTTGAACTCCAGCACCCTGGGGCCCGCGTCGGTGATCATCAGCCCGGCATACAGGATTCCCTTGTACGGCGCGCCCTCCTGTTCCATTGCGCGCACGGTGGGCAGCATGATCTCGTTCAACACCTGTTCGCGCAGGGCATCGGTGAAGATGGGAGCCGGGGAATAGGCCCCCATGCCGCCGGTGTTCGGCCCGGTGTCTCCGTCATACACGGCCTTGTGGTCTTCCGCCCCTTCCAGCGGCAGCGCGGTTTTCCCGTCGCACAAGGCCAGGAGCGACACCTCCCTCCCGCGCATCCATTCTTCGATGACCACGCGCCCGCCCGCATCTCCGAACGCCCGGTCCTGCATGATCTTCTGAACCGCCGCCCGCGCTTCTTTCGCGTTTTCGCACAGGATCACCCCCTTGCCCGCCGCCAGGCCGTCAGCCTTCACCACCACCGGGCCGCGTTCTTCCACGTAGCGGATGGCGTGATCGGCGTCGGTAAACGACCGGAATTCCGCCGTGGGAATGCCGTATTTCTGCATCAGGTTTTTGCTGAAAACCTTGCTGCCTTCCAGCTTGGCCGCCAGGGCGGAAGGGCCGAAAATCCTCAGTCCGTGCTCCTCGAACCGGTCGACGATGCCCGCCACCAGGGGCGCTTCCGGCCCGACCACGGTCAGGCCGATGTCCTCCACCCGGGCGAAATCGAGCAGGCGGTCGATGTCTTCCGCGCCGATGTCGATGTTCTCCGCCACGGTGGCCGTGCCCGCGTTGCCCGGCGCGCAATAGATCCGGTCCACTTTCGGGCTCTGCGCGATTTTCCAGGCCAGGGCGTGTTCGCGTCCGCCGCCGCCGATAATCAGAATGTTCACGGGAGTTCCATGCGAAAAAGGATTGGTCGTTTCGGGGATTATATGCTGTTACCTCGGCGAAATTTATATAAAATGCCCGCAACTTGCAAGTTTCTTTGAGCGGCGGGTCATGCTGATACTGGACGGAATAAAAAAATCCTTTGCGGAACAGACGGTGCTCGACGGCGTTTCGCTGAGAATCCGCGAAGGCGAGCGCTTTGTGCTGCTCGGCCCGAGCGGCTGCGGCAAAACCACCCTACTCCGCCTGATCGCCGGGTTCGACACGCCGGACAACGGAAAGGTGACCATCGCCAATCAGGACATGTCCCCGGTGGCGGTGGAAAAAAGGCCGGTCGGGTTCATCTTCCAGCGCCACGCCCTGTTTCCCCACATGAATGTTTACGACAACATCGCCGTGGGTCCGCGCGTCATCAAAACACCGGAAAACGAGATCGAACCCCGGATCGAAGAGCTGCTCGGCACCCTGCGCCTGTCGGCCAAGCGCGCCGCCTGGCCGGGGCAATTGAGCGGTGGAGAATCGCAGCGCGTCGCCCTGGCGCGGGCGCTGATCAACCGGCCGCGCATTCTGTTGCTCGACGAACCGTTGTCGGCGGTCGATGAAAACCTGCGGCAAAGCCTGCGTGACGAGTTGCGCGATATCCAGAAAACTTTCGGCATCACTTTCCTCTTTGTCACGCACGACCGCGAAGAGGCGCTGACCCTGGCGCATCGGATCGGTATCCTGCACCGGGGAAAGCTCCTGCAGGCCGGCACGCCGCAGGAACTGTTCGAAAAACCGGCGTCTCCCTTCGTCGTCCGCTTCCTGGGCGGCTACAACCGGTTCGAAGGCACTGTCGTGGAGAGAATCGGCGCCGGCGCCGTCGTCAAAACGGTTGAAGGCAACCGCCTGCAGGTCGAAAACGCGTCCTGGTTCGCGGTTGGGGATGAATGCGATGTCTATGTCCGGCCGCACCATATCGCCATCGGTGGACCGTCGGAGTTCACCCATCCGCCCAATATCTGGATCGGGCAGGTGAAGCAATGCACCCCCATGGCCTCGCGCATTACCTATAAGGTCCAGACCCTGTCCGGCAAAGTATTGAATATCGAATCCGCCCGCACCACCCTGGAAGCGGGGTTGCAGGAGGGACGCCAGGTGCGCCTGGCGCTGGACGGCCGCTACGCCCATGTTTTTCCCCGGGAGAACGATGATTAAACGTGTACAGGCGTTTTTGCTCGCGCTGGCGTTCATGTGTGTCCCGATTTGGGGATGCGGCGAATCCGCGCCGGAGAAAATCTACAAGGTGGGAACCGATGCCACCCTGGTGCCGATGAGTTTCATCAACGATGAAAAACAACTCGACGGATTCGAGGTGGCACTCATGCGCGCCGTGGCCAAACGGGCGGGATTCGAAATCGAATTCGTCAACGTCGAGTGGGCGGGCATTATCGGCGGCGTGGTGACGCGCAAATTCGACATGGCGATCAGTTCCGTCACCATCCTCGAGGACCGCAAAAAGAACGTGGCCTTCACCATACCCTATTTGAGAAGCGGACTCGCCATCGTCGTCCCGCGCGATCTGGAGGGCGTCGCTTCCATCGACGACCTGAAGGCACGGAAGATGAAAGTCGGCGCGCAGCGCGGCACGACCTCCTACTTTTACCTGGAAAAAATTCCAGAGCTCACGCCCGTCGCCTACGAGCAGTACGGCCACGCCGTGGCGGACATGATCAAGGGAGAGATCGACGCTGTCATCGGCGAAAGCACCGGCACTCTCTATTACAAGAACAACGACAACGCCATCTTCGAGAAGATCAAGATGGCCGGGGAGATCCTGACCGAAGAGTATTACGGCATCATTCTGGGCCGAGACAACCCGCAACTCAAAACCCAACTCGACGACGCGATACGCTCCCTCATCAAGGATGGGACGGTCACGCAGCTTCACGCCAAATGGGAGCTCGGCAAGGCGGCGGCGGTTCCGGAGGTCTCATGACTCCGCCAAAGAAAGACCGCCACACCGCATTGGCGTGGAATATTCTGGTGGGCGCGAGCATCTTTCTGCTCGTGTTCCTGCCTTTTCGGTCGGCCAGCGTTCCGTCACCCGGCGGCGATTTCCTGACGCTGGCGGAACTCCTGCCCACCGGTATCGCCTACACCCTGGGCATCACCCTGATGAGCAGCCTGGCCGCCATCGTTGTCGGGTTTGCCGCCGGCATGGGCATGCTGTCGAGCCGTCCCGGCGTGCGGGTGGCCGTGTCGCTCTACACCGAGGCCCTGCGCGGTATTCCTCTGCTGGTTCTGCTGTTCTATATTTATTACGCGCTCGGGGAGTTTTTTGCCGTGCCCGCGCTGGCGGCGGCGGTATTCGGTTTCGGCTTCTGTTACGGTGCATACATGGCCGACATCTTCCGTGCCGGCGTGCAGGCTGTGCCGAAGGAACAGGCCGAAGCCGCGCGCAGTCTGGGCATGACGCAGAAACAGGCCCTGATGCAGATCGTCATGCCGCAGGCACTCCGCACCATCGTGCCCGCCATCGGCAACCAGACCCTCGGCATGCTGAAGGACACCAGCCTCGTGTCCGTGCTCTCCATCACCGACATCTTGAGAATTGGCAACGAATACGCCACGCGCCACTTCAATTACTTCGAGACCTACACGTATATCGCCTTGCTGTACCTCTTCCTCACCCTCCTCATGTCCCGCGTCGTGCAGACGATCGAACAACGATTCAACCGGGGATAAAAGACATCTGCCGTCAGCAAAATTCCGGCAGGGAAATTTGGTACGCGCCCGGTGCGATTTTATGAGGAATGAGAATGTTTTTTTTTGGCTGAGAAATTGTTCCCGTGGCGAATGATAACCTTACGGCTGGCGCAAAGCAAAGGCGACCTGCGCAGCGGATTGAGGACAATGAAATTAACGAGGCGAAAAAACTGACCCTTCGTGGGGAGAAGACGTGGAAAAGTCAAAAGCGAAGGTCCAAGGCGAGATTCTTCGGCTTCGCCTCAGAATGACACATCCGTGGCGGTTGCTTTTTAACCCGTGATTCTGCGAAAAACCTCGTTGAAGAAATTTACGGAGGCAAGACGTTAGCCGTTCGCAGTGGCACTCCACCGGAAGGTGGTTCTCGCCGGACGGGCGGTGCGCTCACCTTTTCTGTTCTGTAATTAAAGGACCGAGGAAATTTGCGAGGCCAATAGATTGGCGGCCCCCCGCAAGGAGTTCTGCGGAAAAGCCCGTCGAAGAAATTTACGGAGCCAAGGATCCGCCTCCCGGCGCGAGCCGGGTGCCGAAGAGAGGACTCGAACCTCCACTGGATTGCTCCAACATGGTCCTGAACCATGCGCGTCTACCAATTCCGCCACTTCGGCTTGGGGTCGTGATGGAACGTTCAAAATAGCACAGCCCGGGGCGGCTGTGAATCAATTTTTTTAACCTGTTGTACGGAAAATTATCCCACCGTCCTTCACCCCGCATCCGGGTCCAGTTCCGCGATTTTCCGGATCGAGATATGATCGTGCAGGATGAAGTAGAGCGCCCCCGCCAGCACCACGATCATGTTCAGCCCCCAGGCGACGAAGCCGAAACTCACCGCCGCCACTTCCGGTTCGTGCATGATCTCGTGCAGGGCGATCAGCACCCCCGCCTGGAACGAGCCGAGAAACGCCGGCGTTGGCAGCAGGGTGATGAGGATGCAGATCATCAGGGTGAGCAGGATGATGGAACCCGGCGAGGCGTCTTGCAGGCCGTATGCGAGGTAGAGCGGGTAATAGGCCAGCATGATCAGTCCCCACACCAGCGCCGTGGTCAGCGTCAGATTGAGCAGGGCGCTCTTGCTGCGGACCACCCCCAGCCCGTCGCCGAAGGCGTGAATGAGGTGCGCCAGCTTGTCCCGCCAGTTGTCCGGAAGCGGCCGCAGGAAAAACCCCACCACCTTCATCGCCAGGTCCCGTTTGAAGGCCAGCAGGTAGATGAACACCATCAATCCCGCCACCAGTCCCATCGCCAGAATGCCGAACTGAAACGCCAGCGTTTCTATGGATATCCCGTTCCAGTGCGCATCCGGCGCCAGCTTGTCGGCGTGGAAGGTCAGCAGCCAGGCCAGAAGGAACAGGAGCGCGGCCAGGTCGAACAGGCGTTCGACGACGATGGTGGCGAAGGCGCTTGCGAAGGGAATGTTCTGCGATTTCCCGAGCAGGTAGGCGCGGACGAATTCCCCGGCGCGCGCGGGCAGGACGGCCGCCATGAACCCGACCATGAGCGGCGAGACCAGCGCCCAGGCTTTGACGGGTTTGATGGGATTGACCAGCGCCTGCCAGCGTAACGTGCGGGCGGCGTAGGTGGCGGCCATCAGCAGGGTCGACATCGCCAGGTATTTCCATTCGACCTGGCGGAACGACTGCAGGAGTTCGCCCGTGGAGACGTTGCGCATGGTGTAGGCCACCGCCAGCGCGGCGACGACCAGGCCGATCGCCATTTGCCCGGTGCGCTTCAAGCCTTGAACCCTGAAAGAATCGACCTCGCCGTTTCAATGTCGCAGCGGATCTGTTCGACCAGGAGTTCCGCCGAGTTGAACCGCTGCTCGCCCCGGATGCGGCCGATGAACGCCAGTTCCACATGACGGCCGTAAATCTGTTCCTCGAATCCGAAGATGTGCACCTCCACGCTCAGGCGGTCGCGGTCGAATGTCGGGTTGAAACCGATGTTGGCGACGCCGTCGAAGGTTTGCGTGCGGTAACGGACCTGCACCGCGTAGACGCCCGTGGCGGGAATCTGCACGCGGCTGGTGTCGAGGTTGGCGGTGGGGAACCCGATGCCGCGCCCGGTTTTGTGGCCATGGACCACCGGTCCCTGCAGGGAGTAGGGGCGTCCCAGAAAGACCGCCGCTTTTTCCACCTCGCCCGCCTCCAGCAGGTCGCGCACGTAGGAGCTGCTGACCCCGTGGCCGTCGATCTTGACCTGATCGATGACGTGGACCTGGAAGTCGAATTCCGTGCCCATTTTTTTCAGGTATTGGATGGTGCCCTCGCGTCCGCGTCCGAACGCGTAGTCGAATCCGACCACCACCTCGCGCACGCCCACGGCCTCGGCCAGGTATTTGCGGGTGAAGTCGCGCGGCTGGTGGTCCGCCAGGCGGCGATTGAAGCGGGCGCAGATGACCCGGTCGATGCCGCACTGGCCGATCAGCTCGATTTTTTTGCGGAAGCTGGTGAGCAGCGGCGGAGCGGTATCCGGATTGAGCACTTTCAGCGGATGCGGCTGGAAGGTGAACGCCAGGCCGGTGCCGTTTTTGGCCCGGGCGATCTCCGCCACCCGGCGGAAAATCATCTGGTGGCCAATGTGAACGCCGTCGAAATTGCCCAGCGCCACAACCGGGTAGGCCAGGGGGCGGGGCAGACTGAGGGGGTCGCGATTGATCTTCATGCCCGGATTTTAACGTATAACGTCCCGTGTGTGCTTAAAAAGTCCCGCCGTCCGCCCACCGCGCAAACTGGAATTTGATTGGTTGCGGACTTCCGCTGCGTTATAATGACAGAAATTTCCATCTAAACGGGACGTTCATGTTTGATATCGGATTTTTTGAACTGTTGATTATTCTGGGGATCGCCGTCATGGTGGTCGGCCCCGAGAACCTGCCGCGTTTGGCCCGCTCCCTGGGCAAGGGCTGGGGAGAATTCCAGAACACCTTCAGCGAACTCAAGCAGGAGGTGATGGACGAAACCGAAAACGTGAAGAAAACCGCCAATCTCGAGGAAATCGAGCAGGAAATCTCAGCCGCCACCAAGGTGGATGTCGACGTCAATCTCGACCTCAACGAAGGCAACGAGATCAAGCCCGACCAGAACTGATCCTCGCCTCTTGATCCG
Source organism: Nitrospina sp. (assembly GCA_020430445.1). GTDB lineage: Bacteria > Nitrospinota > Nitrospinia > Nitrospinales > Nitrospinaceae > Nitronauta. The sequence continues at coordinate 48,223 of JAGQJZ010000005.1, forward strand.
GGCTGAAACCGCGCCGTCCCGGACGCCACCTGGAACCCGATGATCAGCACGCCCAGCCTGCACCCCTTTTTCTCCCATTTCCCGGGCGCGATGTTCGCCGCCGGGTGCGTGCTCCTGTACCTGGGTAAAAAAAACAACAAACCCGTGCTGTACGGCGCGGCCTCGCTCAACTTCACTTTCGGCCTGCTGGCCACGGTGCTCGCCGGTCTCACCGGCATGCTGGCGTCCGACCTGGGCCTCCGGCAGGTCAGCGAGGTCGAAGGTCACCAGGGCTACGCTTTCGCCATGTTGTTGACCTATGTCGCGGGAACGGTTTTTTCCTATACCCAGAAGTTTTCACAGGGAGCGAAGTGGGTGTATGCAGGCAACTTCTTTCTGCTTGTCATGACCTACTACAGCGGCTATCTGCTGGTGTTCCGTTCCGCTGGTTGACCCATTTTAAAACGCTTCCCGGAAACGGGCCGGTGTGTGCCACCGGACCGCAAGGCCTCATTGCAGCGTGGCTGTGCCGAACCGGTGGACCAGTTCGCCACCGAAATAACCCGTGGATAAAACCGCGAACAGTCCGAGCAGAATCAGCGCCAGATAAATCATGCGCGTTCCCGCACGGGTGCCCCGCCATCGCGAAACCCCCACCGCCGCGCTGAACAGCAAAAGCGTGGCGATTGCCGCCGTCAAGTGATACCCGGCGAACAGCTTGGCGGAATCCTTCATTTCGATTCCGGTCAGCAATGCCGCCAACCCGACGACCCCCGCAAGCAGGGCGCACGCCAGCCCGAGGCGGATATTGAAATGCCCCGCCGCGAGCGCGGTTTCCTCTTTTTGCAGGGTGCCGTAAAATTCGAACACCACGCCGCTGACCAGGAGCGCCACCGGGAAATGCACGACGAGAGGGTGCAACTGGGCGAACAGCATGACGGTCAGGATTTGGGTCCGGGCCGGGTCAACTCCGAGAGCACCACGCCGAGCGCCACCGAAACGTTGAGCGATTGCACCTTTCCCGTTCCCGGAATGTGGACTGCGGCGTCGCACCGTTTGCGCACGCGTTCGGAAAGCCCGGTGGCTTCGTTGCCGATCACGACCACGCAGGGGCGTTTGATTTTTGTCGTATACAGGCTGGTGCTGCCTTCCGGCGCCGTGCCCAGAATGAAAGCGCCCTTGTCTTTCAGGTCGCGCAGGATCGTCGTCAGATCGGAGCATTCGTAGATCGGCACCGCGTCGAGCCCGCCTTCGGCCATCCTCACCGCCGAGGGCGCGAGCGCGGCCTGTCCCTCTTCCTTGCTCAGGATGCAGGCGGTCACGCCGAAAAATGCACAGGACCGCAGAAGCGCGCCGAGGTTGTGCGTGTTCTCAACGCGGTCGAACGCCACCAGCACGGTGTCCGGCGCCAGTTTTTTTTCCGTTAGCTTGTAGGCGGAGGGCAGGGTGGGCGGGCGCATGACCAGCAGCACGCCTTCGTGGTGCACGCTTTTGGTGAGGCGTTCCATTTCGCGGTCGGTGACCTGCCGGTAAGGCAGCTTGTGGTCGGCACACCATTTTTTCATGTGCATGACGTTGCGCGACCGTTCCCTGACGAAGAAGAGGCGCAGAACATCCTGCGGCCGCGAGGTGAAGGCCTTGAGGCAGGCGTTCAGCCCGTAAACATTGGCTTCGGTCTTCTTGCGGGAAGGACGCCGGGAGCCGGACTTGCCGGGTGTGTGGGATTCTGTGGACACGGAAACCTTTGTGGGCTGGGTTAGCGGACGAACTGGGCCAGCTTGCCGTTCAATTCATCCAGGCGTTTGACCAGATGGGCGATGATTCTGTCTTTGAACTTGCTGGATATGGGAGGAGAAAGCTTGGACAGGAGGGAGGTGTTGACTTTGAACACCAGCACCTCGTTGTCCGCCGTTATGGAACTGGTGCGCGGCCGGTCGGCGCGGAGAGTGAGTTCCCCGAACAGGGACCCCGGAACCAGTTGCGCCAGGAACACTTCCGGCGGCTTGTCGCGGGTCACGCTCAGGGAGCCGTCGAGGACGACATAGAAGGCCTTGTCGACTTCGTCCTGTCGCACCACGCGTTCCCCTTCTTCAAAACCCAGAATATTGGAATTCATGGTGCTCAACTCATGGACTTCGTCTTCAGTCATCCCCTTGAAGAAGGGAATGGACATCATGCATTCCTGAATCTGCTGCTGATTCATAGGTTCGTTACACTTTCCACATCAAGACGAGAAGAAAAACCGGGTCACCCGTGTCCGCCCATCATGAAGGCTTCGGAGTCGTCGAAAACCGGCTGGGGAATATGGGCGACGCTGTCGAAAAAAGCGTCGGTTGTTTCCAGAACCGCGTGCGCCGTTGCGAGTTGAAACACGTCCCGCCGGAACGCCGCCGCTCCCGGATAACCAAACGCCAGCCACATGGCCATTTTCCTGAGAAACATGGTTTTAAGCCGGTTGTCAAAGTAGGGAGCCAGCAAGTCATAATAACGGCGAAGCAAATGGTTTGCCAGTTCTTTTCCGCCGCTGTTTTCCGCCGTGCATTGCCTGAAGATCCAGGGGTTGCGCAGGGCGCCGCGGCCGATCATGACCGCATCCACTCCGGTGGTCTCCAGCAGTTCGACCGCCTTGGATGCGCTGCGCAGGTCGCCGTTGCCGATAATCGGAATGGCGGCGGCGCTTTTGACCTCGGCGATGAGGTCCCAGTCGGCCCAGCCGGAATACGACTGCTCGCGCGTTCTCCCGTGGATGGCCACCCATTCGCAACCGGCGTTCTCCGCCGCCCGCACGCACTCCCGGACGGTCAGCTCCCGGTGGTTCCAGCCGGTGCGCATTTTCACGGTGAGCGGCAGGGGAATGTGTTTGCGGATGTGGGTCAGGAATTTTTCGAGATGCGCCGGGTCGCGCATCAGGGCCGCGCCGCAGCCTTTCTTGATCACTTTTTTAACGGGACAGCCGAGGTTGATGTCGATAAAGTGCGCGCCCGCTTCCGCCACCTGATCGGCCACGGCGATGTAGTCCTCCGCTCCCTCGCCGAACAGCTGGATGCCGACCAGGGTGCCGGGGGCGGCGTGGACCTGGATCATCTGGCGTGTTTTGCCCGAGGCGTACCGCAGGCCCTTGGTCGAGACCAGCTCCGAGATGAGGACCCCGGCGTCCATTTCGTCCATCAACTGCCGGAACGGCGTGTGGGTGATGCCAGCCATCGGCGCGAGCCAGAAGCGGTTGCGCGCGCGGGCGATCAGGCCGGTGCCGCAGGGACTCGTGTTGGGTTCAGGGCAGGGGGTGGCAGGCGAATTCATTCCAGTGTCCGAAGTGGCGGGGCACGGGCGCCTTCAGGCGGTACCGTTTTCCCCGGCAGATAAAGTTCAATTGGAACGCATGCAGGCCGAGACCCGCTTCTCCTTCCCCCCGGCCCCGGCCGTATATGGGGTCGTTGACGATGGGGAGGCCGCATTCGGCAAGGTGGACCCGGATCTGGTTGGTGCGTCCGGTCAGGGGAAAGGCGCGCAGGAGCGACAGGCCGTCGCGGCTTCCCACCCATTCAAAACGCGTGCGCGCCGGCCGGGGATTCCGCACGTCGGGACCGACGCCCCGGGCGGAGCCGATGCGCTTGCCGATCGGCAGGTCGATTTCGAACGCGCGGCTGGCGGGAACGCCATGCACCAGGGCGAGGTATTCCTTTTCCACCCGCTGCTGCTTGAGCGCCGTCATCAGGTCGGTGGCGGCGGGTTTCGATTTGGCAAACACGGTGATGCCGGTGGTCAGGGCGTCGAGCCGCTGCACCGGACGCGGCACTTCATCCGGGTACGCGTGTTTGAGGAGTTCGGTCATGCTGTTTTGAAAATAACGGCCCGAAGGGTGCACCGGAAGCGGCGCGCCCTTGTTGAACACGCGCAGGTGGCGGTCCTCGAAGATCACCTGCAGGGTGCGGTCCGCCGCGGGTTCCTGCCGGGCGGGCATGTGGGTGACGATGAAATCGTGCAGGTGGACCCGGTGTCCGGGCGCGATGCGTTCGCCGTTGACGGTGATTTTTCCGGTCCGGATCATTTCGACCCAGCGCGATTCCTCCTGAAAGGGAAAGCGGTCGGCGAAATATTTTTCCACGGCCCAGCCGTTGTAGCGCCCGGGAAGATGGGAACGGTACACCTGTTCGGCTGGGGGCGGCTGGAAAAGTCGGGTCATCGGTCGGGGGTCGTACGGTTCAGTTCATTCGCGGGTCGACAGGGGCGTTCAACAGGTACTCGTATTCCCTGCCCATGCTGCGCACCACTTCGTGCCAGAGGTGGTCGGGGTCTGTCGAAAAGACGCATTCGCTTGTGGCGCCGTGGATCAGCCAGCTGCGCTGCTCCATTTCGCCGGCGAGCTGGCCCGGTCCCCAGCCGCTGTAGCCGATGAAAAACCGCAGGTCTTCTTTGGGGTCCTTGAGGCGGGCGTAGACGTCCTCCAGGTGTTCCCAACTCATGCCCAGATGCACGTTGGGGCACACCTTTTCGAGGCCCGGCAGTTCTTCTTCGCATTGGACGAGGTAAAAGACCTGGGATTGCTGCACCGGCCCGCCAATGTAAATATCCCCCTTGTAATCCTTCAACAGGTCGATTTCCGGGAAGATTTCATTGGCGTCGAATTCCGCCTTGCGGTTGACCACCAGGCCGAACGAACCCTCGTCGTTGTGGTTGCACAGGAGGACCACCGTCCGGGAGAAGTTAGGATCGGGCAATACCGGATTGGCGATGAGAAACGAGCCTTGTCCGTAGTCGGGAGTTTCCATAAAAGCTTTCGGCTGACGGTTTTCCAGGTGATTTGGGGCCACGGAGGGAACCGCGGCGCATCCACCATCCCGGGAATTATAGATTGAGCGATTCCAGTTTGGAGAACAGGGAGCCGTGCCGCGCCGTTTCCCGCCCTTCCCGTGTCGCAAAATTATTGTCGAGGTACAGGGCCACCAGGTTGGGCAGGGCCTTCGAATTTGCAAGCGCCAGCAGTCCCGGGTCGCCGATTTCGTTCTGCGCGATGTCCATGTCCTCCAGCTTGTCCAGTTCGTTTTCCTCGGCCAGCAGGGTGGCCCCTTCGTCCCGGATGAAATTCCGGTAGAGGTTGAGGGTTTTGAGCTTCCTCAGATGAGGCGATTTGATCAGGGCGCGCAGGCCTTCGGGGCCGAGGTCGTTGCCGCCCATTTCGAGCCATTTGACCTTCGACATCGCCTCGCAACGCGCCAGCAGGTCGGCGCCGGCATCGCCGATCTTGTTGCCCCCCAGGTTGACCCGGCGCAGGTCGCCCGCCTGGATGCGCTCGTCATCGAGGATCACCCCCAGGCCGTTGATGCCGACACAGCAGCCTTTGAGATTCAATTCCTTGCCGGAATCGAGCAGGTGGTCGTCGATCACCTTTTTCATGGCGTCGATCAGCTTCTGTCCGGTGTAGTTGCAGGGTTCCGCCGTGTCATAAATCCGGTATCCACTGAGTGAGGGCATTGGAGAACCTTTATATAATGAAGTTGTTTGGGGCCGCGCACCGGTTTTCCGGGTCGGAAACCTGGGGCTGCCCATAAAAAGAATTCAGGTTGACTGATTAGGGACCCCACGCGGGATGTCTTTTGCTATAATGCGGGACATTCCCAGCAGGACCCGGTCACCGAATGGCCTGATGGGCGTTAAGGCCTCTAAATATAGAGAGTTTGAACGTTTCAAGGCTATTATATTGTTGACAGAAAATCAATCTTAAACTAAATTCCGCAGTTTTACCGGGGAGAAATCATGGAGCTCGATTTTGACAAAATGGGGGGGCTTGTGCCCGCCATCATTCAGGATTATGAGACAGGTCAGGTCCTCATGCTGGCCTACATGAATAAGATCGCCTGGGAGAAGACCCTGGAAACGGGCCGGGCCTGGTTTTACAGCCGCTCCCGCGACAAGCAGTGGATGAAAGGCGAATCCAGCGGGCACGTCCAGATGGTCAAGGAAGTCTATATCGACTGCGACGACGACACGGTGCTTTTGAAGGTGGAACAGGTGGGCGGCGCGGCCTGTCATAAGGGATACGCCAGCTGCTTCTTCCGCAAGCTGAACGGAGATGTCACCATCGTTGGCGAGCGGCTGTTCGATCCCGATAAGGTGTATAACAAGTAGATTTTTTTCAGAGGGGTGGACCGCATGGCCCGTCCCGGAAAATTTTCTGTTTAACTTCATTTAAAACCCCAAATTCAAGGCGCGATTACCAATGAGCGGAAACGTACTCAAACTGGGCATTCCCAAAGGCAGCCTGCAGGAGGCCACTGCCGCCCTGTTCGGCAAGGCGGGTTACGATATCAAGATCAGCAGCCGGTCCTATTTTCCCACCATCGACGACGACGAAATCGAATGCATGCTGATCCGGGCTCAGGAAATGGCGCGTTATGTCGCCGACGGCCTGCTCGACGCGGGCCTCACGGGCAAGGACTGGGTGCAGGAAAACCGGGTGGAGGTGGTCGAGATCGCCGATCTGGTCTACTCCAAGGCTTCGTCCAAGCCGGTGCGGTGGGTGCTGGCGGTGCCGAATGACTCTCCGATCCAGACGGTGAAGGACCTGGAAGGCAAGCGCATTGCCACCGAAGCGGTCAACATGACCATCGACTACCTGAAGAAACACGGCGTCACCGCGCAGGTGGAGTTTTCCTGGGGCGCGACGGAAGTGAAGCCGCCGAAACTGGCCGACGCCATCGTCGAGGTCACGGAAACGGGAAGCTCGCTCCGCGCCAACAATCTGCGCATTGTCGAAACGCTCATGGAGTCGAACACCAAGTTCATCATGAACAAGGAAGCCTACGAGGACCCGTGGAAGCGCGACAAGGTGGAACGCCTGGTGATGATGCTCAAGGGCGCGATGAACGCGAACACCAAAGTGGGCCTGTTGATGAACGCTCCGAAATCCGCCTGCGACGCGATCATTAAAGTCCTGCCGGAAGGAACCAAACCGACGATCGCCGAACTCAGCGACAAGGAATGGGTCGACCTCACGGTCATCCTGGAAGAAAAGCTGGTGCGCGACCTCGTACCGGAACTCAAGAAAGCCGGAGCGGAAGATATTGCGGAATTCCCGCTGAACAAGGTGATCCACTAGAAGATGCAGGGCAACCCTCCAGCCTGTTGAGGTTCGGGGAGGGTTGCCGGAGTTGACGATGAGCCCGGAAGAAAACGGGAAAGACACCCCGCAAGATCCACCGAAGGACAATTCCGAACAAGAGACGGAACCGGAAGCAACGGAATCGCAGGACGATTCCACGAAAGAAGACGCCGCGAAACCGGAAGAAGAAGCGGGCGACGCGCCCCTGGTGAAACAGGAAATCAACGTCGCCCCGACACGTGGAAAATCCCGTGCGCGGGGTTTTGTCGACTTCCTGATCCTGCTCGTGCTGGCCGGGCTCGGCGGCGGCGAGTACGTTCTCTACCAGAAGCAGAAAGCCGATCGTGAAATGACGGCCATGAAGCTGGCGGGTATCGAACACAAACTGGAAGCCCTTTCCAGCCGCAAACCCGCCGCGCCCGCGGCCCCCGGCGTTCCCCCCGAAATCCAGAGCACCCTCGAAAACCTTTCGGCGCAGGTCGGAGAATTGAAGGGACAGGTCGAAGCGGCCCGCAGCCAGGCCGAGGAAACGCGCAGTTGGGCGCAGGGCGAAATGGAAAAACTGCAAAGCGTTCCGCCGCCCGCCGCTCCTGTTGAAGAGGAGCCGGTCGAGGAAGAACCTCCCGCCGAGGAGAGCCACGCGGAAGAGGCCGAACCCGAAGCCCATGACGCGGACGGTGAGACGCACCCGCAGGAAGACTTCATCGCGTTCGTCGAAAACATGTTCCGCATTGTCGGCAATGGAATCAAGGATGGCGTTGTGTTCGTGTGGGATTCGATTTCCGACCTCGCCGGTGGTTCCGACGAATCCTCCTGATCTTAGCGCAATCCGCAACGCGTCATTCTGAATGAAGCGTCGGCCGGGCGAAGCATCCCGCCCCGGACTTTCTCCAGTCAGCCGTCCCTTGCCATAAAAACATCCCTGATGGATTTCGCGAAGTTTTCAACACGGGCCTCGTGCCGGGCGGTTGTCGTGGTGCGGGGTTTTGCTTCAGGGTTTCAAGATCAAATAACCCCCCGTGCCCATCATCAATCCGCCCGTGGCCGTTTTAATGTGCCGTTCGTATGCAAACCCTTTTGAGGCGCGGGCGATGGACTTCGCCGCAAAGGCATAGAGGGTTTTGACGCCGCCCACGGCCAGCAGGGTGATCCCCAGGATCACCGCGATATCCGCGGCGCTCAGAGCGGGGAGGTCGACGAAGGCCGGAAACAGACTGGCGTAGAACAGGATGGCTTTGACGTCGCCCAGGGTCAGGGTCAATCCGGAGACAAAACTGGTCACCAGTCCGCCGCTGGAGACGATCATTTCCCGTGGCTGGTGCCGGGTTGTGCTGCGGACCAGGCCGATGCCGAACCAGATCAGGTATCCGGCGGCGCTATAGCGGATCAGGGTGAAAAACGCGCCCATGATTTCGGAGAGGGCGGTCAAACCCATGATGGCCATGACGACGAAGACCAGATCACCGGCCGCGATGCCAAAGGCCGTGGCGATTCCGTTGCGGACATTCAGCGTGGCCGAGCGGACCACCACCAGGGCGACACTGGAGCTTGGGATCGCAGCCAGGGCCACCATGATCAGAAACAGTGGGGTCAGGTCGGCGGTGCTCATGCTTGTTTCGATTCGTGGTGTTTGTTTTGGGCCGCCGCTTGCAAAAGTAGCGGAGGCAATGTGTTGTCCGAACAGTTAAAAACGATTCGAGTCCAACCTTCCCACTATACCACTTTCACGGTGCCGGAGGGCCGGCATGGGCGCAGCGGAAGCGGCGTTTCCGGGTGCCCTTGTTTTTAATGGAGCAAAATCCATTATGATGGATTTATGATCGGAGAGGCGGGGCAAGCTTGCTTTTCGACTTTTTGTGTATTCAGATTGTGTTTTGAACAATACATCAAGCAAAGACGTACTCCCTTCGTTTCTTTGCGAGACCCCTTTGAGTCACCTTGTTAAAAAAGGTTGAATGATGTGGCACTGGTTTCGTGATTACCGGCGAAGAAAAATACTGGCCACGCCTTTCCCGAGCGAGTGGGAGCGGCACATTCAAGACAACATTCAGTATTACCAGCACCTCGATGATGACGAGAAAAAGAGATTGCAGGACCTCGTTCAAATCTTCATTGCCGAAAAGGACTGGCTGGGGTGCAACGGCCTCGAACTGACGGATAAGATCCGCGTCATCATCGCGGCGCATGCCTGCATCATGATCCTTGCATTGCCCAACGATTATTACCGCAATGTGAATTCCATTTATGTGTACCCCACCACGGTGGTTTCCCCCGAGCGGCCGATAGGGTTTTTTGAAATTGCCACAGCCCCGGTGCGCGGCCCGATGCCGATTCTGGGGGAAGCCCAGCATCGCGGTCCGGTGCTGCTCGTCTGGGATGCGGTGAAACGGGAGACCCGGCATCCGGAACACGGCCACAATGTGGTTTACCACGAATTCGCTCACAAACTGGACATGCTGGATGGCAGTGCGGATGGCACTCCGCCGCTGGCAACTGCCGAGGAATATCAACGGTGGAGTGAAGTGTGTTCCCGGGAGTATGAGGAACTGTGCGACAAAGTGGACCACGGTGAGCCGACTTTCCTGGACAGCTATGGCTCAACGGATGAAACGGAGTTTTTCGCCGTGGCGACCGAATATTTTTTTACCCGGCCCGGAGAGATGAAACACCACCATCCAAACCTGTACCGGGTTTTACAGGATTTCTATCGGCAGGATCCGGCACGGAAAGTCCTTGCAAGCCCGCTGCCCTGAGCAAGGTTCTTGCGGGTTCAGTAAGTGAAACAGAAACTTGACCCCGCAACAACTCCATTACACGCTCTGAAAGGGCAAACCAGGAAGCGGCTGAAGCCGCCTCCTGGCGGCTCCTCATTTTGAATTTCTAGCCGCTTCATAACTTTGTATCAAACATCGGTAAGCGGGAAGGTGATTGGAGAAGATCGTGGCCAGCCCTTCCACATCGTTGCGCCAGTCGCGATGAAGCTCACAGGCAACGCCAAACCAAGTCATCAACTGGGCGCCCGCCGCCTCCATTCGCGACCAGGCGGCATCGCGGGTGGTTTGATTGAAGGTGCCAGAAGCATCGGTTACAACAAAAACTTCAAACCCTTCTTCCAAAGCAGAAAGGGCAGGGAATGCAACGCAGACTTCCGTTACGATACCGGCAATTAAAAGCTGTTTCTTTCCGATGTCTTTGATAGCTTTCACAAAGTCTTCATTGTCCCAGGCATTGATCTGGCCCGGGCGTGCAATATAGGGCGCATTGGGGAACAGTTCCTTTAATTCAGGGACCAGTGGTCCATTAGGGCCGTCTTCAAAGCTGGTGGTGAGAATGGTTGGCAAATTAAAATATTTTGCACTGTCTGCCAAGGCCAGAACATTGTTCTTAAAATCATCCGGAGAATAATCCTTTACCAGGTTGGTCAATCCGCTTTGGTGATCGACAAGCAAGACAGCCACATCGTCTTTATCAAGACGGTTATATTTAAAGTCTTTGTTCATCGTCATTTCCTTTTTTAGATTTGAATAAATACGCCTTATTCAGACTATACGATGAGAGGCAAGAAGGGCGAGTTTAAAAAAGCCACGCCGTACAGGCATCTGTCGCCGCGCGTGCCTCCTCATCTGTGTTTGCCATGAACGGTCGACAGCCAATGATAGGCTGATTGACGGGTTCATTGTTCATATTATAAGTAAAGGGGTATGAAGGGGACCCGTCTTTATTTGACTATCACTTTCCTTATGGCGACACCCGGCTCAGCCAGTTGTTGAACGTCTGGTAGTTGTTGAGGCCGACGAGACGGGCGGCTTCGCTTTTGTTTCCCCCGGCCTCTTCCAGCGCGCGGTTGAGGTAATGCGCCGCGGTTTCGTCCAGCAGTTGTTTCAGTTCGAATCCCTCCCCCAGTGGACGTTCCATCAGGCTTGCCGAATCCTTTAATCGCAAAGGCAGCAGCGCTTCTTCCACATCCTTTTTTTCAATCGATCCGCCGGTCGACCACAAGGCAGCGCGCAGCAGCGTGTTGATGAGTTCGCGCACGTTGCCCGGCCAGGTGTGGTGCAGCAGGACGCCGCGCGCCCCGGCGCTCAGGCGTTTGGTCTCGTAACCGGGTTGTTCCTCCGCCTCCTGGTTGATCTGTTCGAGGAAATGGTCGAGCAGGAGCGTCAGGTCGCCTTCGCGTTCGCGCAAAGGGGGTGCTGTGAGGATGGCGACGCCGAGGCGGTGAAACAGGTCTTCGCGAAAGCGGCCGTGGGCGACCTCGCCGACGAGGTCGCGGTTGGTGGCGGCGATCACGCGCACGTCCACCGGAGTCGGCTGGGTCGCGCCGACGCGGGTCACCTGTTTGTCCTGCAGAACGCGCAGCAACTTCACCTGCGCCGCCAGCGGCAGTTCGCCGATTTCATCGAGAAACAGCGTGCCGCCGTTCGCCGCTTCAATGTAGCCCGTTGCGTCCTGCACGGCGCCGGTGAACGATCCCTTGAGATGCCCGAACAGTTCCGACTCGACCAGTTCCGACGGGATCGCGCCGCAGTTGACGGTGACGAACGGTCCGCCGGGCACCGCGCTGGCCGCGTGGATGGCGCGGGCCAGCAGGTCCTTGCCGGTTCCCGATTCGCCCAGGATCAGCACGGGGATCTGGCGCGGCGCCACCCGCCGGGCCCGGTTGAGCAGCCTCTGCATGGCGGGACTGCGGTGCACAATGGCCGCGAACTCCGGCG
>JAGQJZ010000059.1 GCA_020430445.1 Nitrospina sp.
TTCGGAGAGCGTGGGATGGTAAAACGGCATCTTCAAAAGGTCGTGAACCGTCCCGTTAAAATACATCACGGCGATGAGCTGGTGAATCAACTCCCCCGCCTCGGGACCGGTGATGTGTCCGCCGAGCAGCCTTCCCGTTGCGGGGTCTGCCAGCAGTTTGACGTGCCCGTGCACCTCGCCCAGGCACATCGATTTTCCGTGATCATCGAATGGATAAGACGCCGCCCGGTAGCCGGTTCCCTGCGCCTTCAGTTCCTTCTCGCACAAACCGACACCGGCCACCTGCGGGTCGGTGAACACGACCGAGGCTTTCAGGCGGTCGTCGTACTTTCTCGGCGAACCGGGGTTCATGATGTTGTGTCCGGCGATCTCCCCCTGTTCGATGGCGATGTGCACGATCTCGTGCAGGCCGTTGACGTCCCCCACGGCGAAGATGTTGCGCTGGCGGGTGCGCATTTCGGCATCGACTATCACCTGGCTGGAATCAAACTCGACGCCCGCCTTCTCCAGCGCCAGCGTATCGACATTGGGCCGCCGCCCCAGCGCCTGCAGCACGGCTTCCGCTGCAACGGAAGTCTCTTTGCCCTCGTGTTCGAACACAACGCGTTTTTCATTACCCGCATTTTCCACCCGGAGGAGCCGCGTGCCGGTGAACACCCGCATGCCTTCCTCACGAAAACGCGCCTCCACCGGCCGCGCCAGGTCTTCGTCCCCTTGCGACAAAATGTGCGCGCTTCTCTGGATGAGGGTCACCCGGGTGCCGAGGCGCTGGTAGAACTGGGCCAACTCGAGCGCCACCGCTCCCCCGCCGAGAACGATCAGCGTCTCCGGCAGGCGGGTCAATTCGAGGGCGTCGTCACTGGTGAGGCAGTTTTCAGGCGTCAGGCCGGGGACGTCGAAATTCCAGTTGACCACGGACCCCGTGGCGATGACGATGGACCCGGCGCGCAGGCGCCGGTCTCCGGCCTGCACTTCGTTTGGGGAAAGAAAAACGCCGCGTTCCTCGATCAGCGTGAAACGCGGGTCGCGCAGTTGTTCGACGCGGTATTGGGCAAACTCGCCGATGAGGCGGTTCTTGCGGTCGATGACGGCGGCGAGATCGGCCCGGGCTTCGACCGGCAATAAGCCGAATTCCCGGGCCCGGCTCATCAGCGACATCACATCCGACGAACGCAGGAGGGTTTTGGTCGGCATGCAGCCGCGCAGGATGCACAGGCCGCCCAGCGGGCCGGGGTCGACCACGGCCACCCGCGCGCCCTGGCTCTGAACCGTACGCGCGGCGGCGTATCCGGCGGACCCGCCGCCCAGGATGATGACGTCAAATTCCATTCAAGCGTCCAGGAAGCAAACCCTCAGGCATCCGGAAAATCTTCCCGGCTGAGATGGAACTCCTTGTACAGGTCCTGCAGCAGGCTCTGCGCGGTGGCCACCATCTGCCGGTTGCCCTGTTCGTCGAACAGCTTCTGCGCGATGAGCAGGTTTTCGATGGCTTCCCGGCCCTGCTTGAACTGGTAGTAGACCGTCGCCAGATTGCTGTAAGCCTCGGCAAACGCCGGCTTGATCCGGCACGCTTCCTTGTAATGCTTGATCGAGTCGTCGGTCAAACCGCAGAGGTTGGCCGTCAGCGCCAGGCTGTAGTGGGCCATGGCATCGTCCGGCTTCAGGTCGATCGCCTTCTTGAAGGAGTCGAGCGCCTTGACGTTCATCAGCAGTTTCCCATAGCGGATGCCGAGGTTCATCAAAGCCTTGAAATGCGTGGGATCGAGTTCAACGGCGTTGTTATAGGCTTCGATCGCGCCTTGATTATCGCCGGCGCGTCCACGGTCCAGACCGATCTTGAACCAGTCTTCGGCGCTGTGCGATGATTCGGTGGGGGTCGTCATGAAATGTCCTTTCCAGGTGAAAAATTCCTTAACCGATTCTGTCATTTGATCTTGGATTTGGCCTATGCTACCTTATGGACCGCTTGAAATTCAAGTGTTCGCGGCCCCCGGCCGCTTTCCCGCTGGATCACCCGTATCCACAACAGCCTTCAGGATGACAGCATGGCGATAGAACCCGGCTCCGACGAGGAGCGCTTACTGCTTGGAAAATGGATTCGTAAGGGATCCAACCTCATTGTGGGAACGTCCGCGCTGGGCGAATCCTACCTCGACCCCAAGATCAAACGGGACGAGACACTGCAAACCAAATCCGAGGAATACGTCCGTTTTGACCACGAGGTCGGGGAACAACTGCCGCACCTCAAGGGGAAGTTCCGCTGGGACCTGGAAAAGTATTTCCGCGACCACTGGGGCCCCTACCTGCCGAAAGAGGAGGACTGACCCCGCATGTCGGACGTCAAACTGATCGACCTCTCGGAAGCCCCGGCAGAGGGTGAGGCAAAACGGGTTGACATTGTCCATCCGCTGACGGAATACCCCTACCGGCTTTCGATCTACTTTTACAAGAACCGCTACTTCGTCATCACCGACACCTGCAAGGAATGCGGCGCCAGCCTGGCGCTGGGCGAGGTCCGGAGCCCCTTCGTCATCTGCTCGGGCCACGAACACCCCTGGAACTTCAAGACAGGCCTGCTGAAATACGACCGCACCAATTCGCTCCCGGTCTACCGCGTCCACGTGCGCGACGACGGCATCTACATCGAAATCTGATCCGGCCTCTGCGGCTCCGGCTGTTCCAAACAAAAAAAAACCGGCAGGGCGAACCCTGCCGGCTTCTGAGCGGGTCAACAGGTCAGACGACCCTGACCTGGGTGGCTTGTGGTCCCTTCTGCCCTTGTGTTACCTCGAATTCAACCGACTGCCCCTCGTGGAGGGTCTTGAATCCATCGACCTGGATTTCAGAAAAATGAACAAAGCAGTCTTCGCCTTCTTCCGTCTGGATGAATCCATAACCCTTCTGCTCGTTAAACCACTTCACTTTTCCCTTGCTCATAAAAAACACACTCCCTGGAAACTTAAAACGGATGTCCGCTCCAGCAAAACTTCCGGCCTGTGAATTTCCATCCGCCCTAAACTGGCGCCAGTATGCGCCGGATTAACCTTGCACCTTAAAGGGACTCGCCGCCACCTGAAAGGTTTCCCCAATCCCCTGTATTGCGGGACAAGTTGTGGGCACCTGCCGGGCATTTAAGAAAAAAATTCTCGACAAATCCCCGCATAACTATCGCAAAACAGATTTTTAATGTCAATCATTTCTTGGAATAGATTTACCGCCGCCAGGCGTGGAATTTTTCGATCCAGTTCAACAAACCTTCGGGAGCGTGCGCCTTTTTCCAGGTGCCGGCCGCGTACTTGTTGGCTTCGGCCAGGGTGGGGTAAATATGGATCGTACCGAGAATGCCGTTCAGGCCGATGCCGTGCTTCATGGCGAGCACGAATTCGGCTATCAGATCGCCGGCGTGGTGGCCCACGATGGTGACGCCGAGGATCCGGTCCTTGCCCGGAACGGTGAGCACCTTGACGAACCCGTGGTCTTCGCTGTCGGCGATGGCGCGGTCGAGATCGTCCAGGCCGTAACGCGAAACCTCGTACGGGATGTTCTGTTCCCGGGCCTTGGTCTCGCTCAGGCCCACCCGCGCCACCTCGGGATCGGTGAAGGTGCACCAGGGGATGACCCGGTAGTCGGCCCTGAACTTTTTGAACGGACTGAACAGGGAATTGACGGCGCAGTACCAGGCCTGGTGCGCCGCGGTGTGGGTGAACTGGTAGGGTCCGGCCACGTCTCCGCAGGCGTAGATGTTTTTGTGCGGCCGCGTGCGCAGGTAGGCGTCGACTTCGATCGTCCCTCTCTCGCTGAGCGTGACGCCGAGCTCCTCCAGGCCGAACCCCTGGGTGTTCGCCGCCCGGCCGACGGCCACCAGAATCCGGTCGAAGGCAATCGATTCCTCTTTGCCGTCTTTTTCCACCACGGCGTACTGACCGCTCGCGTCGCGCCGGATTTCCTTGCAGGTGGTGCCGCTGCGCACGTCGATCCCTTCCGAACGGAACCGCTCCATCACCGCGTCGCCGCATTCCGGGTCCTCGCGGCTGAGCAGGCGCGGCGCTTTCTCCACCTGCGTCACACGGCATCCCAGGCGCGAGAACGTCTGAGACAGTTCGGAACCGATAGGACCGCCGCCCAGCACCAGCAACCGCTCCGGTTTTTTCCGCAGGTTCCAGATGGTGTCAGACGTGAGGAAATCCACGCGCTCCAGGCCGGGAATGGGCGGCACAAAGGGACGCGCGCCGGTGGCGATGACGATGCTCTTCGTCGTCAGCGTGCGGCCGTCGATCTCCACCTCGTGCGGCGATTTGATCAACGCGGAACCGGTGATGCAGTCAACGCCGAGGCCGGTATAACGCTCGACGCTGTCGTGCGGCTCGACTTTTTTGATGACCGCCTGCACGCGTTCCATGACTTCGGCAAAATCCACCCCCACGTGGGCGCTTTTGATGCCGTAGTCCCGGTGGCGCCGGATCTGGGACAACACGGTTGCGGTCTTGATCAACGCCTTCGAAGGCACGCAACCGGTGTTGAGGCAGTCGCCGCCCATTTTATGTTTTTCAATGAGCGCCACCTTCGCCTTCACCGCCGCGGCGATGTAGGCCGTGACCAGACCCGCCGATCCGGCGCCGATGGCAATCAGATTGTAATCCCGCTTGGCCAGAGGAACCTCCTGTGTGAGTGTTGTCGTTGCGAGGAATTGGTCGCGGCTGTCTGCCGCCCCTTACATCGGGAAGGGCACATCAGAAAATATCAACGGTTGGAAAGGGGTTCTTCAAGCGGTGAGGTGATCCCGTAATAGCTCTTCCAGGAGAACAGGGAATATTGCAGCGACTCCTCGGAAATTCCCGGGAAGCGCCCCCGCACCATGTCCGGCATGTTCCGCTCCAGATCTTCGTCGCTGATTCCCATTTCCCGCCGGAGCCGGTCATTTAAAAAAGCCTGCCGCCAGTTTTTGGATTTCGTGACCTGATAGGCACGCAAGTCCTGCGTCTGGGTCAAATCGGCAAACTGGATATCGGCCCCATTCAACCGGGCATTGCTCATCATGGTCCCTTTCAGATTCGCCCCAACCAGCCTGGCGTAGGAAAGATCGGCCCCTTCAAAATTGCTTTCAACAAAGTTGCCGTAATCCATTTTCGTCCCGATCAACCTCGCGCCGCGAAAATCCGCCAGATCAAAAGACGCGCCCCGCAAATCGGCATATTCGAGTTTGGCCTTCACCAAAAATGCGCTGAACCCTTTCACTCCCATCAATCGCGCCCGGTCCAGACTGGCGCCCTTGACGCCCTGCAGAGGCGCCTTAGGGTCCCAGTTGTCCGGCCGGTAGGAGACATCCTGCTTGATAAAATCCGCCGCATAAAAGGAAGAAAACGACGCGGGGTCGGCGGACGGACCGGTTGAATACCCGAAATGCGCCAGCACCGCTCCTCCCCCGGCGACCATGGCCAAGGGCAGGCCGAAATTCAACAGTTTGCCTCCCCAGCCCATCTTCAGGCGGAAAATGCGATTGAACAACTGGTGCGAAAACCAACAGGACAGCAGAGCCACGCTCGCCATCGCTCCAAAATGAAAAAGGGAGAGGTTGAAATCCTGCACCACCAGGTTGCGCAAAAAAACAAACAACAACAGGAAGGTGACCGTCGTCCAGCCGAGAAACGCGACGAACAGCATCGAACAACTGTCTGAAATTTTTTCCTGCGGCTCCAGCTTGCGGTAAAACCCGCGCAGCCAGGTGTTGAACATCCAGGGGTACAGGCGCTCGTCGAACGGCGTGCCGTCCGGGAAAATGGCCGGGAGCTTGGCGATCAACCGGTAGTGCCGTTGCAGATACAACAGGAAATAGAGGAACAGCCCGGCGATTCCGAAGGGCGCGACCAGGTAAAACTGCTGGATCGACACCGGCGTCTGGATGATCGGCAAAGGAAAGCTCGTGGAATCGGTCAACAACTGCGCGTCCGTGGTCGATGCGATGGTCAACGCGGAATAGGCGAACGCCGAGAGCATGGTCAAAAACAGGGTCCGGATAATCTTGGACGATTCCTCGATGATGCCGATGCTGGAAAACTCCGCCACCGCATCCGGCAGCGCCGCGTTGGTCAGGTTGGCGCCGCCCACGTTCATGCCCAGGGTCACCGCGCCGGTCAGATCGGTTTTGATCAGATCGGCTTCAAACAGGTTGGCCTGCAGCAGATGCGCCCCCTTCAGGTCGGCGCTGGAGAGCACCGCCTCCTCCAGGTCCGCATCGGTGAAATCCGCGCCTGAAAAATCACCCGAGGTCAGGTCGGCGCGTTTCATAGCCGCCTGCGTAAAATCCGCACCGCTGGCCCGCGTGCGGGACAAGTCCGCCTCCGTCAACACCGAATCCGAAAAATCGGTTCCGATCAAAAGAGCGCCTTCGAAATCCACTCCCGTACAGTCGCAGCCATTGACGTCGGCGTTTTCAAGGTTCGCCCGGGAAAAACTGGCCTGCGCCAGATTCGACTCCGAAAAAGTCGCGGCGATCAGGATGGCTCCGGTCAGGTCGGCCCCTTTGAGGTTCGCACCGGTCAGGTCGGTGTTCTTCAGATAACAATGCTGCAGGTTGGCCGATTCGAGATCGGCTCCGGCGAGGTCGCAGTTTTCAAAATCGGAATACGACCAGTCCTCCCCCTTGCTCAATTGCCCGGTCAACCGCTGCCCGGAAATACGGGGCATGGACCGTCCGGAGTCGGGACCGCCCGCGTCCCAATAATCCCGGCGTTCCTGCACGAACCGGTTCCATTCCTTTTCATCGAAGGGCAACGCTTCGGCCATGACTCTGTGATCCTGACTCAATAGTGCGTGATCTCCCCGCCGGGTATGCGGCGCGGCTGCTTATTGTACTCCAGGGGATGGTCCGTGCCCGGCAAAATCGTCCCGTCCGCCGAGTAGGGCCCGATTTTACTCCACGTGCCCCACACCTCCGCGGCGACGAATTCCAACCGGAGGATCGCCTTCGGGTTCTTGTAGCCGTATTTCATCGGCGCGATGACGCGCAGGGGAAAACCGTGTTCGTCCGAAAGCGGAGAACCGTTCATGTGCGTCACCATCAGCGTGCGCGGATGCCGCAGGGTCTCGAGCGGCAGGTATTCCACATACTCGTCGGCGCAATGAAACAGAACGCCACGCGCCTGTTCAAGCGGACGCACGAGCGCCTCCAGTTGAGCGAACCGAAACCCCGCCCAACGCGCTTTCGCCGACCAGCACTCGACGCATTTGAGTCGCGACACCTGCTCTCGCGCAGGAAGGGCCTGCAATTCGGCAAGCGAAAACCGGCGCGGCTGCCGGCAAAGCCCCGCCACCTCCAGCGTCCACTCCTGCGCCTCGATGCGCCGGTGCGGTTTCCAGTAATTGATGTAGAAATTTCTAAACTCACCGGTGCGGTTCTTGCCGACGAAATCGGTGCCGGTGAAATAGTCGCGGTCCTGCCCGCGCGCGATCCCGCGAAACGCCATCAGGGTGAACAACGCCGCCACGGATTTTAACTGGCGTGACAACCATTGGCGGCGCGTCAGGCGGTTCTTCATTGCGCGCACCGGAAACCGAGAAAGCTGAATTTTTCGCCGGGGGGGATGGCGATTTTTTCCCAGGTCTGGCTGAATTTAAAATCGAGGTGCAGGTTCCACAAACCGCCGCGCGCAAACTTTTTACCCTCATCGCCGCCGTCCGCGGTCCATTCCCAGAGCGAACCCGCCATGTCCTGCACGCCGTAAGGCGAAACGTCCTTCTTGTCCGTGCCCGGACGGCGCTTGACCACGCCGGAAAATTCCGGATGCGGCATGCGCTTGCGCTCCTGGTTGCCCCAGGGGAAGTTGCGTCCATCCTCGCCGCGCGCCGCCTTCTCCCATTCGGCCTCGGTGGGCAGGCGCTTGCCGATGGACCTGCAATAGGCGTCGGCCTCATTCCAGGTGACGTGCGAGACCGGATGTTCGTCCGCGCCTTCGGGATAAACGTGACCGGAAAACTGCGCGGCGAACTCGCCGTTGGTCACCTCGAAGCGGTCTATCCTGAATCCGCCGAGCATGTAATGCCGTTCCGGCCCGGCGGCAGAATCGCCGTCATGCCCCATGATGAACAGGCCGGGCGGAACACGGACCGACTCCGAGGCTGCCGCCCCGGCGGGAATGAACAGGAGAATGAATAAAACGCCGCACCATCTCATGCTGGCTATTGTACAACCCGGCAGGTGCCCAGGGCCAGTGCCGGAGCCATCGGCAGGGCCCGTCGCGCCACTGTTCGCACCTCCGATAGCATCCTGGCAAAGGTGCTGGCGCACGGCCAACGAAAAACCAAAGGTCCTTGCGGACGGCCAATGAAAAATCCGTCAAAAACAAAAAGGAGTCGCCGACCGCAAGGTCCGGGATTCTTCGCGGAACCTGTCCTGAGCGAAGTCGAAGAGCTCGGAATGACACAGGTTCGTTCAGAACAGCGTATTGGCTTTCAGCGGTGGAGCTTTTGGGTTGTCATCCTGAGCGAAGTCGAAGGGAGACAACCCGGTTTGCGCTGCCGCACTTCGACAAGCTCAGCGTGACAGCGGAAAAGCTGAAACCAAAATTCTTCGCGTCGCTGCGCCCGCTCTGAATAACACGCCGGGTTTTCCCCAACGGACCTTCAGGTCCGTCATTGCGAGGAACGACCGTCTCAGGCTTTAGCTTTTTGTTTTGGGGTGAACTCCATATTCCCTCTTGCAAAAAGGGACGCGAAGCAGGGTGATTCTTTCCGTTACCTTTTGAACCAGCGACGGATGGCGAGGATCATCAGGGGCAACTGGATCGCGAGGATAAATATTTGACCTGAAACCCTGATTATATATTCAAAGGCCTTTCCTACCTGCAAATCTGCAAACCACGCACCTTTAAATGGAGTGGATATTTCCAAAGCAAATCGAAACCACTCAACGCCAAACCATTTCAAAAAACCCCAATCAAAATATACTTCGTGAATGAAATGAGGCATTGACTCATCATTTAACAAATGAGTTTCTTGCGCACTAATCCCCAATACCGCAAGGGACCAAAAGAGAATCTGAAAAAAGAACATTCGTATCGCTAAAAAAGGTTCCTCCCCGTAACCCGACAGCCATTTGTAAAGGGAATGGAGCAGCCAGACATGGCACTTGCCGTGCTTCCAGTTGTAGTCCCGGGTCAGTTCCTGTTCGCTGATGTGAAATTTACCCGAATCGCGGTAATGGCCCTGCCGTTCCAGATTGATCTTGAGTTGCGTGTACTGGTCACTTAAATCGCGGTATTCGTCATCGGTTAAGTATCTTCGTCCATTTCTAAGGGTAATTTCCTGACGCAAAACCACCCGCCCCTTATATTCTCCCCAACGCGGCGAATTGAGTTGCACATGGGACAACGTTAGGCCGTCAAAGATAGCACCCGAGAGGTTGGTCAGACGAAAAGTCAGGTTTTGCGCCGATTCCGAGGAAAGGCCGATGAAATCAACTTCAACACCGTCCTCAAACACTTCGCAGAAATACTCGCCTTCATCTTTTATTTTTTTCTTTACTTTCTCGACCAGCTCTCCCACATCCTCCCGCTCAGTGAGCAGCAAATCCCAGTCAAACTCAGGATCAAACTTGCCGCCCTCGAACACCGTACTTGCAAACTGAGATCTCGAGAAATCAACTTTAGGGGTGAGGGCGAACAGGCATTTGGTGAAACGCAACTGGCCGTTGGCGGGAGACTGAATATTATAAAAATGAGATTCTCCATACGACCAGAACAAACAATGGTCAAAGTCAATATCACTTTCAGCTTTGAATTGTAAAAAGCTCAGGTTCAGCTTTCCGCCATTAACAAATACAATCCCTTTAAACAAGTTCCTCCCATCACCCAAAATTTTCATTCTTTCAAAAACCACATTTTTTTTATTTGCAAAAATCGTCTCCCAAAAGGAAATCCCACCACTATTAATTTCCGTATCTGAGAAATAAATATTTTCCGAATTCAGGAAACAGACCTTCTGAAAATCCACCCATTTATCTTTGTTATTAAAATATACAGATCCAAAGTTCACACTTTTTTCATTTTTAAATTGGGTGCCCAAAAACCAAACAATTCCTTCATTTCCAAACCTTGAGCCCTTAAAAGAAACGTCCCCCTGATTTTCAAATTCACAATTGGCAAAACCAACCATTCCTTTGTTCTCAAATTCTGACGATTTAAAAGACACATTGCCAGTGTTTGAGTATTGCCCTCCATCAAACGAAACATTTCCCGAGTTCAAGAATTTACTTTTCTCAAACGAAATATTTCCCTTATTAAAAAACTGAACTTTTGCAAAGGTAACTTCTACCTTTTCACCTACAGGGTATCCAGTAAGCTTTTTTTCCTCATCTTCAGGCAACCCAAATTTGCAGCCTTCAAATTTAATGTTTTCATTTTCCCTAGTTGATCCCACTTGTGAGAAACGGGCATAGTCGAATGAGACTCCTTGCTCGAAAACACATTCGCTGAAATCAACCTCAGCACAAAAATGCGTATTCGAAAAATCCACTTTTCCAAGGAACCTAGCTCCTTTAAAAAAAGCTTTATTTTTAAATATCAAATGAGAAAAATCCAAATCTTGGTTAAAAGTCCACTTTTCGAATTGGGATTGATATTCCCAAACCACTCCATCTTCCAACTTGATCTCATGAGGGCGGCCCTCTGAATCAACGCCGTTGATAATCCGTATTTGGTTCTGATCCATAATTATTTTTCTTGTCTAATGATTCGCCTTATCGTTTTTCCGATGGCATCCTAGCAAAGGTCCTTGCGGACGGCCAACGGAAAACCAAAGTGCTGGCGCACGACCAACGAAAAACCCGTCAAAACAAAGGCGAGATTCTTTCCTTCGGCAGGCTCTGGACAGGCTCAATTGCCCAGAATTTCACAGAATCGTCATTGCGAGGAACGATAGTGACGAAGCAATACGGACTTCTGGATTGCCGCGCTCCCTGCGGTCGCTCGCAATGACGGGCACTGACCGTTGAGAATTACTTTGTGGCCACCAGTTCCATGCCCATGAACTTGAGGGGGAGGTTGTCGCCGGGGAAGTGGCTGTAGGCGTCGGTTTCGTCGTAGTACTCGTGCGAGTCGAAATGGCCGACGGTGAACCCGGCGGCGCGGACGTCTTCCAGCATGTGATGGCAGAACTTGTCCTCGATGCGCACCAGCGTTTCAAGGTACCCCGGCATCAGCTTCTGCCGGTAGACGGGGTCTCCGGCGTCTTTCAGAATCTGGTATTCGAGGTCGGTGTCGACGATGATGAGCTGGCCGCCGGGCTTGAGCGCCCGCTCCGCCCAGGCGAGGAACGCCTGGCGTGCGTCGCGCTGCAGGTGGTGCAAGAACTTGCTGACGTGGATCGATCCGAACGCGTTTTCCATCGGCTCCCTGAGCGGGAACTCCCAGCGGCGGATTTCCACATGGGTCTTGCCCATCAACTGCCGGAAATGGTTCAGGCCCTTGATGATGAACGGCAGGGTGTCGGAAAGGATCAGCGGCGGGTGCGTGTCGGGCCAGTCGTGAATGA
Source organism: Nitrospina sp. (assembly GCA_020430445.1). GTDB lineage: Bacteria > Nitrospinota > Nitrospinia > Nitrospinales > Nitrospinaceae > Nitronauta. Next base: position 11,527 of record JAGQJZ010000059.1, read on the forward strand.
GGCTGAACCCGGCCAGGCCCGTCGCCACGTCGAGCACCGGCCCGTCTCCCGGCCCGATGCCCTGCGGCAGCGGGTCTTCCCACGGAAAGTTTTTCGTCAGCCACAGGTAAAAACTGTAACTCTCCGCCAACAGGCGGATGAGGTCGGGATCGTCGAACAGGGTGCGGTCGGTGCGGATGGCGCCGGCCAGCGCGTGGAACACCGCCTCCATGCGCGTGTTGAGCAGGCGCGGGTCCATGTCGAGCGCGTCCGCGTCCGCTTCCCGGTTGATGTGAAGCTGATCGAGGTTGAGGAACACCATCGGCCGTTCGTGCTGCACGTAGAGCAGGTCGGCCAGATCGATCATGATTTCCGGATACGCGTAGCGGATGAGTTCGTTGAACGCTTCCTGCTGGGCGCGGCCTTCCGGTCCGTCGCGAAACCCGAGCCGTTCATCCAGCCGGTCGAAAAACCAGCGCACGCGCTCGTTGAGGTCCGGCGCGTTCGAACGCGCCAGGCCGCAATAGGCGCGGCCCCGGTCCGTCAACAAACGCAGGCGGTTTGCGTCTTCAATAAAAATTCCCGGCGAATCGGTCATGCCATCCTTTCCCATCTCATTTCAGTGCGTCCACCGCGCTCTCGACGGCGTCGACCAACTCCCCGCTTTCGATGAGCCCGGCGGCGGTGGCGATATCCGGCGACAGTTCGCGGTCCTGCCCGAGGTGCTTCACGTGTTTGCGCAGGCACCGGTACGCCGCCAGCGTGCCGCGTCCGGGCTTCAAATTAGTGAACAGGTCGAGCGCCTGCGCCGCGCACAGCAGTTCGATCGCCGCCACCTGCGTGGTGTTTTGCGCCACCGACCGCGCCTTGCGCGCCGCCAGCGTGCCCATGCTGACGTGGTCTTCCTTGTTGGCGGAGGTCGGGATCGAGTCGACCGACGCCGGATGCGACAGCGTTTTGTTCTCCGACACCAGCGCGGCGGCGGTGTATTGCGCGATCATGAAGCCGGAATTCAGTCCCGCGTCCTTTTCGATCAGAAACGACGGCAGGCCGCTCAGTTGCGGGTTGACCATGCGTTCGATGCGGCGTTCGGAGATCGACGCCCACTCCGCCAGCGCCACCGCAAGGTGGTCCATCACCAACGCCACCGGCTGACCGTGGAAGTTGCCGCCGGAGAGCACCTGGCCGTCTTCGAACACGAGCGGGTTTTCCGTCACCGAATTCATTTCCGTTTCCACCACGTCGTGGGCGTGGGCGAGGGTGTCGCGGCTGGCGCCGTGCACCTGCGGCACGCAGCGCAGGGAGTAGGCGTCCTGAATGCGCTTGCAGTCGCGGTGCGAGGAGATGATTTCGCTGCCGTCGGTGATGCGGCGCATGTTGTCGGCGCATTCCGTCTGGCCGCGGTGCGGGCGCAGACGGTGGATGCGGCGGTGAAACTGCGTACGCGACCCGAGCAACACTTCCAGGCTCATGGCGGCGGCGATGTCGAACACTTTCGCCAGCCGGCGGCCCCGGTAAACGTTCCAGGCGGCGAGGGCCGTCATGAACTGGGTGCCGTTGACCAGCGCCAGCCCCTCCCCTTCCGCCAGCTCCAGCGGTTTCAGTTGCGCTTTCTTCAACGCCGCCGCGCCGGAGAGTTCGCGTCCCCCAAAGCGCGCGCGGCCCCGGCCGATCAGCACCAGCGAACAATGGGCGAGCGGGGCGAGGTCGCCGCTGGCGCCGACCGATCCCTGTTCCGGCACCACGGGAACGAGACCGGCATTGTACACCGCCGTCAACTGCTGCAGGGTTTCGGGACGCAGGCCGGAATGCCCCTTGGCCTTGCCGTGGATCATGAGGAGCATCGCCATGCGCACGACTTCATCGACGAAGGGCGGGCCCACCCCCGCCGCGTGGCTCATCAGGATGTTGCGCTGGAGCCGCCGCGCCTGCGCGGGTTCGATGATGACATCCGACAACGCGCCGAAACCGGTGGTGACGCCGTAGATCGGCTTTTTGCCGCGCAGGGCATTTTCGATCACCCGCCGCGCGCGTTTCAGCGTGGGCAGGACTTTCCCCCCCAGCTTGAGATCAACGCCTGCGCGGACCAGCCGGACGGCGGTTTCAAGCGGCAGGTGTTTTTCACTGATGACGTGCTGTTTCATATCATTCAAACCGCATCAGGGCCAGTTCCACACCGGCCGTCCGAGGAAATAAAACGCAATGACGATCGTCGGCAACACCCAGGGCACGATGGGAAACGCCGATCCCGCCACAAGCGTGTACACCGCGTAACCGGAACGTCCGGCATAAAAGACCGCCAGCACCAGCGCCAGCTTTCGCGCGCCCCGGCACAGGAACCACGACACCGCGCCGCTCAGGATCAGCACCAGCACGGTGTACCCCACCATCTGCACCGGGTCGAGTCCCATCGGCGGCAGCACGAGGTAGGTCAGGATCAGGTACGCCAGATTCATCAGGGTGAACATCCAGCCCGCCTGGCGGAATTTTTTCGACACGACACTGCTGTTTTCCGTTGCGTCTTCCATCTTAAACCTAAAAATCGAACATGATGTTGAATCCTCTCGCAATTGCAGTTTACAGGGGGGTATGATAGCTTTCAATTTTTGTTCATCCAAGACCTCAATTCATGCTCCCAGTTTCCGAACAACTCGAAACCATCAAACGCGGCTCGGTCGAAATCATCGACGAGAAGGACCTGGCCGAACGGCTTGAGAAATCCCTCAAGACGGGCAAACCCCTGCGCGTCAAGGCGGGGTTCGATCCCACTGCGCCGGATTTGCACCTCGGCCACACGGTGCTGCTGCAAAAAATGAAACATTTCCAGGACCTGGGCCACGAAGCGGTGTTCCTCATCGGCGATTTCACCGGCATGATCGGCGACCCGACGGGCAAGTCCGAAACGCGCAAAAGCCTGACGCCGGAAGAGGTGGCGGAAAACGCCAAAACCTATCTCGAACAGGTGTACAAGATCCTCGACCGCGACCGCACCACCATCATGTTCAACAGCGACTGGATGAACAAGATGACGCCGGTGGACTTCATCAACCTGGCGGCGAAGTACACCGTCGCCCGCATGATCGAACGTGACGATTTCCAGAAACGCCTGTCACAGAACCTGCCGGTTTCCCTGCACGAACTGCTGTACCCGCTGGTCCAGGGATACGATTCGGTGGCCATGCAATCGGATGTGGAACTGGGCGGCACCGATCAGAAATTCAACCTCCTGGTCGGGCGCGACCTGCAACGCGCCCACGGCCAGACGCCGCAGATCGTTCTGACCATGCCGCTGCTCGAAGGCACCGACGGCGTGCAGAAGATGAGCAAGAGCCTCGGCAACGCCATCGGCGTGATGGACAAGCCGGGCGAGATGTTCGGCAAGATCATGTCCGTCTCGGATGAAATGATGTGGCGTTATTACGAGCTGTTGAGCGATGTTTCGACGGAGGAATTGGCGCGGTTGAAAGCGGACGCCCAGTCCGGCGCGCTCAATCCGAAGGTGGCGAAAGTTCAACTCGGCCGCGAGATGGTGGCGCGCTACCACGATGAAACAGCGGCGGACCAGGCCGTGGCGGAATTCGAAAACGTTTTCAAGAAAAAGGAACTGCCCGACGAGGTGCCGGAATATCCCGGCTGGGGCGAGGAAGCGCGGCCCCTGTGGCGGGTGTTGAAGGAAACGAACTTGTGCCCGAGCAGTTCGGACGCACGGCGGATGATCCGCCAGGGAGCGGTGTCGGTAGACGGGGAAAAAGTCAGCGACGAGAACCACGCCCTGTCAGGCGACCGCGACCGCCTGCTGAAAGTCGGCAAGAAGCGGTTCCTCAAGATCACCGCAAGCTAAAAAAAAAAAATCGCCTCCGGCCCCTGCCTGCCGGAAACGATTTTTCTCATGCAACACGAATAACTATTGTCCCGCCGGAACGGGAGTCAGCGCTTGCTGCGGACGCGGTGACCGGGAAGGATCGGCTCTTCCCCATCGAGGATCATCGCCGTGGAAGACGTCTCACCCACCTTGACCACCACCAGTTCGCCGATGGTGCGGTCCATCATCGGGCGGGGGTCGTCCTCCCACATCGGTTCGAGTGCGCTGATCAGGCTCCGGTATTCCAGTTTTTCTTCCTTGGAAGCCGCGATAATATCGAACCGGTCGCCCGGCTGCACGTTGTCGGCCTGCCCGAGGTCGATGTACACAATGTCGTTTTCACTCGCCATCAGGTAGCCTTCCCGATGGTCGAGAATGTAACCCGAGAGGTTTTTAGACACGCCACGCTGGCCTTTTTTCAACATCGCCGGCAGGTTTTTGGGAAAGGGCGTCACATAGGCGCCACGCGGCATGAGCTCCATCATTTCCACCACCACGGCCCGGGCCCGGTTCTCATCCACGGCCACGACGTCGATCACGCCCACCACCCGCAGCATGTTGCCTTCCGCATCGCCCTGGGGCACCATCCATTCGTCGAACCAGTCCACCTTCTTTCTCCACACTCCGGTTTCCTCGTTGCCAACCTGGAAATCCCAGATATTGTTGGGGATGCTTTCCTCACGGACTTCGCTGTCACCGTGCAGGGCGTAACCTTTCCTGACCGGGTGCTTCACCGGAGTTTCAAAATCATAACCCTGATTGAAATTGTCGTTGACGGTGTAAACCAGCAACCGGTCCCCGGGCTTGAGCCCCTTGTCGGTTCCGATATCCAGGTTCACCATTTCCGTGGTGGCGGCATTGGCCGTGAACTCATCGTTGCGGATGATCCGGCCCAGCGGCTTATGATCCTTCATCAGGTAACCGGAGCGCAGGTATTCCCCCAAGGTGATCAGAGGAGGATCTTCATTGAAAAATTCGTTTCCGGTCGCCGTGGCGACCTGCTGCGTCATCACACCCGGTTCAGGCAGCCGGGACGCCACCTGCAGGGGCGCTTCGGCCGCGTCCGGTTCCACCGCAGGCTCCGGGACGGTTTCATTCGCTGCATTGTCCAGACCTCCCCGGTAAAGGGGAAGCACGTCCGACCCATCCGCCAATTCAGCCTGCGCCGCCACCGGGAGGAGCATGCCCAGAGCCATCAGCCCAATAAAGACCAGTTTGTGGAAGACCTGTCCCTGACGCTGTCTTTTCAGCATGGTCGAACCTTTCATATAGGAGAAAAGGGTTTTCCGCCCGCGCGGAATTTAACCAAATTTATATAATTTTTGGGTAAATTAGATGGTACCAGATAATTTTCATTTGTAAACTGGAAAAAGCGCCCGAACTCAAAATAATTCAGGCAGATACTGGAACCCCCTCAAAATCCGCCCCCAATCGCCCTCCCGGCGTAACTTCCGCAAAATACAGGTTTTCTCCCTTGACAGGAGGGGGGAGGCAATGGAATAATTCCCCTTCAACCCTCAGCGTGGTTCGCCTCGCGAGCTTTTAGTGTGCGTCCGCCCGGCCCGGGGGGACCCCCGACTTTTGACACCAGACCATGAAACGAACATTTCAACCAAACAACCTGAAAAGAAAGCGCACGCACGGTTTCCGCGCCCGCATGTCTTCGGCCGCCGGCCGCCGCGTGCTCTCCAACCGCCGCCGCAAAGGACGTAAAAGCCTGACTGTCTGACCATGCCGGAGCAGACATTCACCAAGCAGGAACGCCTTCTGACCCGTCCGCAACTGCGGCGGGTGATGGACCACGGGCGCAAGCGCCGGGTCGACAGGCTGTGCCTCCTGTTTGTTCTCCCCAACGGAACCCAATCGACACGGCTGGGCATCATCGCTTCGAAAAAGGTGGGCAACGCCGTCGAGCGCAACCGCGCCAAACGCAAGATCCGCGAAGTGTTCCGCCTGAACAAGCAGTGCTTCCGCCTGGGGACGGATGTGGTGGTGGTCTCCGGAAAACCCCTGGTGGACGCGCCGCTCAGGGTGGTGGAACAGACTCTTTTGACCCATTTAAAGGACGCGCGATAAGTGCCGGAACCTTCCGGTCCAACATTATGCTGAATTCCGTTTTAAAATCCGCGGTACGGGGATACCGCTACTTCATCTCCCCGTTCACGCATCCGTCCTGCCGGTTCGCCCCCACCTGTTCCCAGTATGCCCTGGACGCGCTCGATCATCTGCCCGTCTGGCGTGCGGTTCCGCGCATCTTCCTCCGGCTTCTCAAATGTCATCCGTTCCACCGGGGCGGATACGATCCAGTGAACTGACCGGGAGACCTGCGCTTGGAAAACCGATTGCTCATTGCCTGTGTTCTTTCGCTCGCGGTTTTTGTGCTGTGGGGATGGCTGATGTCCATCTTCCAGCCCACCCCGCCGATGCAGGCCGCCCGGCAACAACAGGAACAGGCGGCAAAACAGGAAGGCGCCGTCCCCTCGGCCGGTAAAGAAAAGTCCGCCCAAAAATCCAAAACACAGCAGCCCCAGGCCTCGCTCGAAGACCTGATGGAAAAACCTTCGGCCACCGCTGAAGAAGCCCTCCCTGAAATGGAAGGCACCACGGCAATGGAAAGCGCGGCTGCCGAAGGCGAAAACGCGGCGCAGGCTGCCACGCCCGCGACCGTTCCGGCCGTTCCGGAGCGCACCATCGAAATCGACAGCGGCGACCTCACTTATTACCTGTCGAACCGCGGCGGGGTCATCACCTCCGTCCAAAGCCGCCACCTGAAAAGCATGCAGGGTGAAGCGGTGGAACTGGTGCTGCACGAGGAGGGTCAGCTCTACCCGATGACGCTCCACACCGGCAACGCGGCGATGGACCACGCCCTGATCGACTCGGTTTTCAGCACCGACGCACCGGACCAGTTGGTCGTCGATGCGTCCAACAAAAAGGTCAGCGTCCGCTTCGAACTGAAACACCCCACGGGACTCACAGTCGAGCGCACCTACACCTTCGAGCACGGCCAGCCGCTGTTCAAGGTCGAAAACAAGGTCGACGGCGCGCCCTTCGCCAAGCAGAACCTGCAGTACTCCGTGCTGTGGGGACCGGGTCTCGGCGGCGCCAAGGTCTCGCAGGCGGACTACATCATCTTCTCCGGCCCCACGACCTTCGTCAACAACGAGCGCGTGGAAACCCTGCCGGACGACCTCGGCCCAAAACCGGTCACCTTCTCCGGCGACCTGATGTGGACGGGATTCCAGAACAAATATTTCGCTTCGGCAATGGTGCCGGACTCCGGCATCAAGAACGCGCTGGTGCAAAAGATCGGCGAGGAGGGGGTCTACGTCGGGTTGAGCATGGACTCGGTGCAGTCCAGCGCGTCGGGCAGTTTTCTCGTGTACGTCGGCACCAAGGAGTTGCAGGTGCTGGAAGGCGCGGACCACAAGCTGGTGCGGCTGATCGACTACGGCTGGTTCGGCAACAAGTTCGCCTTCCTGGTGAAACCGATCCTGAAAGCGCTGAACTTCTTCTACGGCCTCACCCACAATTACGGCTGGTCGATCATCTTCCTCACGTTCGTCATCAAGCTGCTGTTCTTCCCGCTCACGCACAAGAGCTTCAAGTCGATGAAGGGCATGCAGAAAGTCCAGCCGTACGTGAAGATCATCCAGGAACGGCACAAGGACGACCGGCAGAAGATGACGCAGGAGATGATGGACCTCTACCGCAAGCACGACGTCAGCCCCATGGGCGGGTGCCTGCCCATGCTGCTGCAGATTCCCGTGTTCATCGCGCTGTACCACGCGTTGTTTTTCTCAATCGAACTGCGCGGCGCGCCGTTCATGCTGTGGATCACCGACCTGTCCGAAAAGGACCCGTACTTCGTCACCCCCGTCATCATGGGCGCGACGATGATCCTGCAGCAGAAAATGACCCCGACCGCCATGGACCCCATGCAGGCGAAAATCATGATGGCCATGCCGATCGTCTTCACCTTCCTCTTCATCACCTTCCCCGCCGGGCTCGTCATCTACTGGATCGTCAACAACGTCCTCACCATCTCCCAGCAGTACTACATTTACAAGATCGCCAAAGACTAGTGCTGGCGCACGGCCAGCGTCTTGCCGCGCAAAATAACTTCGATGGGTTTTTCTGCAGAATCATCCGCGTGGAAGGAATCACTCCTTAAAACACTAAGGTTTAAATTTAAAAGAAAAAACTCTCTCCACTTTTTCCCTTTTTTTAACAATAAACACTTTGTAAAAATTGCAATTTAGCTAAATCATTTAAGAAGAATTTACAATTTTATAGCCCAATGATAAAATCACCAAGCCGAAATCTTGGGCCATTCTATTGCAAGTAAGGGGAAATTTTCTATGACAGCAGAAGTATTGATAATGAATAGATCAGCAATTGCCATTGCTGCCGATAGTGCGGCTACCGTAGGTGATAGAGTTTATAATACTGAGAATAAAATTTTTACATTATCAAAATACAACCCTGTTGGGATAATGATCTACCAAAACTCCTCTTTCATGGGGGTCCCTTGGGCAACAATTATTAAAGATTATCGCAGTTATTTAGGTGAAAAGTCATTTTCAACCATCAAGGAATATTCTAAAGATTTTTCGAATTACTTAGTTGACACGCTAAATTTCAGCAAAATTGATAAGGCGCTATTTTTTTTTGAACTCATTATTAGTGGTTTAGAAAAATTGAAGACCTATATTGAAGAGGTTAACCCAAAGGACAATAATGAGTTAAGTCAATATCTGGCTTCATGGATTTCTCATGCAAAAAAAGCCAAGCCAATCGGAAATTTTAATTCTGATGATGTTAGTAAAGTTTTTGATCAATACATGAGTCTTTATGAAGACGCCTTTAAAGCAGTTTTTGAGGATTTTGAATTTGACAAAACCGCAAAAAGCAAAATCCTGAGCCTTATAAAGTTAATTGTTATTCGGTCAAATTTTAGCAGTTTTTACACTGGCGTGGTTATTGCTGGATTTGGTGATATTCAGCTTTTTCCTTCCTGTATTGATTTGAAATTCATTGGGATTTTAAATGATAAATTGCTATTTGAAAGTGGTCAGGAGGAAAAAATTGATAACTCCAACAGGGGCTTCATCGGCGCATATGCGCAGAGTGATGTGGTTGTTTTATTTCTAGAGGGAATAGACTCGGCAAATGTCGAACCATTTTTGAATGTCGCCATCAATAATTTACTTAAAGATTTTTCAAATAAAATCATCAGTGAAATAAAAAACCAACACGGTAAGAAAAAAATTCAAACACTTTCGGAAAGCATTATTGAAGAATCAATTTCCAAATTTGATGAGTCTTTCAAAAGGTTTAGGCAAAAATACAACTCTTCAAAAATAGTAAATACGGTAAGTGTCCTTCCTAAGGAAGATTTGGCAAATATGGCAGAAGCATTAGTAAACTTAGCCTCTTTAAAAAAGAGGGTTTCTGCTGAGAAAGAAACTGTCGGAGGATTGGCAGATGTTGCATTAATTTCTAAAGGTGATGGGTTTGTTTGGATAAATAGGAAACATTACTTTTCACTGGATTTAAACCCCCATTTTGTCCGAAACTATTACAGAGAACCCAATAAGCCCTAAATTTTAAAGGGGAAAGGGAGCCTTATGAAAAGCTTGTCTGCTGAAGAAAGTAAAAAATTGGAAATTGGAAAGCAATTTATTTTGGTTAACAGGGGTTATATTAATACTTTGGCCCCCGAATTAAATGGAAATAGTGAAAAAGAACTTTGTCTAAAAAAGGATATAAGAAAAACCTCCTCAAAAAAACGGCCCCAAAGGGGTTGAAGAAGTTTTTTTGCTTTTTCAAAATTGGTATTTTTTTTATCCATATCCAATAGCCTCTTTGCCGAAAGGGGCTTAAGACATGCCCAAACGCATCACCATCATTCAGGGGCATCCGGATCCGGCGAACAACCGTTTCTGCCACGCGCTGGAGATGGCCTACATCGAAGGCGCTAAAAACGGCGGCCACGCGGTCAAACGCATCGACGTCGCCAACCTCGACTTCCCCCTCCTGCGCACAAGGGAAGAATTCGAACACGGCGACCCGCCGCCGGGCATCGTCGACAGCCAGGAAGCCATCGCCTGGGCGGATCACATCGTCGTCATCTACCCGCTCTGGCTCGGCACCATGCCGGCGCTGATGAAGGGGTTCCTCGAGCAGACGTTCCGTTACGGTTTCGCCATCGGCACAATTGAGGAAAAACGCATGCCGCGCGGCCTGCTTACGGGCAAAACGGCGCGGGTGGTGATCACCATGGGCATGCCGGCGTTCATCTACCGCTGGTTCTTCGGCGCGCACAGCCTCAAAAGCCTGGAGCGCAACATCCTCAAAATGTCCGGCATCAAACCGGTGTACGAAAGCCTCATCGGCAACATCGATGCCCCATCGGACAGGAAGCGCATGAAATGGCTGAAGGAAATGGCCACCCTCGGCAAACGCGGCGTATAGGGAAGAATCCCCCCAGCCCCTTTACAAGGGGGAGGGGTGCTGGCGCACGGCCACCTGGCGGTGGGGCCAGCGAAAACCCTACCTGATTCTGCAGAAAATTTTTTGAGGAAATTTGTGAGGCCAAGAGGTTAGCCGTCCGCAAGGACCGCAAGGAGTTGCCGGTCCCGGGTGGAATGCGTATGATGGCGCGTTGAAGCAATCGAAGCCGCATCCACCAACCACACACGGTCACCATGCAGGACACTATCGCCGCCATCGCCACCCCGCCGGGGGAAGGCGCGCTCCACGTCATCCGCCTGAGCGGTCCCGCGACCCGCGCTTT
>JAGQJZ010000060.1 GCA_020430445.1 Nitrospina sp.
TCGGGCGCGTTTATCATCAACGTGCTGGGCAAGGAAAACAAGGAACTGATGAAACATTTTTTCAAGACGCCCGAACCCGGCAAATCCGTTTTTGACGGACTCAAAACTTCCGAGGGCATCGGCGGCGCGCGCATCCTGAACGACGCGGTGAGCTATCTGGAATGCGAACTGGCCGATCAGGCGGGCGTGGGGGATCACGTCCTGTACATCGGGGAGATCGTCGGCGGCAAAATGCTGAAAGGCGGCGACCCGGCGACGCACGTGCGCGACAACGGGTTTAATTACTGATTGGGAGTGTTTAGTACGCCTCTTGTCTAGTTTTTTAATATCATTTCCAATATTTAGGCATATCCCTTTGGAACCTTATTTCAAGAAGGTCGAATATATAGACTTCGGGTTTTGTTTGGGTGGGGCCAGCCAAAATGAAAAGCCTTTGTGGAAATGGAAATGTGCTAAGCTTTTTTATTCTTTATTAATAAAGCTAGTTTTGGTCATTAAATCGAATGCTAATTTTCTCTATTATTTTAATATTCTCTTCACCTAATGTGACGCAATCTAACCAATTGTAATATGATGGTCTAATGTGGGATTCATTCCAAATCTTGGTTAAATATGATCTAAAAGCTTTTACCCTGTCTAGTCGATCATTTAGTTCAAAACTTTCAAGTTTTGGTAAAATATAATCCATGGTTTTTTTGTCATAAATTGGTGTGTCAAAAACCATAGCATCTAAATATACAAATTGCCCGCTCCATCGAAGGACATGATAAAGTCCAGATGTTGTAGCTCTAAAGTATTCAGGTAGATCACCAATAAGCCCGCAAATATCTTCTTTGAAGGTGATTCGCTCTGATGTTTCGACTAGCTTTTTATTGGTTAATTTTCTTAATGATTCTTGAATTTGCTGAGGCATGAATCCATAAGATTGTATTTCATCGATAATTGCTGTCCCGGGAACAAATCCTTCTTTAATACGGTGTGGGCCTTCCCAGTTTAAAAATGAAATAATAATGGAATTCAAGAAATGTTCGTTTTTGTCAGGAAATCCTGTTTGAAATAAATTGAACGCTAATGAAGTTTCATTGCTGTAGTGGGAGTATTCGCCCAAAATTGCTGCTTTTGAAAATTCATGAAGTGGGATTAGATAGCTCGATTGGGACTCCATTATTCCAACAATTTTTTGGGCATTAACATTTGGATTTCCAATGAACTTTTTGACAAACTCTATAATTGATCTGATATTTCCCCCTGAAATATTAGATAATAATTCCGTTATTTCTCGATTCTGTTCAAGGGAAAATTTTACAGCCTTCAAAAAAAGCGCCATTGTCTGAAAGTTTAAATTTACCCCCTCTAATTTTTCAATGGGTAATTTTCCTTCTGTCACCTTTAAAGCGAAATCCAACCTTTTCTTTACAACCAAATCAGGTCTTGGCGGGCTTATAGTAAAAAGTTTATGGGGGTATGCGGAAAAAGTTCCGGCTTCTTTAGAGTGGTGAAATGTTTGGGGGCGAATTGGAATAAAGACTAAGGCGCGCCAATTTTTTGAAAATTCATTTGCCGTAATAAAAGCATCTTGTTGGATTTCTATTGTCCGTTGGTCAGCATTATCTATGACAATTAAAACCTGCCTTTTTTGTCCTTTTGATATATGTTCAATGGATTTTTTGATGTGTCCGACAGGGTCTTGAATTTTTTTGTCCAGAAAGGCCCTTTTTCTTTCCTCATACAACTCTGGTCTCGAGGTTTTTAGTTCTCCATCAAGTGAGTTATCAAATTGCAATAAATCCAAGTTGTAAATCCCTCTCACAAAATCAGCCTTGTTAACATCAATGTTGTAAACGTCCAATAATTGATTTCTGATTTCCGCTAAAATAAAATTTTTTAAGTTGGCCTCTAGAGACGCTTGGGAGCCTAAGTCTATATAGATATATAAAGATTTGCTGAATTCCTCAGCTGCAGAAACATATTGTAAGTATTTCAAAAAGGATGTTTTTCCTACTCCAACATCTCCCAATAATACAATTGGCCTTTTTGCGATAGCTTCTGTGATTACTTCTTGGGTAAGAGAAATGTCCCCTTTCTTATTGGTGATTGGCGCAGTTGGGGTTGGTTCTAAGCCATCTTTAAATAGCAAGGCATATCTTGCTTGTAAAATGCTTTTGCTGAGCAAGGCGTCACGAGATAAAGCTCCCGCGGGACAATAGCATTCTTCATAAAATTGTCTTTCAATTTCTTTTGTGGAAAGAATAATATCCTCAATTAATAATTCACTTAATGTCGCCAAATCCTGTTGGATATCGCTTTTATATCTGTATGCGGGGTACTTGGTTAGTTTTGATGAGGGTTTAGGAGGGATGGCTCGATCATTTCCAATTACAAGGGTATTGATAAGAGTTTTTTCATATATTCCATCTCTGGAAAGGTTTTGCCAAACAATTGGAAAACTTCTTTTTAATTGTTCATGTCCATTAATTACAAAGGCATTGCCATTAATAGGCGGAACTCCATCCACTCTGTTTGCAATAAATGCTATTATTTGGGTCCCATTACAAATAACCGCAAATTGAACTCCCCTTTTATTACAATAACTTAAAACTTGTTTTATTGCTTTTTGGCAATATTTGTCCAACGTGAAAATCGATTGTAAGTCCTGAATTAAGTTCTTTTGAGGATTTACGGGCAATGAAAAGTAGGCTCCTTCTTTCTTGGCCTCCCATATTACTGACCGAGGCTTTCCCAATTCGTAATCAGAAAATTTCCCATCTTCAAATTCTTCAACTTGAATCTCTTCAATTGGCCAACCTAAACAATCTTTTAAGAAACGATCTATAAATTTAAATCTGACCTGAGCCTCATTCCAAAGTGTAGTTTTTTCTTCAAATTGTGCGAATAAATTTTCTAGAGCTTGTTGGGCTTGGGTAATGTTCAGACTCATGGGGCCCCCAATGATACTCATTAAGCATGATGATTTTTATTATTCTATTCGGGATTCCCAAATAGATCAAATCGTAAAAAATAAAAACTGGAAAAGTAAAAAGAGCAGGGAGGATTTGGTTTTTCAAACCAATTTGATTAGTTACCTAATGCTAAAACAGATTGGTGATTTTTCTAGGGGAGCAGTATAGTGATTTAAATTTAAAATCTTTGATATCATTGATATTCGTAAATAACTAATGTATTTAACTTTTTCACTCCAGGCCGATCATCTGGCGGAGGTCGGTCTGGGTCAGAAAGTAGTAGAAGAGGGTGACGATGAAGGACAGGCCGCCGAGGACTCCCAGAACGATGTAAAACAGGCGGCGCGGGTTTTCCTTGTAATATTCCTTGACGTCCACCGCCAGGCTTTCGACAACGCCTTCGTCCGGCCGTTTGCGGTAGGTTTTGTCGATGGCATCCTTGCCGTAGATGATTCCGAAAATAATCAGAATAATCAGAATTTCAATCGCGCCGATCATTCAGTGTTACCTGTCTCAACGGGGATGGGCCGAATCCGGTTGTTAAAGAGGCCCGTGACTGGTCTGGCAGGATTTGCTTGTTCTGTTTCCCCACCCCAAAAAAACACATTCAAAAATTTCAACGCCGCAACGCTCCGTCTTCCCGCATGGCCAGGCGTCCCGGCTCCGTGACCGGCCCCACGCTTTTCGCGCACCGGAATCCGTAATCGTCCATACCGCTTTCGGGGAGGCCGTTGTTACGAAAGGAAGAGTACAGGACCGAGCGGAGGTCCCGCCAGGACCCGCCGCGCAACACCCGGAACTCTCCACCGATGGGTCCTTGGGGATTTAGTTTGTGATTTTCGTCCTTATAATACTCGCGATCAAACCAATCGTCCACCCATTCTTTGACGTTGCCCAGCATGTGGTACGCGCCATAGGGGCTGCGGCCTTCGGGCATGGAGTCGACCGGGACCATTACCCGGAAGTGGTTTTCTTCCGTCCAGGTCTGGAAATAGCGGGCGCGCTCCGGGGTCGGTTGTTCGTTGCCCCAGGGGTAGGTCAGGCCTTCCTCGCCCCGCGCGGCCTTTTCCCATTCCGCTTCCCGGGGCAGGCGCTTGCCTTGGGACTCGCAGTAAGCCTTCGCGCCGTACCAGGTGATCGAATTGGCGGGGTAGTTGCCGCTGCCGGTGAGGGGTTTGAATCCATTGCCATCGTAGAACAATGTCGACGCCTTCTGGATTTTGTAAAAACTTTTGATGGCGTCCGGGTCGGTCAGTGAATTCATGAAGTCGGCGAAGTCCTGGTTGCTCACCTCGGTTTTGTCGATGTAAAACGCATCGAGGAACACCTTGTGCCGGGGGTTCTCGTCTTCCCCGTGGTGGTCGGAGCCCATGATGAAAAAGCCGGAAGGGACGAAGGCCATGTCCTCCGGCGGTTTTTCCTCCGGTTTTTCCCTGGCGGGATTTTCTTTTGGCAGGGGCGCGTGTTGCTCCGCTTGCTTGATCATTTGCCGCGCCCGGTCCGCCAGCGGGCCCTGCGACTGCTTGTTGAGGTACTCCATGAGATAGGGCAGGGCCTTGTCCGGGGTGCCGCTCTCGGAAAAAATCCATCCGGTGAAAAACGAAATTTCCGGACGATTTTGAAACCGGCCGGCGGCTTCGATCAGGTCCTGGGTCATGGCATCCGTCAGGCCCGCTTCCTTCAGCGCGAGCACTTTCCCGTACCACGCTTCCGCCTCTTCTGTTTTTCCTTCTACCAGCGAGTACAGCCCCAGGTTCATCTGGGCCAGGGCTTTCATTCGGTCGTCGCTTTTTTCATCCGACAGTCCGCGCTTTGTGTGTTCGATGGCCGCGCCGATTTTATCCTGCAGGAACAGGATCCAGCCGAGTTGGACGTGCGCGTGCAGCATTTGCGGGGACCGTTCAATGATAAATTCCAGCTGCGTGATGGCCGCTGGGTATTGTTTCAACCGGTAATGGGCTTCCGCCATCAGTTCGTTGATATCGAGATTGAGGGGAAACAGGCGCTGGGTTTCCTGAAGCCATTCCAGCGCGAGCGCCGGCTGGTCCATCCGCAGGTAGGCGTGGCCGACGCGTAACCGGTGACCGGGGTTCTGCGGTTCGAGTTCCACCAGCTTTTTGAGATGGATCAGGGCGCGGGTCCACTTTTCTTTTTCCATGTAAAGCCGGGCGAGCACGTTGTGCGAAGGCGCGTGCAGGGGGTTGATCTGCGCCGCCTGCGTGAACGCCGTGATCGCGTCGTCTTCCTTGCCGGCTTCGGCCAGGGCGATGCCGAGATTGAAATAGGTCTGCCAGTTGTTCGAATCCGTTTCCAGCGCCTTCCGGTAGAGGCTCACCGCGCGGTCGTATTGTTTCTGTTCTGAATAGAGATTGGCCAGGTTGTTGAGGGCGTCGAGGGCTTTCGGGTTGAGGGCCGTCGACTGTTCCAGGTAAAACACCGCGTCGTCCGCCCGGCGGGCGCGGAACATCACCATGCCGACGTTGTTGAAATAGGCGCCGAGCGTTTGCTTCTTATCCAGATTGGCGAGGAAATACGAGGGATCGCCGCTGAAGTCCTGTAAAAAGCGCTCCCGGTAAAAACTGTCGGGAAAGGTGGCCCCGTCCTGCGTCGCCTCGATGTTGGCGCGGTATTTCCCGTCGTCGTAGCGCACGAAAAAATGGTTGGGGAGCGCGACGCCATGGAGCGGCAGGTTCAAGCGGTCGCCCACGATCAGGTACAGCAGCGACAGGTTCATGCAGTAGCCGCGCCGGGATTGCAGCAGGCCGTGCATGAACAGCTCCGCCGGATTCAGCGGAATGCCCTGCGGGTCCACCATGTCGGTGAATCCATAACCACCGTCCTTGTGAATGGAGTCTGCAAGAATCCGCACGATTTCCGCAGCAGCGGTGTGGCCTTTCAGTTTCTCGCGCACGGTTGCGGTCAGCGTGTCCAGTTTGTTCCGGAACGATGCGGCGTCGACCGCAGGGTCCCAGTCGCGCGAGATCAAAAGCAGGGCGCGGGTCAGGTCCAGTTGGCCGCTGCCGCCTGAAACCAGGCCGAGGAGCTCTTGCTGCTCCTGTTTTTGTGGCGCGGACAGGCCGGTCGAGGCCAGGCACAAGAGGAGCAGGAGCGAGGTCGCCAGACTGTACAGGATGCGTTTGTGCACGGGATTCCTATCGAAGAAGGAAACGGGATTTAAGGGAGCCGGATTCAGTATAGCAAAGGAAACGGCGAGTGGAATATGCTTTATTCCTTTCGGACGAGCCATCCCTCGGCACACATCATCACCGCCATGGCGAGAAGAAACGGCATCACCATGGAAAACCCGCCATCCGTTTTCACGGTCTGGAGGGTTTCCGTCTGCCGCGAGATTTCCACCGGAGCCCCGCGAAGAATATCGTGTACCGCCGCTTCTCCGATCTTGTCCGGAATCGATTCCCGCGTGTCCACGTTGACCGTGAAGCCGCCGGCGGGATGGGCGTTCGGAGGCAGTTTCAACCCGGCGGGGTTTGCCTTGTTGTCTTCGCTGCCGGCCTGCGCCGGGGTGGTGAACAGCGCGTACACCCCGGGGATGCGCGACTCGCTGAACACCGGGACACCGTCTTCCTGGGGGGCAATGCGGGACACCTGCCCGTCAGGCGATTCCACCCACCAGTCGCCGTCGATTTCACCGAGTTCGATCGCTTCGAGAACATTCAGGTCCCGCCGGGTGATGGTGTCGAGGGATTGCGACATGTATTTGACCCAGCGCTGGACCCAGGGAAGGAACATGGGCTGGATCGGGAAGTTGTTCCAGTCGCGGTCGATGCTGGTGGTGTACAGCAGGACCTTCCCCTTGCCAAAGTCCGATTCGACCAGCAGCGGGGCTTCATTGGTGAGCTGCATGGGGACGAGGAAGGAGCGGTCCGGCTTGGCTTCGACACTGAAAAACGAATGAATGCGGACGTGCTCCATTTCCGCGAGCATTTTCCCCGAGAAAACGGACAACGCGGGGTGCCCTTCCGTAGCCGCCTTGAGGCGGAAGGGCGTTTCGGTTTCGTTCACCTGGTTGAGGGTGCGGAGCGTTACCGGCAGGAGGCCGCCCAGTTTTTCGTTGTACGCCTTGACGTCCACCTGATCGCCCAGCGTGACCAGCAGGGCGCCGCCCTGGGAAACGAAGCGTTCGATTTGCTCCTCATAACCGAACGGCAGTGTCCGCACATTGCACAGGACCAGGGCGGAGAAACGGGACAGGTCACGATTCGGCAACTCGGCGGGAGTGGAGACCACCGGTTCGATATCCGACACGGAACGCGAGAACGGGTTCATCGCCCGTTCGATGTAAAATATTTCGTTTTGATGGGAGACGCCGCGCGGGTCGCCGTCCACCAGCAGGATCCGCAGGCGCTGGTCGGGCTGGTAGGTGAAAAACCGGCGGTTGTCTTCCAGCAGTCCGTCCGCCGCCAGTTTCACATAGCCGTTCAACCGGTCCTTGCCCAGATGGGGAAAGGTGAATTCCTTTTCCAGGGACGCGCCCGGACCCAGGGCCAGTGTTTCCTGCGCCTGTTGTTTGCCGTCGATCCAGAGCGACGCCGTCAGTCCGTTCAGCGCCCGGCCGGCCTGCAGGTTTTTGACCCGGTAACGGACGCGGATCATCCGGCTGTGGGTCAGGAACTCCTGACTGACCTGGACCGATTCCACCGCCGCCTGGTTGGGGGACGCCTGTTGTCCGGAAAAATCCAGGATGCGAACGCTGGCTCCCTGTCCCTCCATCGAGGGAAACTCGTCGGCCCGCCAGCCGTTTTCATCCAGATCGGTCAAAAGCAGGATTCTTTTTTGCGTGGACGGGGCGTCCGCCAGAAGATCGACCGCGGTCTCGAACGCCTGCCCGATGCCAGTGGTCTGGAAACTGGCCTGGGAAGCGCGCAGGGTTTTGGCCAGTTGTTCGCGGTCATCGTTCCATCCGCTCAGGGCGCGTGGCGGGTCGGCGGCCAGGACCAGACTGAAATGCTGGTTGGAGGGCGCGCTCGTGACCAGCGCTGCCAGGGTTTCCCGCGCTTGTTGAAACAGGGACGATTCGCCGCCGCCGGCGCGCATGCTGTACGAGTCGTCCAGAATGAGCACCGTGGACGTGGGCTGTGACGGCAGCAGCGCGTTCTGGTCGGCAAAGGAGAACAATGGATTGGCCAGCGCCAGGCACAGACAGGCCAGCGCCAGGCAGCGGAGCAAAAGCAGCAGCAGCTTGTTCGGCTGCGAGCGGCGGACGGAACGCTTCTGCGCCTGTTCGAGCAGGTGCACGGCGGAAAAACGGATGCGCGTCTGCTGTCGCCGGGTCAACAGGTGGATCAACAGCGGAAGCGACAGCCCGAGGAAGCCCCACAGGTAAACCGGATTGATAAAGTTGAGTGTCATTTTTTCAGTAGGCTCCGCCGGCGCAACAGGAAATAACGCAGCGCCTGGTCGAGAGGGGCGTCGGTCTGCATGAACTGGTAATCGATTCCCATCGAGGGGCAGTGCTGCCAGTAATGTTCGATCAATTCCTGAATCAGTTTTTGGTACTGCTTTCGGATGTCATGCGGGTCCAGGCCCACGGGCGGGTCGTCTTCCAGTGATTCGAACACGATATCGCCTTCAAACGGAAATTCGACCTCATCCGGGTGCAGGATGTGAAACAGGATCACCTCCAGTCCCTTGGACGAAACCAGGTTGAGGGTTTTGAGCACATTGTCGTCGCGCGTCAGCAGGTCGGACACGACCACCACCATGCCGCGCCGGGGCAGGATTTCGATCAACTCCTCGACGGTCCGGCGGATCTGCGTCTCGCCGGTGAACTCCGTCCGGCTGAGGCTGTACAGGATGGGTTGCAGGTGCGACGGTTTGGAACGCGGCGGAATGTGGTCGACCAGCCGGTCATTGAACGTGATCAATCCTGCGGCGTCGTATTGCCTGAGCAGGAGGTACGACAGGGCCGCCACCAGGGTTTTGGCGTACTCGTCCTTGGCCATGGCGGTGGATTTTTTGAGCGGCGACCGGTAGGCCATGGAGCCGCTGGCGTCGAGCAGGATATGGCATTTCAGGTTGGTCGACTGTTCGAACTGCTTGACGTGGTATTTATCGGTTTTGGCGACCACCTTCCAGTCGATGTGGCGGATATCGTCTCCCGGCGTGTAATCCTTGTATTCCGCGAATTCGACGCTCGACCCCTTGTGCGGGCTTTTGTGCTGACCGGACAGGATGCCCTCGACCAGACGCGACGCGTGGATCTTGAGCGCGGCGATGCGGGCCAGGACTTCCGGATCGTATCCCTGCAGTGTGGTTTCCGCCATACTCTTGAAGGTTCCCGCCGGGAAGGCGGGGGCTGGTTGACTTTGAACGGGTGGCCGCTACAATGATCTCTTTATTTTACACTTCCTGACCACAAAGTAATAGGGGCCTGTGACGACCACACGTATTTGCAAATTCCATTACCATGAGGGCCATTCCGAGCACTGGGGGCTCCTCGACCGAAAATCGTTTGCCGGAGCCGACGCCCGGCGCCATTACGCGCCGGACACCGAGGTCCACCCGCGCCATCTCAGGCTGGAGCTGCATTTCGACTGGGACACCTGCCGGGTCTGGGGAACCACCACGTACGAAATCGAGGTCCGGGGCGGTTCGGTGAAGGAAATCCGGCTCGATGCCATGAATCTGGAGATCGCCCGCGTCCGCTCCGGCAGCCGTAAAATCGAATGGGACAACACCGGACGCCACCTG
Source organism: Nitrospina sp. (assembly GCA_020430445.1). Lineage (GTDB taxonomy): Bacteria > Nitrospinota > Nitrospinia > Nitrospinales > Nitrospinaceae > Nitronauta. The sequence goes on from JAGQJZ010000060.1 coordinate 9,672, forward strand.
TTGATCGAGTTCGCCCGCCCCCTGAAGGAAGGCGAGACCCTTTCTCTTGAAGTGGAGCACTCGGTAACGCGGCCTGTCGCCGGAATCTATTTCACCGCGCCGGATGAACACTACCCGGACCGTTTTCGCACGGTCTGGACACAGGGGCAGGATGAGGATTCCCGCTACTACTTCCCCTGTTTCGACCAGCCCAATTACAAACAGACGACGGAAGCCCTGCTGCACCTGCCGCCGAAGATGTTCGGCCTCTCCAACGGAAAGCTGCTCAAAAAGAAAATGACGCCGAAGGAATCGTTTTTTCATTACAAAATGGAAAAACCCTATTCCACCTATCTGTTTTCGATTGTCGCCGGGGAGTTTTCCGAACATCGCAAAAAGCAGGGCGGGGTGGAGATTGTCTGGTACGTTCAACCCGGCCGGGAGAAAGAGGGGCAGAACGCCTTCCGCGATACCGGCAAAATGCTGAAATTTTTCTCGGACTATACCGGCTACCGTTATCCATACCCGCATTACACGCAGATCGCCGTGCCGGAATTTATCTTCGGCGGCATGGAAAACTTTACCGTCACCACCCAGACCGACCTGACGCTGCACGACGACCGCGCCGCGCTCGACATCGATTCCAACGGCCTCGTCGCCCACGAGGCGGCGCACACCTGGTTCGGCAACGTGCTGACGGCGAAGACCTGGGCGCACGCCTGGCTCCATGAATCGTTCGCCACCTACTTCGACGCGCTCTACACCCGGGAATCGAAAGGGGAGGAAGAGTTCCGTTACCAGTTGCTTGAGGATGCGGAAACGTATTTTGATGAAGACGCGAGGTACCGCCGGGCGATCGTCACCAATGTGTACAAGGAACCCATCGACCTGTTCGACGCGCACCTGTACCCCGGTGGCGCGGTGCGCCTGCACCACCTGATCGCGCGCGTTACGGAGCCCGCGTTCCGCCAGGCGCTGTCACGGTACATGAACCGGCACGAATTCGCACTGGTCGAAACGGTGGACCTGTTCCGCTGCCTGGAGGAGGTCACGCACCGCAATCACGACGACTGGAAAGCGCAGTGGATCGAACGCGGCGGTTACCCCACGCTGGATGTCAAGTTTTCCTGGGATAACGCGGAGAAAATGGCCACGGTGGAAATCCGCCAGACCCAGAAAAGCGACGTCAAGGGGCAGGAGTTTCTTTTCGACCTGGACCTGGATGTCGGCATTGTGTACCCGCGTGGTGAAGAGACGGTGCGCGTTCGCATTCGCAAGAAAGAGGAGCGTTTTTATTTCCGCCTCAAGCGCAAACCATTGTTCATGAGTCTGGACCCCGAATACACCTGCCCCTGCAAAAAGGTCAAGGTTGAAGCGCCGCGTCCCATGCTGCGCGAACAGTTGAAGCGCGACCCCAACCCCATCGGCCGGATCGAGGCCGCCGGCGTGTTGACCCGGAACTCGTCGAGCGAGGATGTGAAGGCGTTGTCCGAGCAATTGCGCAGGGAAACATTCTGGGGTGCCGCCAGCCGGATCGCCCGGGCGCTGGCGAAAATCGGCGGCGACGCCGCGCGCGACGGACTCCTGCGTGCCTTGAAGAATGCGGGACCGAAAGCCCGCCATGGCATTGTGCGGGCGTTGGGCGAGTTTCGTGGCGATGCCCGCGTCGTCAAGGCGCTGAAGGCGGCGACTGACGATGCGTCTTACCGCGTGGAAGCGGAGGCTTACCGGTCGCTGGGGAAAATGAAGGATGCCGAACTGCGGTTTTTTCTCGAAGGCGGACTTGAGAAGCCGTCTCACAACGACATGGCGCAGACGGCGGTGCTGAACGCGCTCGGTGCGCTGGACGACCCCACGGTCTGGCCGGCGCTGGTGGCGCAGGCGGAATACGGCGCTCCGCGCATGAGCCGGGGAGCCGCCATGATGGCCATGGCGCGGCTGGCGAAACATCACGATGCGTTGAAAGCCGAGGCGCTTGATTGTTTCCGCCGCTTTGCCAGGGAAACGCGCGGCACGCCCGCGGCGGTGTTCCGCGGTAAACTCTGGGCCATCCAGGCGATGCAGACCCTGGGCGAATTGCCGGCGCTTGCTGTCCTGCGCGAGGTGTCCGCCAACGAAGCCGATGGCCGGTTGTGCCGGCGGGCGGAGGATGCGGCGCAGGCGCTTCTCGCATCCGCTAAAAAACCGGTGGAATTGAAAGAACTCCGCGAGGAACTGGACAGCGTCGTCCGGGAAAATAAATCCTTCCGCGACCGTTTGGAAAAAATCGAAAAAAAACAACCCAGGAGAAAAGGGTGACTCATGAACCAACCGTTTAACGACCTGCCTGTAGAAGAACTGGCCAAGCAATGCTTGAGCGCGGATGGAACCGTGCTCGATCTCCATATCAAATACATCGGCGACGAGGGTCTGGCGTACATCGCCGCACTCGAGGACCTGCGCGATGTCCGCGAGCTCAACCTGGAACGCAATGAGATCACGGACGCCGGCGTGCGTTCACTGGCGGAATCCCGGGTGCTGAACAAACTGGAGGTTCTCCACCTGCATCGCAACGCGATTGGCGACGAGGGGATGAAGTTGATCGCGGGATCGGCCAATTTTTCGCATCTCAAAAGCCTGAATCTGTGGAAAAACAAGGTCGGGGCCGAGGGCGCGCGCGCGGTGGGGGAATCGCTTTACCTGTCTGAACTGGAGCGTCTGGATCTGGCTCAAAACCGGATCGGGGCCGAAGGGGCGGAAGCTCTGGCCGGGTCGATGACACTCACCCGCCTGGGATACCTGGATATTTTTGGCAACGGTCTGTCCGAAGAACAGAAAGAGAGCTTAAAAAAATCTGAAACCTTTTCCCGAATTCAAGATATTATAATGTAACGGTATGTTTATAGTGTGGAGGTTTCATTGAATCGAAATTCAAGCTTCCTGATATTGTTTATTTTGATCGGAACCTTTCTGTTCCCTGCCCTTCATGCCGAAGGGACGCTGGCCGCACCCGCCTGGGGGGAAGAGTTGTATTCAGTCGCACAGGCGGCGGAGCAGGGCTCCGAGCGCGATACCGCGGGGGAAACGGCTCAGTCTTCCCAGAACGCGAAACAGAAACTCACGGGATTCACGGACAGGATCACCGATACCTGGGACCGGATTTCCAACTGGGTTTCTGAAAAATTTCACTTTTTTAAAAGCAAGGTGGACGCGGTATTCGGTTTTGAAAAGGGGGAGGGGCCCCAGGCTTTTTTTGGAACCGTGTTCTATTTTATCGTGCTCATGGTCCTGCTGTTTGTCCTGGCTTTCATCTACAACATCATTCGGGATATGTTCACCGGGATAAAGGCCAAAACAAAACCCAAGCCTTCCTACAGAAAGAAACGCTGACCTTTTTTTATTGCGGTGCCTGCTGTGCGGACCAGCCCTGGTCTGAAAGCGTGATCCAGGCGTCCGGGTGTTTATTCCGGAACTGCGCCACCTTTTCCAGTCCTTCCATAAACCGGCGACTCCTGAATTCCTCCGCCCCCGGTCCGCTGTAACGTTGTGAAAAAATCGAAAGACGCTGGCCGGTGCGGGTGTCGAACTCATGTTTGAGACGTTTCAATTGTTCCGCGTCGAGGTTTTTGATTTCGGGGAAGGCGCCGATGCGGCGGAGCAGGAAGTTGAGAAAAGTTTCATCCGTTTCGCGTGGAAAAGGGGGGAGCAGGTTGACGGACGAATGCTCGATCAGTGTCCGATCGTCGGTGATGATCCTCTGGTTTTTCAGAATCCCGTCGAGCGCGCCGGCATCGGTGACATAAAAATCCAGGAAATCGAGAAAAGAGCGCACGCCGATTTCGCTCCCGGCCTGAGCCACCGCGCTGTTTTGCATCCGTTTCAAAAAATTTTGAGGATCGAGCGCCACCGGCTGGGAGGATCCGACGAGCAGGACGATGCGGGTCAGGAAGCTGTTCCAGAGCGAGGTGTGCGGAAAGGCTTCGCGGAAGGTTTTCAGAATCGCCAGAGAGTCGTCTTCGTTTAAAAGGTGCAGGGGCAGCCACTGCATGAAAATTCCTCCCGTCTTGAGGCGGGCTTTCGCCTGCTCGTAAAACTCAAGGGAGTAGAGAGCCGAGACTCCTGCGTGAGCGGGGTGCATGGGCTCGAGTGTGATCACATCGTAGGTTCCTTCGTCCCAGCGGATAAACTGCCGTGCGTCTTGGATGTGGAAGGCGACGTTATCCCGCTCCAGTACGTTGCCGTTCCAGGGGGAAAACCAGTGCGCCAATGACAGGACATTGCGGTCGATTTCGACCGCGTCCACCTGGATGCCGGGGAAACGGGCCACCGTTCCCAGGGTGTTGCCGGTGCCGAAGCACATGACCAGAGCCCGCTTGGGGGCGGGGTGGAGCAGGGCGGGGACGAGCCCCATGGCCTGCATGTAAGAGGTGCCGCCGAATTTTTCCGAGACGGTGGCGGTGCTGAATCCATTGACGAACAAGGTGCGCGTGTTACGCTTCGTATCTTCAACCACGCTCAGGGTGGAAAAATTCCCTTCCAGGTAATCGACCAGTTTCACATCCCCGGAGGACGTGCCGAAGTCGACCCGGGTGAGGTTGTTTTTCCCGATCCGTTGCGTTGCCACGCCGGGGTCGAGCACCAGCCAGGCCACGGTTAGCAGGGCCAGGAGGGAAGGAGGAAGGAGGAGCCTCCATTCCTTTTTGCCGGTGGCAATGAGAAGCGGCGCGCACCCGGCCAGCAACAGCAGTGCGCCGAACAAAATGAAAAGCGACCGCTCGATGCCGAACAACGGAATGAACACGAAAGGGGTGAGCACCGTGCCCAGGATGGAGCCCAGGGTGTTGACCGTGTAGCTGCCGCCCAGGGTTGTCGGCACCTGGCCGAACAGGTCGAGTTGGATCTGGTTGGCGACGGGAAAGATCAGTCCGAAAACGAACGCGGGCGGGAACATGAAAAGAAACGTCAGGCCGGAGCGCAGCCAGAGCGTGCGCAGGGCGGTGTTTTCGGGGTCGTAAAAACGCGCGTCGAGCCAGGAGGTGAGCGGCGTGACCTGGTCCAGAAGCGGAATCATCAACAACCCCAGAATCCCCACCCCGGCTTCCAGGAGGAGGAAGGTCCGCACCTGTGAGGGCTTCCGGAACAACCGGTGGGCGCACAGGCTTCCCGCGGCGATTCCGAACAGGAACGCGGCGAGGATGAGAGCGAAAGAGTACAGGGAAGATCCCAGGGGGATGACCAGCACCCGCGTCCACAGAATTTCGGATGAAAGCGCCACCATTCCTGAAAATCCGAACAAGGCGAGCAGGAATCCGCTGGCCGCCGTTGAAATGGATTCCTGTGCAGGTGGCGGTGTTTTTTCCGCAACAGCGGATTTTCCCCGGATGGTGTCCGGTTCGAACACCATGCAGAGCAGGAAGACGAGGGCGTTCGTCGCCACCGCCATCCAGGTGGTGCCGGAAACACCGAACCAGCGCAGGGCCAGAAACTGGGTGAGCAGGCACCCTGCAACCGCCCCGGCGGTGTTCATTCCATAGAGCCACGAGACTTCCGCCTGGATCGTATCGGCTTTGCCGCCAATGGCCCAGGTGCCGAGGACCGGCAGGGTGGCACCCATGAGAAAGGTAGCGGGCAGCATCAGCAGGGCGCCCCACAGGAATTCCAGAAGATGCAGCACGGCATCGCTTCCACCCGCGATGGCAACGAACACCGGGTAGAGCGGCGTGGTGAGGTCGAGTATCCATGGGAAGGCGAGGCCGTACAGGCCGATCGCTCCCTCCAGATAGCCGTACAGACGGAACAGGCCGCGGGTGTCCTTTCCCCTCAACCAGCGCGACAGGCACCAGGCTCCCAGAGCCAGTCCGGACATGAAGGCGCAGAGAACGGCGGAGATGGCGTACAAGGTGCCGCCGTAGACCAGCGTCAACTCCCGTATCCAGGTCAGCTCATAGGTGAGGCTTGCCGCCCCGGAGAGGAACAGGCAGAAACCGGGCAGAAGACGCAGCAAGCGCCGGTCAGCGGATTGTGAATTCGGGGTCGCGAACATGGGGGGAGGATTGTCCCACACCCTCCCGGGGGGAGTCAATTGGCGGTTTGCAACCCGGCCGGGAAGATGTTAGCCTTTGAAAATAATATAGAATTCGGCCCTTTACCTGCCCCATGCCCGACCCTTTCCCTAGGCCCCGACTTCCTTTAATGATAAACTATGTGCTTATAATTCTCCTGATCGTCCTGGCAAGCCCCGCCCACGCCGACGTGGAAACGGGCCGGCAATTGTTTCAGGAAAAAAAGTGCCGGCTGTGCCACCGCGTCGAAAATCCCGGCACTGTATTCAAGCCCATTTGCCCGGGATTGAAGGGTGTGAAGGCGCGCCACAGCGAGGAATGGCTCGCGCGCTGGCTGAAGGACCCGGCGCGGGTCTGGAAGGAAGGCGGACCGGATGTTGAGGACATCAACCGCCGTTTTTTTGAATACCGGGGCAGGAAGCCGGGGCCCCGTGAAAGTTTCATGGCGACGATCATAGGAAAGCAGGTTGTATTGACGGACGAGGAGATCCGCCACCTGATCGATTATTTAAAAACTCTATAACCCTCATTATGGAAAAGGTAACTATGAAATCACAATCTTCCACCCCGAGCGCTCTGGCGGTTTTCTTCTGGACGGTTCTGGGGGCCGCTCTTCTGACGGCAAACCCAGTCCTGGCGGACAGGACCTTCGTGGTCAGCGGGCCCGCAAAAAAACTCAACCTCCCGGATGTGGTCGCCCAGGTCAACGGTGTGGAGGTCGCGTCAAACCATGTCAACTTTGAGTTCAACCGCGTGGTTCGCGAAAACCCCGATCCCCTGACCGGGGAACAGGAAAAAATGCTGGTTGCAAAAATCATCGACAGTGAAGTGGTCCGGGAACTGGTGTACCAGAACGCCAAAGAAGCGGGCACGACGTTTGATAAAAAAGAAGTGGATGAATCGTTCCAACTGTTGAAAAAACAGTTCCCGGGGAAGAAGGAATGGCAGCAGGTGCTGGATGAAAGGGGAATCACCGAAGACACCCTGCGGCATTCCATTGAAATGGACATGATGGCGCGGAAATTCCTCGAAGGCAAGGTGCAGGGCAAGATCAAGATCACCGACACCCAGGTGAAGAATTTTTATGAGGAAAACAAGGAACGCTTCAGACGTCCGGAATCCTACCGCTCGCAGCATATTTTCATCGCCTATGTCCCGGCGGACAAGCGCGCCAAGATGTCCCGCGATGAACTGAGGGAAAAGGCGCAGGATCTGCGCAAGGACGCACAGAAACGCATGGGCAAGGTGACGGCGGAACTGGAGGCGGGTGGAGATTTCTCCGAGTTGGCTAAAAAGTATTCCGAGGACGCCGGAAGCTCTGAAAAAGGCGGGGACCTGGGATTTGTCTACAAGGGCATGCTGGACAAGAGTTTTGACGACGCGGTTGCGGGGTTGAAACCGGGCGAAACGAGCAAGGTCATCGAAACCCCGTACGGTTTCCATGTGATCAAGTTGAATGAGACCAAACCGGCGGAAACGGCTCCCTTTGACGATGTGAAAAAATCCATCCAGAATTACCTGTTCACCGAGGAAGCGAAAAAGATCGTGCAGAGCAATATCAATCTTATGAGAAAGCAGGCCAAGATCGAGGTGTTTTACAAACCCTGACCGGCCGGCATCGTTAACCCGACAATTACCATTTACGAATAAAAGGAGTTTTCAGTATGGCAACCTACACCAAGGAAGCGGACGTCGCCACCACAGTGGAGGAAGATCCGCAAGCCCGCGCGGCGATGCAGGAAGTCTTCGGCAACACGGCGCGCTGGGACGCGAATTTCAAAGGGTTCACGGCGGATATCTGCGTCAACCTGAACGGCACGGAACACAAGGGAACCGTGACGGTCAAAGGCCCGAAAGAAATTGAAGCCACTATTACAGACGAAAAGGCAAAATCCTTTTTGAACGAAAACCTCGCTTCGATCGCCATGCATCGTGGTCCGCGCTCTTTCGAGGAGTCCGACGGCAAATACAAGATCGTGTTCGGCGACGAAGGCACGCACCCGATGGGCCGCAAGGTGATCCTCGGCGGCGACGGCATGAGTTCTTTTTATCGTATCAAGGACGGGCGCATTCAGCAGATCAACCGCTCCACGCCCCGTATGTCCTTTTCCATCAATATCGAGGAAAGCATCAAGAACGCGGAAGGCAAGTTCTTGACCAAAAAGTACGCGGTGTATTACTACAATCCGGAAAACAAGGCGTTGAAGGATGTGGAAAGCTATACCGACCAGTACACCCGCGTCGGCAGTTACGACCTGCCGGAGATGCGCCGCATCATCCATTCCGACAACGGCTGGGTGGAAGTGGACTCGATGACGCTTTCGAATCATAAATTGATGTGATCCGGCTTTCGAGCCAGGCCCGCGGGGAAACCCCCGCGGGCTTTTTTTTTATTGGGGCGGTTTCACAACGGACTGGTTTTCAAAAACAGCGCTCCGGGATACGGTGACCTCCTCGGCGATCACGCAGCCTTCCACGCGCGCGGCGGATTCAATGTGCACGCCGTCCCACAGCACGCTGTTCCGGATCACGGCGCCGGTGTCGACCCGGCAGCCGTCTCCCAGGACTGCGTAGGGGCCGATTTGCGCCTCCGGGCTGATCACGCAGCCCCGGCCAAACCACACCGGTCCGGTGATGTTCGCGTGCGGCGTGTGGGTGGAAGGTGCAGCGCCCGGCAGGGATACTTTGCCGTCGAGCGCATCGCGGTGCACTTCAAGGTACTGTTCGCGGGTGCCCATGTCCTGCCAGTAGCCGGTGTGCCGGTAGCCGTAAACCGGCAGGCCGTCCTCGATCATCTGCGGATAAACGTCGGAGGTGGTGCCGCAGAACTGGTTGGTGGGGATGCGGTCGAAGATGTCCGGTTCCAGAATCTGGATGCCGGTGAAGGTCACCTGACTGGTGGTCTCCGGCAGGTTCTTTGAAGACGCCCCCACGAGGTGCACCACCCGGTTGTGTTCATCCAGTTCGATGGGATCGTGAATGCCGGTGACGTTGGCGTCGGTCAACACCATCGTCAGCGCGGATTGGTTTTGCCGGTGAAATTCGAGGACCGGCGCCAGATCGATATCGGTGACGATGTCCGAATTGAGCACCACGAAAGGGCCGCCGTCCAGAAACCGCCGCGCCCGCAGGATGCCACCGGCGGTGCCGAGAATCGCCTCCTCGCGCGAGTAATGCAGATGGATTCCCAGGGACGCCGCCGTGCCGATGCGCTTTTCGATCGTTTCCGGCAGATGGTGCAGGTTGACGGTGACGTCGCGGACTTCCTGCCGGGCGAGCAGGTGCAGGGTGTGTTCGAGTACGGGTTTGCCCAGGATGGGGAACAACGGTTTGGGCAGGCGGTGGGTCAACGGACGCAGGCGCGTGCCGAATCCCGCCGCCAGCACCATCGCTTTCATCAGGACCCGGCGAGTTGCTTCAGCGATTCGGTGTAGGGCGGCCGCGCGACCCCTTTTTCGGTGATGATGGCGCTCACCAGTTCGTTGGGGGTGACGTCGAACGCGGGGTGGGCGGCGTTGACGCCTTCCGGCGCGATGCGGGTCTTGTTGAGCGTGACCACCTCCTCGACGCTGCGTTCCTCGATGGGGATGTGGCTGCCGTCGGGCAGGGAGAGGTCGAGCGTGGACACGGGCGCGGCGACGTAAAACGGAATGCCGTGTTTCTGCGCCAGCACCGCCACCATGTAGGTGCCGATCTTGTTGGCCACGTCGCCGTTGGCGGCGATGCGGTCCGCGCCGACGACCACGGCGTCGATGCGTTTCTCCTTCATGAAGTGACCGCACATGTTGTCGGTGATGAGGGTGACGGGGATGTTGTCCTCTTTCAGTTCCCACGCCGTCAGGCGCGCGCCCTGCAGGAAGGGCCGTGTTTCGTTGGCGAACACGGAAATGTTCTTGCCGCTTTCGATGGCGGCGCGGATCACCCCGAGCGCGGTGCCGTATCCCGCCGTCGCCAGCGCTCCGGCGTTGCAGTGCGTCAGCACCTGCTGGCCCTGTGAAAGCAGTGCCTGACCGTTCATGCCCATGGCGCGGTTGATGGCGACATCCTCTTCAAGAATGCGGCAGGCCTCGCCGCGCAGCGCGGTCTTGAGTTCGGCCACCGAAAGGTCGCGGTGGTCTTGAGCGAAGCGTTTCATGCGTTCCAGCGCCCAGGCGAGGTTGACCGCCGTGGGCCGCGTTTTGGACAGCGCCGCGCAGTCGTCCTCCAATTGCGCGTAAAACGAATCGAAGTCGTCCGCTTCGATGCGGTCGGCGGCCAGGCTCGCGCCCAGCGCGGCGGCGACGCCGATGGCAGGCGCGCCGCGGATCACCATGGAGCGGATGCACTCGCCGACTTCTTCCGGCGTGGTGCTGTCGATAAAAACGGTTTCATTCGGCAGGCGGGTCTGGTCGATCATCCGCACAACGCCATTGAGGTATTCGATTGTCTTGACCATGGAAAATTCTTTTCAGGAAGTGGATTTCAAAAACGGTTCCAGCAAGGTCTGGAACTCGGAAAGGGTGAGCCCCTCGATGTGGATGGTTTTGTTGCGTCCCGTTTCACCGGCGGTCAGGGACACCCGGCCGGGAGACACGCCGAATGTTTTCGCCAGGAATTTGAGACAGGATTTGTTGGCCGCCCCTTCCACCGGGGGAGAGGTGAGCCGGATTTTCAGCCGTTCGCCCTGGACACCGGCGATTTCGTTGCGGGAAGCCCGGGGTTGAACGAGGATGCCGAATTGAACGCCGCCGTCACGAAACGTTGCGGGCAGGTTCATGCTTGTTCTGTGAGGCGGTGGAATAGGCCGCGCCGTTGCTGCCGGCGGCCTGCATCAGTTGCCGTTTTTCGCGCCGCAGGGCCTCGACTTCCCGCTTGATCTGGGTCAGTTCGCGGTCGACTTCCGCCAGGTGTTCGTCCGCTTCGCGCCGCGCCAGTTCGATCACCTGCCGCGCCTTGGCGCGCAGGGCTTCCGGGTCCAGGTCGGCGGCCTTGTTCTTGCCGTCTTTGGCTTCCAGTTTCCGGAGGGTTTGTTCCTGCTGTTCCACCTGCCGGTGCAACTGCTTCAACTCTTCGTTCAGTTCCTTGAAATCTTCCGCCACCAGATGGAGGAAGGTGTCGACTTCTTTCTTGTCGTACCCCTTCCACTTGTCGTGGAAACACTGTTCCAGAATGTCCAGGTAGGTCAGTCGCATTATTGTCCCAAGGTCATGGCCATTTGCATCAGGCTTTTGACGAGAAACTCCTGTAAAAACACAATGCCGAGAAGCACGATGATGGGAGAAAAGTCGATGCCCATTCCCGACATGGGGATCTTCTCGCGTATCTTATACAGTACTGGATCGGTCACACTGTGCAAAAACTGAACAATAGGATTGTAGGGATCCGGATTGACCCATGAAAGCAGGGCCCGGATAATGACAATCCACATGTACAGGGTCAGGACAATGTTCAGGACCGTCGCCGTGGCCTGCAGTAAATTCCCTAATATTGACATCTACTCTTGGGAGAATGTGACCGAAATTCGATAATTCAAGGCCGCCGGTTTTTCAGAATTGACGAGCGTCCAAACTAGGATAACATAACGAAAATGGCTTCTGTTGTCAATGCTGCTGGAATCGAGAAAAGCCTTATTTTATCAGAGGTTTCGGCATTGGGAGAAGCCCGGGATCCTGAACATTGCCGGTCCATCGGCGGAGAAATTCAATGGCTGATTCGAAGCGCACATCAATAAAACAACTACTTAGGGAAGGGCGGGCGCTACCGCAGGCGCTCGTCCAGGGGTGGGTCCGCACCCGCCGCGATTCCAAAGGCGGCTTTTCCTTCATCGAAATCAACGACGGCTCCTGCCTCAAAAACCTACAGGTCATCGCCGACCACAGCCTCGCCTCCTTCCAGGAGCAGAAAGACAAGATTTCCACCGGTGCCTGCATCCAGGTTGCGGGCGAACTGGTGGAGTCCGAGGGCAAGGGGCAGTCGGTGGAACTGCGAGCGGCGGAGGTGAAAGTCTTCGGCGGCGCCGATCCGGATTCCTATCCGCTGCAGAAAAAATTCCACTCGCTGGAGTTCCTGCGGGAGATCGC
>JAGQJZ010000061.1 GCA_020430445.1 Nitrospina sp.
TTTCCTCGAAGCCATCGCCCTCGGCCTCTACCTCTACGGCTGGAACCGGATCAACCGGTGGGTGCACTGGTGTTGCGGTATCCTGATGGGCGTGTTCGGCGTTGCGTCCGCCTTTTTCGTCGTCTGCGCCAACGGCTGGATGAACAGTCCAGCCGGATTCGATGTCGTCGACGGCCAATGGGTCAACATCGACCCGGTCGCCGCCATGTTCAATGCGGCGGCCCTGCAACAAGGCCTGCACATGGTCATCGCCGCGTTCGCCGCCACCGGGTTCGCCGTCGCCGGTCTGCACGGCTTTTTGCTGTTTCGCCAGCGGCAGAACCGGTTCCACTCGGCGGCCCTGCGCATCGCGTTGCTGTTCGGCGCGGTGGCGGCGCTGCTCCAGCCCATCAGCGGCGACTTCAGTTCCAAAATGGTGGCCGAGCAACAACCGGAAAAATTCGCCGCCATGGAAGCGCTCTTTGAAACCACAAAAGGTGCGCCGCTGTTGATCGGCGGCATCCCCCTGGAAGAAGAACGCAAGGTCATCCTCGGCCTGCACATCCCCGGCCTGCTCAGCTTTCTGGCCAAGGGCGACTTCGATGCCGAGGTGCAGGGGCTCGGGGATTTTCCAAAAGAAAACTGGCCGCCGGTGCTGGTCGTGCACACGGCTTTCCAGGTGATGGTGGGGATCGGCTTTCTTCTGGCCGGCATGGCCTTGATGGGACTGTTCATCCTCTGGAAACGCGACTCGGTGCTCGACCATCCATACTTCCTTCTGCTGTTGATCGCCTGCACGCCGCTGGGCTTCATCGCCATCGAAGCGGGCTGGGTGGTGACCGAGGTAGGACGGCAACCCTGGGTGGTGTACAAAATCCTGCGCGTGTCCGAAACCGTCACCCCCATGCCGGGGCTCACCGTTTCCCTGCTTCTGTTCACCGGCCTTTACCTGGCGCTTTCAGCCGTCGGGGCCTGGTTGATGGCGCGGCAGATCAAGGCCATACGCGGCTTGTCGGCCGAACCGCCGGAGGGTGGCGATGCTTGAACTCGTGGCGCTGTTCATGGGAGTTTCCATCTGGCTGTATTGCCTGCTCGGCGGCGCGGATTTCGGCGCGGGCATCCTCGAACTGTTCGCTTCGCGGGAGAACATCGCCAAACAAAGGAAAATCGTCAACAAGGCGCTGGCGTCCGTCTGGGAGGTCAACCATATCTGGCTGATCCTGGCGCTGGTCATCTGCTTCAACGCCTTCCCCGCCGCCTGGTCACGGATCGCGATCACGTTTCACATTCCGCTCACCCTCATGCTGATCGGAATCGTGTGCCGTGGATGCGCCTTCACCTTCCGCTCCTACGATGTGTTCAAGGACGAATCGCAGATGGTGTACAACCGGTTTTTCACCGTGTCGAGCCTGCTCACGCCTTTCAGCCTCGGGCTGGTGGCCGGAGGGCTGATCCTGGGGAGGATCAATCCCTGGTCCAACGATTTCGTCGAAGCCTTCGTCGCCCCCTGGTTCAACCTGTTCTCGTTCACGCTGGCGGTCTTCATCTGCGTGCTATTCACCTATCTGGCTTCGGTTTATATCGTGGGCGAAACCTCCGACCGCGCTATCAAAACCGCTTTCATTTCCCGCGCCAAAGGCTGGATGGCCGTCGCCGTCCTGACCGGCGGGGTGGTGTTCGTCACCGGCTGGTTCACCCATGCGGACCTGTTTCAACGGTTCCTGGGCGACACCTTCAGCCTGTTCTGCATGGGCATCACCACCCTGCTGCTCGTTCCCGGCTGGATCGCCCTCAACGAACGGGCGGTGTGGATTCCGCGTATTCTGGTGGCGGGCCAATTCACATTCATCGTGCTGGGATGGTACAATGTCCAACACCCGTACCTGATTCCACCTTCACCCGAATTCGGTTACCCGGGACTGACCCTGTACGACGCCGCAGCGGGAAGCGCGGTTCTGAACCACCTGGCCGTCGCCCTGATCGCCGGAGCGGTGCTCATCTTCCCGTCCATGTTCTACCTGTTCCGCGTGTTCAAGGTCCGAACCTGATTCATTGAATGGAAATGCAATGGAAGGCATCAAGATCATCTGCCAGAACAAGAAGGCCCGGCACGAATACCACCTCGAAGACCGTTTCGAGGCGGGCATCGTGCTCGTCGGCACCGAGGTCAAGGCGCTCCGGGACGGACGCGCCAGCATGGTGGACAGCTTCGCCGAGTTCGAAAGCGGAGAAGCGTATCTCTACAACTGCCACATCAACCATTACACCCCGGCGCACCAGTTCAATCATAACCCGACGCGCAAACGCAAACTCCTCCTGCACAAGGCGGAGATCGGACGCCTGATCGGCAAAACCCGCGAAAAAGGCATCAGCCTGATTCCGCTGAAACTGTATTTCAAGAAGGGCAAGGTCAAGGTCGAGCTGGCGCTGGCGCACGGCAAAAAACTGCACGACAAACGGGAATCGCTCAAACGCAAAGAAGCCGAACGCGAGATGTCGCGGGCGATCAAATCCTTCAACCGTTGATCGCGGGGCAAACCCGCCGACACGTCACCACTCGAGGACAGAAATGGAACCCGGCAAGGTCCTGGGAAAAATCCTTCAAGGTTTTCAACCCGCGCGTATTCTCATGACGGCAAACGCCGTCGACCTGTTCGACGCCATCGCCGATGCCCCGGCGACCGCCGCTGAAGTTGCGGACCGCCTGTCCCTTTCGGAAAAAGGCGCCCTGCGCCTGCTCAACGCCCTCACCGCGCTGGGCATGGTGTCGCGGCAAGGCGACCGGTTCCGGCTCATCCCGGAATTCACCCCCTACCTCACCGCCGGCGGTGCTAAAAGCATGAAGCAGTGGATCCGCCTGTCCTCGGACCTGATGCCGATCTGGGATAAGCTGGAGACGTTTGTCCGGCAGGGCGAGATGGTCAGGAACACCATGGAGATGCTCAACCAGGACCCGGAAAACATGCGCGCCTTCATCGACGCCATGCACGACAAGGCCCTCAACGCGCCGCAGAGCATTGCCCGCATCATCGACCTGAGCGGCAACCGGAAACTGCTGGATATCGGCGGCGGACCGGGCACCTATTCCCTGGAGTTGTGCCGGATTTTACCCGGCCTGCGGGCCACGGTGTTTGAAATCCCGCCCGTGGCGGAGGTGGCGCGGGATTACACCCGGCGCTACGGCCTGGAAGACCGGGTCGAAGCGGTGAACGGGGACTTCAAGACCGACCCGCTTCCCACCGGATACGACCTGGTGTTGATCGCCAACGTCCTGCACATGTACCCGGCGGAAACCGCCCGCGCGCTCGTGCAAAAAGCCGCGGCGGCCCTTGAACCCGGAGGACGTTTGATCGTTCACGGTTTTTCAACCAACCCGGACCGGGTCTCGCCGCTGGAGGACGTGATCTTCTGTCTGAACATGGGGATGCTCACGGAAGACGGGAATGCTCATTCCGTCCCGGAAATGCAGGCCTGGCTGGAAGACGCCGGGTTTGGAAACATCCTTCAGGACAGGATCGAGGCGATCCCGACCTGCGTCATGACGGGGGTTCTTCCGGCATAACCTTCGACGCGGGTTTGGTGTGGTAGCGGATGACGAGGATGACCCCGCCGATCGCGATCGCCGCGCCGGTGAATCCCATCAACGTGATCGTCTCCGGCCGCACCCATTCGGGAAACAGGGCGGGAACCACCTGCATCAGCATCAACGTGAGAAAAGGATTCAGCGCCACGATCACGCTGATCAGCGACAGCGGAATGTATTTGATCGCTTCGGTCAAACACCCGTAGGCCAGCAGGGTGTTGATGCCCAGCACCACGATCAGCACCCAGCCCACCGCGCCCGGCGCAGCGAAGTCCCGCCAGTCCACCATCAGGAAAAGAAAAACAGCCGCCGTTCCATACACCAGCAGATTCAGGTCCTGCGAGGAGAAGCGGTCCTGCAACCGCTTTTGCAGGGCCATGTACAAGGCCCAGAGAAGCGCCGCCAGGGTGATGACCAGGTCGGCCTCAATATAACTCCCCACCTCAACGGCGTTCCGGCCCTGTTCCGCGAAAAAGAGGGTGAACCCCAGGACCGCAATGGCGAATCCCATCGCCTGCATGCGGTTGAGGGTTTCCTTGAAATACAGCACGCCGATCAACACCAGCATGATGGGCGCCGACTGAATCACCACCGCGCAGTTTGACGGGCTGCTCAGGCGGACGCCTTCCATGAACAGGTAATAGTTTCCCGCCAGGCACGCGCCGGACAGCACGCCTGCAAGTGGAGGCCGTTTCAGGATGGTGGTGGCGTTTCCGTTTTTCCAGGCGAGGAAAATAAAAAGGAACAGGAAGGCGAAAGTGAAGCGGAACCAGACGACCGTTCCGGAATGGAATACCGTGAGCGCCGCGTCCATCAGGATCGGCAGCATACCCCAAAGGCCTGCGGTGATGGCGGCTAGCCCCACGCCCTTGTAAAATCCCGGCGGGGTGGAGTCGGCAGGCGTCAAGAAACGACCTGGACCCGTTCGGCGAAGTTTTTCAGGATTTTCAAACCCAGCTTCTGGCTTTTTTCCGGATGGAACTGGAAGGCGTAGAGGTTCTCCCGGTGCACGCCCGAAACAAAGTCGACTCCATACGGCGTGGTCGAAGCGATCACTTCGGGATCGTCCGGAACCACGTAAAACGAATGGACGAAATAAAAATAGGCTTCGGCAGGAATACCTTCCAGCAGAGGACAGGGGTTTTGGGGATTCAGGGTGTTCCATCCCATGTGGGGCACCTTGAGCGTCTGTCCCTCCTCATCCTTCTGGCCCTCCTTGAAACGGACCACCTTGCCGGGCAGGAGCCCCAGCCCCGGCACATCGCCGAACTCCGAACTCTGTTCGAACAATAACTGAAGGCCCAGACAGATTCCGAGAAACGGTTTCCCGGCGTTGACGTGTTCGCGGATGACCGGCACCAGTTCCAGGTCTTCGAGGTTGCGCATGCAATCGCGGAAGGCTCCCACTCCGGGGAGCACCATGGACGGTGTCTTGCGGAGCAGGTCCGCGTCGCGGGTCACAACCGCGGACACGCCGACCGACTCAAACGCCTTTTGAACCGATCGCAGATTGCCCATGCCGTAATCGACAATTGCGATCATTCAAAGCTTTCCTTTGGTCGAAGGGACGTCGCTGGTTCTGGGGTCGATGGCGCAGGCCTGGTCCAGCGCCCGCGCGAAGGCCTTGAAGGTGGCTTCGACGATGTGGTGCAGGTTGTTCCAGTACGGGGAATTGATGTGCAGGGTGACCCCGCTGTTGGCGGAAAACGCCTGGAAAAACTCTTCCACCAGTTCCACATCGAACTGACCGAGCTTGGCCTTGGGTAAATCGAGGTTGTACACGAAGAACGCCCGCCCGCTGATGTCCACCACCACGTCCGCCAGCGCTTCATTCAGGGGGATCGAAGCCTGGGCAAACCGGCGGATACCGCGTTTGTCGCCGAGCGCTTTCAGGAATGCCTCGCCCAGGGTGATGCCGACGTCTTCCACCGTGTGGTGGAAATCGATATGCGTGTCTCCCTTGGCGCGCACGGTCAGGTCGAAACAACCGTGTTTGGCCAACTGGGCCAGCATGTGATCGAGAAAGGGAATGGGGGTTTCGATTTCCTGCTTGCCGGTGCCGTCCAGGCAGATGGAAACCTCGATGTCCGTCTCGGAGGTGGTGCGTTTGACTTGAGCGCTTCGTTCCATCAGGAGGTGGCTTTGACTCCAAAATCGCGGGTTTCCCGGGCGGGAGAGGTTTCACCCTTTCCCCCGGCTGTGTTCCGGCCGCCCTGACCGTTGCTGGAAGCACCGGTGTCCACCCGTGGGGATGTGGTGTCCGGGTCGAGCACATTCGAATAAAACTGGCGAATGGCCGCCGTGAGGGTTTCCTCGTCAAGCCCGAGATCCTTGCGGATGATTTTAGGCGCGCCGTGTTCCACCACGATATCGGCCACACCGAACGTTTTGACGTTGAGCGGACGGTCGATGATATTGTCGTGCAGGGCTTCGAGCACGGCCGAGCCGAATCCGCCGGGCCGGGAATGTTCTTCCACCGTCACCAGACACCGGGTCTTGAGGGCATACTTGACCATCAGCTCTTCATCGATGGGTTTGGCATAACGGGCGTTGATGAGGGCGACGCTCAACCCGTCGGCTTCCAGGTTCTTCACCACCTGCCGGCAGCGGGGAACCACATGCCCGAAGGCGATGACGGCGATGTCCGTGCCATCCTGCAGGACTTCGCCCTTGCCGATTTCCATGCAGGTCATTTCACTTTCGATTTCGAGCCCCTCGCTGGCGTCGCGGGGAAACCGGATCGCCGCAGGCCCCGTGTGGTAGACCGCCGTTTTCAACATGTGGCGCAGTTCGTTTTCGTCTTTCGGCCCCATGATGACCATGTTGGGCAACGTTCTCAGATAGGCGATGTCGTAGAGCCCCTGGTGCGTCGCACCGTCTTCGCCGACGATGCCGGCACGGTCCAGGGCAAAAGTGACCGGAATATTCATCAGACAGCAATCGTGCACCACCTGGTCGTAGGCGCGCTGGAGAAACGTCGAGTAAATAGCCGCGACCGGACGCAGGCCTTCCAGAGCCAGCCCGGCGGCAAAATCGACCGCATGCTGTTCCGCCATGCCCACGTCAAAGGTGCGGTCGGGAAACACTTTTTCAAATTTAGAAATCCCCGTGCCGTCCGGCATCGCAGCGGTGATGGCCACAACGCTTTCATCTTCTTGAGCCAGTTCGATCAGGGCTTCCGCGAAAATCTGCGTGTACGCCGGATTCGATTTCTTCTTGTGGAACTCGCCTTTTTCAATATCGAACGGTTTTGCGCCGTGCCAGACCGACGCCTTCTCCTCGGCGACCTTGTAGCCCTTGCCCTTGCGCGTGATCACATGCATGACCGTGGGACCCGACAGGTCCTTGATCGCTTCGAAGGTTTCGATCAGGCCCTCGGTGTCGTGCCCGTCTATCGGGCCGATGTAGCGCAGGCCCAGGTCTTCGAACAGGCGTCCGGGGATGAAGACCCCCTTGATGGCCTCGTCGAGTTTGTGCGCGTAGTGCGAAATATCCTGTCCCACTCCCGGAATGGCCAGAAGCAACTGGTCGATTTCCCGCTTGATGCGGGTCATCCACTGGCCGGTCATGATCTGGCTGAGGTGCGCCGAGAGTCCGCCGACGTTGGGGGCGATGGACATTTCGTTGTCGTTGAGCACGACGATGAAATCCGTTTTGATATGTCCCGCGTGGTTCAGCGCCTCAAAGGCCATGCCCGCGGTCAGGGAACCGTCTCCGATGACTGCGAGTACCTTGTTGTCCTGTTTTTTGAGGTCCCGCGCCTTGGCGAACGCCAGCGCCGCGGAAATGGAAGTGCCGCCGTGGCCGGTGTTCCAACAGTCGTGTTCGCTTTCCTCGCGTTTGGTGAACCCGGACAATCCCTCGTATTGCCGCAGGGTGTCGAACCGGTCCTTCCTGCCCGTGAGCAGTTTGTGAACGTAGGATTGGTGCCCCACATCCCAGACAAATTTGTCCGCCGGGGTATTGAAAACATAGTGCATGGCGATGGTCAACTCCACCACTCCCATGTTGGAACCCAGATGGCCTCCTGTTTTGGATATGGTCAACAGAAGGCGTTCGCGGATTTCGCCCGCCAATGTTTTCAATTCGTCCGGATTGAGCTTTTTTATATCGCCTGGGTTCTCGATTCGATCGAGGATTTGGGACATGCCATCACCCTGGTTAAAATGTGCGTTCGACAAAGAAGCGCCCTATTTCCCGCAGCGGGTTTGCCCGCTCGTCGAAAGTCTCGAGACAGGCGATGCCGTCTTCCACCAGTTTTTCGGCCTTGGCTTTTGAAGCCTCCAGACCGAACAACGCCGGGTAGGTTGCTTTGTCTTTGTCCTGATCACTGCCGACATCCTTACCCAGTTCTTCCTGATTTCCGGTGATATCCAGAATGTCGTCGATGATCTGAAATGCCAGTCCTATATGGGCGCCGAACTGCGACAGTGCGCCGAGTTGCGCTTCCGTGGCCTGGCTCAGGATCGCCCCGGCACGGATACAGCCTTTGAAAAAAAAGCCGGTCTTGTAAATGTGGATGTACTCCAGCGTCTCCGCGTCCACCGGTTTGCCCTCGGACTCCAGATCGACGACCTGACCTCCGATCACCCCGGTTGTCCCAAGAGCCCGGGCCAGTTCGTTCGCCGCACGCAGGATATAATGATGCGGAATCCCCGGCATTGAAGCCGCCTGGCTCATGAGGATGAACGCCTGGGTCAACAACCCGTCCCCCGCCAGTATGGCGACCGCCTCGCCAAACACTTTGTGATTGGTCGGCTTTCCACGGCGGAGGCTGTCGTTGTCCAACGCCGGAAGATCGTCATGGATCAGGGTGTACGTGTGCAGAAACTCGACCGCCACCGCAAACGGGAGGACTTCCTGACGGTTTCCTCCCACCGCTTCCGCGGCAGCGATCAAAAGCGAGGGCCGCAGACGTTTTCCACCAGCAAAGACACTGTAATGCATCGATTCATGGATGCTTTCAGGATAGGTCTTCTTGCCGGGTAGAAATTGACCGATGGACTGGTCAATAAACTGTTTGCATTCAGATAGGTATTGCTTGGCGGGCAAATTGGCTCCCCTTGCCAAAAATAAAACCCAAGAAAACCGCCGTGTTCACCGTCGGCATCCTAACGAAAAAATAGTAGCACAAAATCAAGGCCAGTCAACCTTATTCGGCCCTTGCGAAATCCCCAAAGCTATTATTTTTTCGATGGTTGGGCACCCTGACGCCTGCCGGTACCCGTTGCCCCTCCGCTTTCACTTTCACCGGAGCCGTGGCGGTGCTCTCCCGCCCAACCCCCACTTTTGCCAATTCCATTTTACCCTCGAATAAATCAAAGTTTTCGATCGGAAAACATCTATCCTTACAACTTTTTATGGACATTCACCCCTTTTTGCCCTCAAACTGTTGTCTGGCAAAGTCCCGGTTTTTTCGACCTTCCGGACTTGTCTGTATCTGTTTATTTTCAAAAGATAGGAGTTCAACATGACGACAGCCTGGGTGGGCTTCCTCTGTCTGGCGATTTTTATTTTCAGCTATTCACTGGTTATCGCGGAAGAACACATCCACCTGAGGAAATCCAAGCCGGTCATCATCGCCGGTTGCATGATGTGGATGTTCATCGGAATTTACGAACACGGGCACAGCGGGGGACACGCGCACAAGCACATCGTGGAATTGATCGCTGAAATCGGCGAACTGTTCTTTTTCCTCCTGTCTGCCATGACCTATATCAACACCCTGGCCGAACGTAATGTTTTCAATGCCCTACGCACCTGGCTGCTGTCCCGTGGGATGGGGTTCAGGAAACTGTTCTGGGCCACGGGAACCATCGCCTTTTTCCTGTCCCCCCTGGCCGACAACCTGACCACCGCCCTGCTCCTTTCCACCGTCGCCCTGGCCGTCAGTGGCGGAAACAGCCGCTTTATTTCCATGTCGTTCACCAATATCGTCGTCGCCGCCAATGCAGGCGGTGCGTGGAGCCCCTTTGGCGACATCACCACCCTGATGGTCTGGACCGCCGGCAAGGTGCCCACCCTGCAGTTCGCGTACCTCATGGTTCCGTCGATCATCAACTGGCTGGTGCCCGCTTTCATCATGTACCTGTTTCTGCCGGACGAACACCCGGAGTCGACCAAGGAAAAGGTCACCATGAAACCCGGCGCCAAGGTGGTCATTGTTCTTGGTGTGTGCACCATCGCGACGGCGGTCAGTTTCCACCAGTTCCTGCACCTGCCGCCTTTCATGGGCATGATGCTGGGGCTTGGCTTCCTGATGCTGTTCGGCTTCTACCTCAAACGGTGGGGGGACCGCGACATGCTCAATAAAATGCACATCCCCGAGGCTCACCAGGAAGAGGTGAGCCACACCTTCGATATCTTCAAACGCATCGAAACGGTCGAATTCGACACGCTGCTGTTTTTCTTCGGCGTCCTGAGCGCGGTCGGCGCACTGCAATACCTCGGCTATCTGGCCCTCGTCAGCCAGAGCCTGTACGGCACCATCGGCCCGACCTGGTCCAACATCGTCGTCGGGGTTCTTTCAGCGATCGTCGACAACATCCCGATCATGTACGCCGTACTGAAGATGGACCCAACGATGGGCATCGATCAGTGGCTGTTGATCACCCTCACCTGCGGTGTCGGCGGCAGCCTGCTTTCCATCGGCTCCGCCGCGGGCGTGGCGACCATGGGCGTGGACCGGAAAAACTACACCTTCCTGTCCCATTTCAAATGGATCTGGGCGATCGCCCTGGGTTACGCCGCGAGCATCGTGGCCTGGTGGTTTGTCACCGGCTCTTTGCGTTAACGGCTCAGGCCGCGCGCGCAAGGGTCAGGGCTTCCACCCGGGCCGCCCCGGCCCGTTTCAATACCCGGGCCACCTCGTTCAGGGTGGCCCCGGTGGTCATCACGTCGTCCACGATCAGGAAAGCGCTGCCTTGCACCGCCTCCGGCTTTTGAACCGCGAAAGCTCCCCGCACGTTTTCGATCCGTTCGCTGCGCGTCATCCGGGTCTGCGTCGGCGTCGGGCGGATGCGTTTCAACAGTCCCGGATCGCAGCGAAGGGTCAGCAAGCGCGCCACCTCCCGGGCCAATAGACAGGCCTGGTCGAACTGCCGTTCGCGCAGCTTGCTCACATGCAGGGGCACCGGCACCACGGTGAGTCCGTCATAGGCTTCATCCGCCGCCAGAAAATAACATTCGAGAAGCGACCGGATCTCCTTCAAGGCCCCGGTCTGCTTCCGGTATTTATAAAAAGCGATCAGTTCCTTCAAGGCGGATTCATAGAGCCCCACCGAGCGGGCCCGGTCAAAAACGGGGGGTTGCGTGCGGCAGCGGGCGCATTCAAAATTGTTTTGCGGGAGGTCGTAGTCGATTTCGGCGGGAATCCCGCAACGGCCGCAAAACGGACGTTCGATCCAGTGCAGCGAATCGCGGCAGGGACCGCACAGACAGGGACCGCCTCCCTTCCGCGGCAAATGGCAAAACACGCAGGGACGCGGAAACACAAGGTCCTGCAACCTCTCCCACAGCAAACGGACGCGGGATGACCGGTCAATTCGGGTTATAATGGAGGCCATAAAATTTCCCTGTTATCAAGGGATTCCGGGTTTATTATAACCTTTTTTCCTTTCACCCTTTTTCACGATCACAATCATTATGAGTTCCAATGAGTCCGTATCAAAACTTGCCGACCGGCACCTCCTCGGAAATTACCGGCGGTTCCCGATCGCCCTGGCCAAAGGCCGGGGCATGCATGTCTGGGATGAGTCGGGAAAACGTTATCTGGATTTTGTCGCCGGCATCGCGGTCGACGTCCTCGGCCATTGCCACCCGGAAGTGGTGCGGGCGATCCGCCAACAGGCGGGAACGCTACTGCATGTTTCCAACCTGTACCACATCCGCCCGCAGGCCGAACTGGCGCGCGAATTGACCAAACAGTGTTTTGCGGACCGGGCTTTTTTCTGCAACAGCGGCACCGAAGCCAACGAGGCGGCGATCAAGCTGGCGCGCAAGGCAATGTCGGACCGGGGCGAACCCAAACGGATCGAGATCATCACCACCCTCGCCTCGTTTCATGGGCGAACCCTCGGCGCACTCAGCGCAACGGGGCAGAAAAAAATGAAAGCCGGATTCGGCCCGATGGTCCCGGGCTTCAAACATGTGCCCTTCGACGATGTCCGCGCGGTTGAACAAGCGGTCACCTCCAAAACCTGCGCGGTGATGCTCGAACCCCTGCAGGGAGAAACGGGGGTCAACACGCCTTCCAAAAACTACCTGAAGGAATTGCGCAAACTGTGCGACCGGAAAAAAATTCTGCTGATCCTCGATGAGATCCAGACGGGAATGGGGCGGACCGGACACCTGTTCGCCCACCAGGGAATGGGCGTGACGCCGGACATCATGACCCTGGCCAAGGGCCTGGGCGGCGGCGTGCCGATCGGCGCCCTCCTCACCACGGAAAAACTGGCCGCCACGCTCGGCCCGGGGACCCACGGCACCACCTTCGGCGGCAATCCCCTGGTGTGCGCCGCCGGACTGGCGGTGACGAAAATCGTCTCCGCAAAGGCGTTTTTAAAACGGGTGCAACGTGCGGGAAGTTATCTAAAAAAAGAATTGAAGAAACTGGGAGACCGCACGGGCGTCATTCAAAACATCCGCGGCGAAGGGCTGATGATCGGCGTCGACATCACCCTGCCCTCTCCCGCCGTCGCCTCGGCCTGCCTGGAACGCGGCGCTCTGGTCAACGCCATCGCGCCCAATACGCTGCGTTTTGTTCCGCCTCTGATCGTAACGGAGCGGGAGATCGACCGGCTGATCAAAATTCTTGAAAAGAGCATCGTGTCCATTCAAAAGGAGGACGCTCCGAGTTGATCCCCCGCCGCCACATTGGAAACCGCGAGACGGCCCGGAACGGAGTACTTCCATCGCGCTTCCGGCTTCCGGCCGGGATCGTGCTGTGCCTGCTGGCGGTTCTCATTCCCTGGAACGGCTGGGCCCAGGAGGCCGCGCCCCCTCCTCCCGCCAACGAAAACATTCAATCCATTTTGATCCTGCTTTCCAACCAGTCCGAGACCACCTGGAAGGAACTCGAGGAACTGAACCGGCTGCCGCAGACCAAGCGCGTCCAGGAAAAGAAGGAAGAACTGCTTTCGCGGCTGGACGGCATCAACAGGAATTTTGAAAACATCGCCACCCGCCTGCAGACCGACGATCTCGACGCTGAGAAAAAAAAGAAAGGCGAATGGTTCGAACAGGTCGAAGCACTGACCAAACCCCTTCTCGACGCGCTGAGTGAAGTGACCGCGAAACCGCGCCGGATCGAAGCCCTTAAAAAGAGGATCGAGGATTTAAAAAATCAGTTGCAACAGATCGAAAACGCCTCCCGCAACATTGAACGGCTGATGGGATCCCGCGCGCCCGAGGACAGCGGTTCGCAGGAACAGATGGAAGCCTACCGGCAACATCTGAAAAAACTCAAGCAGAAGTACGATCCGGAACTCGTCCGCCTGAATCTGGAAGAAGCCCAGCGCGCGCTGGAAGTTGAGACCGCCAACACGGAACCGTTGATGGACACGGCCACGCAGGCCATCCAGAAGTTTTTCAAAACCCGCGGCCGCAACCTGCTCATCACCACCGCCATTTTCGTCTCGCTCTGGTGGGTGCTCATGCGCCTGCGCACCCTGATCGCGGGCAGAAAAAAAATCTTCAACCTGCCGTCCTGGATGAACAAGGTCCTGATGACGGTCTACAGCATCCTGGTCCTCCTGTTCTGTATCATCTCGAGCATGGTGACGCTGTACATCCTGAACGACTGGCTACTGCTCAGCATCGTCATTCTATTCCTCATCGCCGTGGCGTGGGCTTCGCGGCAGTTGATCCCGCGCATGTTCCAGGAGGTCCGCCTGGCCATGAACCTGGGGACGGTCAAGGAACACGAACGCCTGATCTGGTGCGGCGTTCCCTGGCGGGTCGAGAGCATCGGCCTGCAGGCCACTCTCGTGAACAAACGGCTGCAGGGCGGCACGGTTCAGCTCCCGGTGGGGGAACTCGTCGGCAAACACTCGCGGCCCGTGGTGGAAAACGAACCGTGGTTCCCGACGGAAACGGGCGACTGGGTCATCCTCTCGGACAACACCTACGGCCAGGTCAAAAACCAGACACTCGAGCAGGTCGTTCTACTGCTCAAGGGCAGTACCCGGAAATATTATTCCACGGGAGAGTTCCTCGCCCTGACTCCGCAAAACATCTCGAAGGGATTCCGTTACGAAATCCGCTTTGGTTTCGATTACAGCCTGCAGGCGGAATTGTGCGACCGGATTCCGGAGATATTCATAAAGGGGCTGCCGGCCCATCTTCCGGACTATTTCGATACGGAAGACCCGGACATCCGCACTATTGAAATCGCCTTCGATCACGCCGGCGGCAGCGGCCTCGTGCTCCGGTTCCTGATCGACGTTGACGGGAGACAGGCCAACCGGTACCTGGAATTGCAGAATGAAATCCAGAACGTTCTGATCCGGCTGTGCAACGAGCACGATTTAAAAATTCCCGTGTCTCAACTGGCGCTCAACCTCCCCGGGCAACTCCCCGGAATCCAACCGCCGCCCTCTCCCCCTGCCCCGGAAACCCCGTGATTCGTTTTGAAGTTTTAAAGAAGCACCGCCACTCCAACGCCCGGCTGGGAAGGCTGATCACGCCGCACGGTGAAATCGAAACGCCCATCTTCATGCCCGTCGGCACGCAGGCCACCGTCAAGGCGCTCACATCCGGGGAACTTGTCGGCGCAGGCGCGCAAATTATTCTGGGCAACACCTACCATCTCTATCTGCGCCCGGGACACAACACGATCGGCAAACTCGGCGGCCTGCATCCGTTCATGAACTGGGATCGCCCGATCCTCACCGACAGCGGCGGCTTTCAGGTGTTCAGTCTCAACAACCTGGCGAAGATCGACGATGTCGGCGTCCGTTTCAAATCGCATCTCGACGGCTCCTCGCACCACCTGACACCTGAGCTGTCGATCCAAATCCAGCAGGCGCTGGGGTCGGATATCGCCATGGTGCTGGACGAACCCGCGCCCCACGACGCGGGAGTTGCCCGGGCGCGCGAATCGCTCGAACGCTCGGCGGCCTGGGCCAGGCGCTGTCTGGAGGTCCCGCAAAAAGAAGGGCAGTCGCTGTTCGGCATTGTGCAGGGCGGCATGCACCGTGAGTTGCGGCGGGAGAGCGCGGAACGGACAATCGAACTGGGATTCCCGGGATATGCGATCGGCGGGCTCAGCGTGGGTGAGGAAAAGCAGGTGATGCTGGAAATCGCGGAATACACGGCGCCGCTGTTGCCGGAGGAAGCGCCGCGTTACCTGATGGGAGTCGGCCCGCCGGAAGACCTGCTGGCCTGCGCCCAAATGGGCATCGACATGTTCGACTGCGTCATGCCCACACGCAACGCGCGCAACGGCACCCTGTTCACCTCTCGCGGCAAAGTCAACATCCGGAATGCGCATTACAAGGAGGATCCGGATCCCCTGGACCCCGAATGCCCGTGCGAGACCTGCACCCGGTATTCAAAAGCCTACCTGCGCCACCTGTTCATGGCCGATGAAATCCTGGCGCACCGGCTGAACACCCTGCACAACATCAGTTTCTTCCTCAACTGGATGCAGCGAATCCGCGACGCCATCCGGGAGGACCGGCCCATCGACTGGCGCTACGACGGCGCGGGCTCCTCGTCAACCGTCTCCTGAATCTCCGGCCCTTCGAGAATTCCCCGTATCTTGAATTCGTTGATCACATAACCGGAACGCTCCGGCAAAGCCTGCTGGAACGCCCGCTTCAATTGCGGCACGCGCTCCCGGTCCAGCATGTCGACCAGGCGGTTGAACGTTTTCTCCGGAAAATAAAGCGTCAGGTTGAGCCCGGCTTTCTGATACTGAAACCGGTAACCGGACTTGAGCGGCGCCACCCGCTGCGGCTTATACTCAACATGCCCTTCCGGCATGAGGTCGCCCACCTCCTGCCATCCCCGGCCGCCTTCGGCCAGCAGCCTTTTGACGGCGAAGAGAAGCGACCGTTCTTCCATCAACTCGTAGGTGTAACTGCGTTGTCTCATATCGAATCGAAAGCCGCTTATTGTTTGTCCGGCAAACGCACGGCGCGCAATGCCAGAAACAGCGGAAATTCGCGCCGGGCGCGGTTTTCCGCCTTGGCGCGCTTGCCCGGTTCGCTGGTTTTTTCAGACGCCCACTCCTCCAGGCAATCCACTGCCAGCCCGGCCTCCGCCAGCGCATTGAAATAGGATTGCAGGGGACGGTGGTACGTCGTTGTGAATCCCCGGGCTCCTTTTTTCGGCGGGGTGAGAATGGGGATCTCCGTTTCGGATGCGTACAGATCCACACGGCGGAACTGGGTTTTCTTATCCTCGTCATACCCCCAGTGCGACTGCCGGGGAATGCGAAAACACGGATGCGTCATGATCAGGACAAAACGTCTGCCCGGCTTCAGCCAGCGCTTCACGTTCTGAAACACAGGAAGCAGACGCTCCATATTCTGCACGGCCAGCAGGCAGGCGATGCCATCGAATGCTTTTCCCTTGAGCGCCTGGGGGTCCGCCGCGTCCGCCACGTGAAACGCAATGGAAGCCGGCGACCTCTTTTTTGCAGAAGCCACCAGGGCGGAGGAGATATCCAGGCCTTCCACCCTGTATCCGCGTCCGGCCAGGTAGCGGCAGAACACCCCCTGCCCGCAGGCGAGATCGAGCAGCCTGAAGCTTTTTTCCGGTTCAAGCAGCCGCAGCGCCCCGGGCAAAATCAGCGACTGCTGGTAATCGCTTCCCTGCGCCCCCACCAGCGCATCGTACCAGCGCGCGGCGCGGTCCCACTCGGCATCGCCCGCGTTTTTTCCGCGAACGGGAGTGCGTTCTCCGCGCTGGTCTGCGGGTTTCCTGCGTTTTGTTCTGTCTGGTTTCAAAGTGCGAGCCAAGGTGTCCTGGGAAGTCGAGGGAGTTGTTCTTGAGGAGAAGGGATAAATTGCTTATAATTTTTCTGCACCGGCCGCTCGCATCCCGTTCCCCTGCGAGCCATTTTATCTTACCACACGAGGTCTCGCCATGAAACGATCCCCCTGCCCCGCCTTTCCTGTCAAAACAGGCCTGTTCCTCGGCTTATTGCTGTTGTCCGTCTCCGCCTGCAGCATGATTCCAGAAAGCCACGAACGCGATTTCGAGCGCCTCGACAAAATCATCCGCCTGTACAACAACGAATTTGAATCCAAATCCGATGCGGCGGGCTCCATGTGGGTCAAAAATGAAATGAAGGCGGAATACCTGACCAAGGTGAAGGAGCTTTACGACCGGATCAACTTCGTCAGCAGCCAGACCATCAGCATTGTTTTCAAGAACAAGGGGAAGATGATCGTCCAGAGCAACACCAGCCCGGGCGGCGACTTTGACGAGGCCATTGTCAGCAACCGGTACGAGTACATCCTCGCGCCCAGCGTCTCCCTCAAAACCAAAATCATCAAGCAGCACTGGGCCCTGCAACCCAACGGCGTCTGGAACCTGGCCCCCGACTTGAGCCCCTTTTACGACTAGCGCATCCCCTACAGCACAACCGGCACTTCAGCGTCGAGTGAAACGGAAGACGCAGTCACGCGGCAATTGTAGCCGTACAGTTCCACCCCTTCTTCTTGCGCACGCCGGAGAACCTCGCCGAATTTCGGATCAATCGCGTCGTTGGCAGTGATCGACCGCGTGTCACTTCTCTGGGACACAAACAACACCGCCGCCCCCTTGCCGCTCCTTTTCAACTGGATCAATTCCTCGACATGCTTGCGCCCCCGCTCCGTCGGCGCGTCGGGGAATTTCCCAACGGAATCTTCCACCAGACTCACCGATTTCACCTCGACAAATTTTTCGACACCATTGTGGGTCAGGCAAAAATCGAACCGGCTGGCCCCCTGCCTGACCTCGGAGGAAAACGAATCGTATGCGCCCAGGCACCCGATGTTGTTTTTCTTCAACCCCTCGCCGACAATCGTGTTGGCAAAAACGGGATAAACGCTGACCCAGATTGCGCCATGACGGACCAGCGCCAACGTGTACTGGGTTTTCCGGGTTTCACTCGGGCGGTGGATGAGACGCACCTTTCTCTGCGGAATCATCAGTCCCGGCAGGCGGCCCGGGTCCGGAACGTGCGCCGGAACCTCCTTGCCGTCTATTTCCACATGCGCAAGGTAACGATTGGGACGTTGCAGAAAAACGCCGTCCACGATGGTCTCACCGAGTTTCATGAAACGGAACGGGAATGAATCAACGGAAGCGTGAGAAGGGTCAATGGCCGCCGTGACCGTCGGTGTGCTTGGGCAGGTTGGTGGTCTTTTCAATATGAAGCGTGTGCTTGGCCGTGGGCCCCACCCGGTCCACCACCACGCCGGGGAACAGGCCGAGAAAGACGACCAGGATACAGGCCGGGATGAGGAGCCCCTGTTCGCGGCGGTCGATGTCCTTCATGCCCTTGGGCAGTTTGATGGTGCTTTCCTGCATCGCGCCCTGGAACATGTACAGCATGTAGACCGAGGCAAAGACGATCGCCAGCCCGCCCGCGAACACATAGAGGAACGCCATGTCACTGAACGATCCCGCCGTCCACGCTCCCATCAGGATGAGGAATTCCCCGACGAAACCGCTCAGGCCGGGAAGCCCCAATGCCGCGAGGGCGATGAGCATGAACATGCCGTAAAGTATGGGCATGTGTTTCTTCAAACCGCAGAACTCATCGAGGTTGCGCGTCCCCACCCGCTCTTCCAGCATGCCAACGATCAGAAACAGCGCCGAGGCGATGATGCCGTGGTTGACCATCTGCAACACGCTGCCGTTCATGCCCTGGTCGTTGATGGAGAAGATACCGAGGACAATGAACCCGAGATGGCTGATGCTGGAATACGCCACCAGTGCTTTCAGATCACGCTGGGAGACGGCGATCCAGGCACCGTAGACAATGCCGCCCGCCGCCATGGCGCCGATGAGCAGCGCGAAATCGTTCACCGCTTCCGGAAACAGCGGCAGGCAGAAGCGGATAAGACCGTAGGCCCCCGTCTTCGACATCGCGCCGGTCAACAAGACCAGGACCGGAATCGGGCACGCCACGTAAGTGTGCGGCAGCCAGCTGTGAAACGGGAAGATCGGCACCTTGATCGCGAACGCGAGGAAGAAAAAACCGAACAGGTACCACTGCAAATCCACCGGCATGTGCGTGTGCACCAGCGTCTGGATGTCAAAGGTCAGCTCATGCGTCGCGTTGTAGTGGATCACCGTGATCCAGACGATCGCCACCAGCATGAGCAGGCTGCCCACCAGCGTGTAGATCACAAATTTCGTCGTCGCGTAAACGCGCCGGCCTTCGCCCCACAACCCGATCAGGAAGTAGGTCGGAATCAGCATCAATTCCCAGAAAATGTAGAACAGAATCGTGTCGAGCGCGACGAAAACGCCGAGCGTTCCCGCCACCAGCAGCAACATGAGGCCCATGAACTGCCGGGTGTCCTTTTTCTGGTTGCGCGCGCTGTTGACCGCAAGCAGTCCGAGGAATGCGGTGAGCGTCACCATCCACAGGCTGATGCCGTCCGCGCCGACCTTGTAGGTGATGTTCAGCAGGGGCACCCAGACAATGGACGCGACGTACTGCATTTCGCCATGGTGGAAATCGTAACCCAGCAGGGTGACCACCGAGAGTACAAACGTCACGCCGACGGAGGTGTAGGCGATGCGGAATATTTTTTCGTTGTCGAGGTTGCGCATGAACATCAGCGCCAGCCCGGCGATCAACGGAATGAATACGATCAGCGTCAGCATGAGTGAGCTTCGTTCCCCTTACAGAAAAATCACGAAAACCAGGACCAGGATCAGTCCGGCCACAGTGTTGAACGCGTACCAGCGGACCTTGCCCGACTGGAGAATACTGATGTAGTGGCTGGCCTCGCGCACCTGGTCGCCGACCATGTCGACTCCCATGTCGATGCCGTCGCGCTCCGCCCGGTCTTCAAGAAACTTGCCGATCGCGCGCATCGGCTTGGTAAAAAAGAAGTCGTACAGTTCGTCGACATAGAACTTGTTGTACATGAGATCGTAGATGGGCGCGGCCACCTTCTTGATGAATTCGAGCTGGTGCTTTCCGGTGAGGTACAGACCGATCGCGGAGACGATCCCCAGGAGCGAGACTGTGATCGCCGTCGCTTCCATGATGCCGTCGTGATGCTCCTGCGGCACCACGCCGCCGAACACCGGCGCGAGGAACTCATTGACCCAGTGCGCGAAGTAGCCCGCGAACAGGGAAAGCGCCGCGAGGATCACCAGCGGCCCCACCATCACCCACGGAGACTCGTGCGGGTGCGCGCCGGGCGTGCGCAGGTTACCGAGAAAGGTGTAAAAGAACAGGCGGAAGGTGTAAAACCCCGTCATGCCCGCTCCCAGAAGGGCCAGCCCCCAGAACACGAAATTGCCGTAATCGGAATAGTACGATTGCATGATGATCGCTTCCTTGCTGAAGAATCCCGCCGTCAGGGGGAAACCCGACAGCGCCAGCGAGGCGATCAGAAAGGTCGCAAAGGTGATCGGCATGGGTTTGGCCAGGCCGCCCATTTTGCGGATGTCCTGTTCATCGTGCATCGAATGGATGACGCTGCCCGCGCCGAGGAACAACAGCGCCTTGAAAAACGCATGCGTCATCAGGTGGAACATACCCACCGCGAACACGCCGACGCCCACCG
>JAGQJZ010000062.1 GCA_020430445.1 Nitrospina sp.
CTCAAGGGCAACCCCAAGGCCATCGCCTGGGAGGGTGAAAACATCGTCGAAGGCAAGGAAATGATTTTCTTTCTGGAAACCGACCGTTTCCAGGTCAACGACCGCGTCCGCATCCGCCTGTTTCCGGGAAGCGACGGTCCCCAGAAAGCCGGAGCCTCCTCCCGTGGCAAAACCGCCTCCAATCCCCGGTGACCGCGAAGTGAAAACACTCAAGGCCGTCCAACTCGTCAAGGCTTACAAAAAGCGCCGGGTTGTCAACAAGATCAGCATTGAAGTGAAACAGGGCGAAATTGTCGGGCTGCTGGGCCCCAACGGGGCCGGCAAAACCACGACTTTTTACATGGTCGTGGGCCTCACCCGTCCGGACGAGGGGAAAGTCCTGCTCGAGGACGAGGACATCACCGCCTACCCCATGTTTCAGCGGGCCAAGCGGGGCATCAGCTACCTGCCGCAGGAGCCCTCGGTCTTCCGCAAACTGACCGTCGAGGAAAACATCATCGCCGTCCTCGAAGCGCAGGATTTGAACAGTTTCGAGCGCAAAAAAATGGCCCGTTCCCTGCTCCGGGAATTCAATATCCTGCACATCAAAAACGCCAAGAGCTATTCGCTGTCCGGCGGTGAAAGGCGGCGTGTTGAAATCAGCCGGGCGCTGGCCACCTCTCCCGGATTCATCCTGCTCGACGAACCCTTCGCCGGCATCGACCCCATCGCCGTGGCCGACATCCAGGGCATTGTGCAGCAGTTGAAAGCGCGCAACATCGGCGTCCTCATCACCGACCACAACGTGCGCGAAACCCTGAGCATCACCGACCGGGCCTATATCATCAGCGAAGGCCAGATCATCGCCTCCGGCCTGCCCCTCGACGTGGCGCAGGACGAAAAGGTCAAGCAAATCTACCTGGGCGACCGGTTTACTTTGTGATGGAGACCTGACATGGGGATGGAGTTAAAGCTCAACCTTAAAATGACCCAGAAGCTGGTCATGACCCCCATGCTCCAGCAGGCCATCAAACTCCTCCCCCTTGCCCGCCTGGAACTGGCCCAACTGGTCCATCAGGAAATCATCGAAAACCCGGTCCTGGAAGAAATCCTGGAAGAGGACACGGACGAAGAGCCTCTGCCCGAATCGCTGGACGGAGAGCTGGATGCCGCCTCCGACCTGGAGGGACTGGAAATGCCGGAAATCTCCGAACCTTTGGTTCAGGAAGCCCAGTCCCACGAAACGGAGAACCCCAAAGAGCAGGAAATGGAATGGGAGGAGTATTTCCAGGACAACTATGAACCGCACGTGCCGGCGGATTTCGCCAACGAAGCGCCCAGTATCGAGGCCACCTGCAAGAAGGACCCCACCCTGCACGACCACCTGCACTGGCAGCTCAACCTGTCCGTCGATTCAGACGAAGACAAGTTCGCCGGCGCCTGCATCATCGGCAATATCCAGAATGACGGCTATCTCAACGCCGATCTGGAAGAAATCGCCCAGGTGGGTCAGATTCCCCTGGACCGGGTGGAACGGGTTCTGCAGGTGATCCAGAGTTTTGAACCGGCCGGGGTGGGCGCCCGCGATCTGCGCGAGTGCCTGCTCCTCCAGGTCCAGGCCATGCCGGAACCCGATTCCCTTCTGATCACGCTGATCGAAACCCACCTCGACCATCTCGACCAAAGGCACTACCCCAAAATCGCCAACGCGCTCAAAATCAGCGTGGAGGATTTGCTCGCCCTGCTCGAGTCGCTGAGGGAACTGGATCCCAAGCCGGGTTTCCAGTTCCAGAGCGAAGGGTTCGATTATATCGTTCCGGACCTGATTGTGGTCTTGACTGACGAGGGATACGAGGTTCTTCTGAATGATGAGGGTGTTCCCAAGGTCCGAATCAGTTCGTATTATCACGACCTGCTCAAAAGCACCTCTGAGGAACAGACCAAGGAATACCTGGAGAGCAAATACCGTGCGGCCCAGTGGCTCATCAAAAGTATTGACCAGAGGCGGCAGACGATCTACAAAGTGGGGAAAAGCATCGTCAAGCTGCAAACGGAGTTTCTGGAGAAAGGACTGAGCTATCTCAAACCCATGGTGCTGCGGGATGTGGCGCAGGATATCGAGATGCACGAGTCGACCGTGAGCCGCATCACCACCAACAAATACATCGACACGCCGCAGGGAATATTTGAACTGAAATTTTTCTTCCACAGCGGGATCAAATCCTATATGGGAGACAACAACCTGTCCTCCATACGGGTCAAAAACATGATCCAGGAGATCATCTCGCAGGAAAATCCGAAAAAGCCCTACACCGACGACGAGGTGGTCGAGCTGTTGATGAAAAAAAACGCGAAGATCGCCCGCAGAACGGTTACGAAATACCGAAAGGAACTCAATATTCCCGCGGCCAGCAAGCGGAAAAAACTGTTCTAAACCCAAGGCACCAGTTGCAAAATCGAGGCGGGCAAGATATTCTTAACGCCCGTTTCCAGACCTTATCTTTCTGGAGTTATTACCATGAAGCTTACTGTTACAGGCCGTCATCTGAAAATCACGGACGGAATCCAGGAACACCTCGAGATGCAGGTTGATCGTCATATCCGGCCATGGGTCGATGAGGGTTCCGGAGACATTCATTTTGCCCTGGCTGTTGAGAAACAGCGGCATTTCGCCGAGGTGACGGTTAAGAGCAAGGGGTTCAGTGTCCATGCCGAGAACATGACCGGGGACTTGTACAACGCCATCGACGGGGTTGTCCTAAAAACAGAAAAACAACTTAGAAAACATAAAGATAGAGCTAAAAGCCTCAAGTCAAAACAGAACAGCAGAATGAATGCCAAAACGTCCTAACCCCCCACCCAAACAGGCTTCGCCCCGACCTCTATGAAAATCAGCGAAATTCTTTCTCAGGATCACATCATTGCCAATCTCGAGCCGACCGATAAGACCGGGGTTCTCGAGGCCCTTTGCCGGTTTTTAAAAGAAAAGGACGCCGTCAAGGATACGGATAACCTGCTGGCCGCCCTGGTGGATCGTGAAAAACTGGGCAGCACGGGCATTGGGGAAAACGTGGCGATCCCTCACGCCAAAACGGATGACATCGAGCGCATTGTTTGCGTCTTTGGCAAATCGGATGCGGGTATCGAATATGAATCGCTGGACCAGAAACCCGTTCATTTTGTTTGCCTCCTGCTGGCCCCGTCCAACTCCACCGGCCAGCACCTCAAGGGGCTGGCCCGGATCGCCCGGCTGCTGAAAAGTCAGTCCCTCCGGGCAGCCATCCTCAAAGCCACGGACGCGGAAACCATCTACAACCTGATTGTGGAGGAAGATTCAAAATTTATCTGATGTCACTCCCCCCTTCAGGACAACACGCATGAGAAAATTTTCGGGAATCCAGGTTTCCAACGGCGTCGCCTTTGGCGAGGCCTACCTCCTCGACCGTTCCCGGATCTGCGTTGTTCAGCGCAATATCACCCGCGAGCAGATTCCGGAAGAGATCCGGCGGCTGCGCGGCGCCATTGAAAAATCCAAGACCCAAATGCAGGAGATCAAAAAGCGGGCCGGCTCGGTTTCGGACAAGTACGCCATCATTCTGGACACTTACACCCTGCTTCTTGAGGACGACATTCTGGTCAACGAGACCATCGAAAACATAGAGAAGGACCTGCTGAACGCCGAATGGGCCCTCACCATCACCCTGGAAAAGTTCACCAAACTGTTCAACAACATCAACGATGAATACCTGAAAGGCAAGCAGGATGACCTGGATCTGGTGGTTCACGGGGTCATCAAGAACCTGGTGGGACACGAACAGGAAAACCTGTCCGATATCGACCGGCCCGTCGTCCTCATCGCCCATGCCATCAGCCCTTCCGACACTATCCTCATGCCCCGGCAGTATGTCCTCGGCATGGGCACCGAAGCCGGAGGCAAAACCTCGCATGTGGGTATTTTCGCTTCGGCGCTGGGCATTCCGGCGGTGGTCGGGGTTCCCGACCTGACCCAGCAGGTCAATTCCGGGGAAACGGTGATCATCGACGGCATCAACGGCGAAATCATCATCGATCCGGATGAAGAGCACTATGAGCTCTATAAACGGAAACAACAAAACTACCTGCGTTATGAAAAAACCCTGTTGAAGGAAGTCAACGAGCCTTCGACCACCCGCGACGGCCACCCCGTCCAGTTGATGGGCAACATCGAGTCGAGCCACGAGGTCAAATCGGTTCTACGGTTCGGTGGAGAAGGCATCGGCTTGTACCGCACGGAATACCTGTACCTGGGGAACTCGCGCGACCTCCCAACGGAAAACGACCTCTATCAGAACTTCAAGGACGTCGTCCGCGCGGTTCACCCGGCCCCGCTGGTGATCCGGACCCTGGACATCGGGGCCGATAAACCCCTGCCCGGCCTCGATCAAAAAGCGGAAGAAAACCCGGCTCTGGGGCTGAGGGGCATCCGGTTGTCCCTGAAAAATCCGATACACTTGATCAACCAGATGAAAGGCGCCTTGCGCGCAAGCCTTTACGGTAAGATCAAAATCCTATATCCTATGATTTCTTATGCCGAGGAGGTGACCGAGGCCAACCGGTACCTTCAAAAGGCGAAAGAGGAGTTGAGGAAAGAACAGATTCCCTTTGATGAAGACATCCAGATCGGGGCCATGATCGAAACCCCGGCCGCGGCGCTCAGTGTCCGCCAGATTTTAAAAGTAACGGACTTCATCAGCATCGGCACCAACGATCTGATTCAATACCTCCTCGCGGTGGACCGGGCCAACGAGAATGTGGCGCATTTGTATCAACCGTTCCACCCGGCTATTCTGGCGGTTCTCAAGCTTATTTTCGACGCGGCGGCACAAGCCAACAAACCCGTCGCCATTTGCGGGGAACTCGGTGGAGACCCGATGGCGACGGCGCTGCTTCTGGGATTGGGCAATGTCCATGAATTGAGCATGGACCCGCACTCCATTCCCAAGGTCAAAAAGATTCTCCGTGAACTCACCCTGGATGAAGCACGGCAACTCGCGGACAAGGCCCTGGCCCTGGACACCGCGGAAGAGATCGACAGCTTTATCCGGGAGGAAATGCGCAAACGGTTTCCCTACGATTTTGACCGCGATTCAGCCTTTGGAGAAAAAACAGCCTGACCCTGCTGCCGTGTCATCTGCTTTCGCCACAACAAACCATTAATCCATTCTCTATAAATAAAGGACTTTTGTATGAGTGCAGGTAACTTCATTTTCACTTCCGAATCCGTATCCGAAGGACATCCCGACAAGATTTCCGACCAGATTTCAGATGCCGTACTGGACGGATACCTGAAACAGGATCCTCTTTCACGCGTCGCCTGCGAAACCCTCGTCACCACCGGGATGGTGATGGTTTCCGGTGAAATCACCTCCAAGGGCCATCTGGAAATCCCCCACCTGGTGCGCGATGTGGTCCGGGACATCGGCTACACCAGCTCGGAAATGGGGTTCGACAGCGAGACCTGCGCCGTTCTGGTCACCCTGGATGAGCAGTCGAAAGACATTGCCATGGGTGTGGACGACATTAAAAAAGAACAGGGCGCAGGCGACCAGGGCATGATGTTCGGCTATGCGACCAACGAAACCAAAGAGCTGATGCCGATGCCCATTCTGCTCGCCCACAAGCTGGTGCAGCACATGGCCGACCTGAGGAAAAAAGGGAAGCTGGGGTACCTGCGGCCGGACAGCAAATCCCAGGTCTCCGTACGTTATGAAAACGGCAAGCCGGTGGGAATCGACACGGTCGTTATTTCGACCCAGCACGATCCGAAAGTGAAACAAAGCAAAATCAAAACGGACGTCACCCGGGAGGTGATCAACAAAATCATCCCGGCCAAGCTCATGAGCAAGAAGGTTAAAATCCACGTCAACCCGACGGGACGCTTTGTTATCGGCGGCCCTCAGGGCGACTGCGGACTGACCGGACGGAAAATCATCGTCGACACCTACGGCGGTTTTTCACGCCACGGCGGCGGAGCGTTTTCCGGAAAGGATTCGAGCAAAGTGGACCGTTCGGCGGCCTACATGTGCCGGTACATCGCCAAAAACGTTGTGGCCGCCAAACTGGCCGACCGGTGCGAGGTTCAACTGGCCTATGCCATCGGCGTCGCCGACCCGGTTTCGGTATTCGTTGAAACCTTCGGAACCCACCATGTGGACCCGACCAAAATCGAAGGCGCCATCCGCTCCAATTTCGACTTGAAGCCGGCAGGAATCATCAAGACCCTGGACCTGCGGAAACCGCGTTTCCGGGAAACCGCCGCCTACGGTCATTTTGGCCGCACGGGCAAGGCGTTCACCTGGGAAAAAACGGACAAGGCCGCGGCTTTGAAAAAATACTTCGGTGGCTGATCACTCCTCCCCCGCTTCGGCGGGGGAGTCGTCCCGGTTCCCGAGCATTTCCTGAATCTTGCCTTTGAGGTGCCCGGGTTCGAACGGCTTGACGACATAATTGTCCACACCCTGTTTCAAGGCTTTCTGGATTTTGGACACTTCCTTTTCCGCCGTCACCATGAGGAAGGGGATATTGCGTAGATTGGGCTTTTTACGGATGGTCCTCAAAAAATCCAGGCCGTTGAGGTTCGGCATTTCCCAGTCCGAAATGATCATATCGAACTTTTTGATTTTGAGTTCCAGCAGGGCCGTCTCCCCATCGTCGACCGCCATGACCTTTTCGTAGCCCAGCTTTTTTAATATCCGTTTGATATAAAGCCGGGTGGTCACGTTGTCTTCGACGACTAAAATGGAAACGTTTTTTGACATTGCACACAACCCCGATGACAAATCGAATTACGGCCCAGTATAAATTAAATCGCTTGTTTTAAAAGAAAATTTCGAATGTTCGATAAATGAAACCTTTAAAAGTCGGTTTTATTGGAGCCGGTGCCAACACCCGCAACACCCACCTGCCGCAACTGAAAAAAATCGAGGGGGTCGTGCTCTCCGAGGTGGCCAACCGCACCGTCGAGTCTTCCCTCGCCGTTGCCCGCGATTTCAATATCGACCGCACCCGGGACCATTGGCGCGAAGTGGCGACCTCCCCGTCCGTCGATGCGGTGGTCATCGGCACCTGGCCCAACCTGCATTGTGAAGCCACCTGTCTGGCGCTGGAGCATGGCAAACACGTGCTCACCGAGGCACGCCTGGCTCGCAACGCGGAGGAAGCGCGGCAGATGCTGATGGTTTCTAGGCGCTACCCCGGCCTGATCACGCAAGTGGTGCCCTCGCCTTTTACCCTGCACGCGGACGCTACAGTAAAATCCATTCTGGAAAACGGTCAACTGGGACGCCTGAACCATTTCTTTTTCGAATTTTCCTCTCCACCTTCAACGCCCCAGGGAGCACCGCTCCACTGGCGGCGCAACCGGGAATTGAGCGGCCTCAACACCATGGTCCTCGGGATCGCATACGAGTCTCTGCTCAGATGGCTGGGCCCTGCGGACTGGGTCAGCGCTTCCGGAGCCGTCCTCAACAACCGGGCGCTGGACCCGCACACCCGGCAGGAGGTCCCGGTCGACATCCCGGATTTTTTGACCGTCCGTTTGCAAATGAAAAACGGCGTGGCCGGAACCTTTGTCCTGACTGAAACCGGAAACACGGGACGTCCCTCCCGGTTCTGCCTGCAGGGCGAGAAAGGCCTCCTCGAAATTCCCTTCAAGGTGGACGGAGAGTTGCAGCTCGGCCGTTCCGGCGCCGCCGGCGTCACCTGGGCCCCCTGCCCCATTGACGATTCATTGCGTGGACGCTGGCGCGTCGAAGAGGAATTTGTCGGGGCCATTCGCAGGGAAAACCCGATCGAATACACCACCTTCGAAACGGGTGTTGAATACATGGTATTCACCGAAGCCGTTCACCGGAGCTTTAAAATGGACGGCATTCCGGTGTCTCTTGCC
This sequence comes from Nitrospina sp., assembly GCA_020430445.1. GTDB lineage: Bacteria > Nitrospinota > Nitrospinia > Nitrospinales > Nitrospinaceae > Nitronauta. The sequence goes on from JAGQJZ010000062.1 coordinate 7,907, forward strand.
GACATCTGACTCGATGCGGGTCAAGGATCTTCATCCCTGGGACGTCGCCCCCAAAGAAGCGCGCCGGATACAGGAACAACTGGCTCCGAAAGTCAGCCTTAAAAACAAACTCCGCCAAAATCCAAAACTCATCGCCGGGTGCGACATCAGCACCTCCCGCTTTTCAAAGACGGGTTACGCGGGTGTCGTTCTGCTCGATGCCACCACACTCGCTCCGGTGGATGAATTTCACCTCAAAGGGGAGCTCGGTTTCCCCTATGTTCCCGGTCTGCTTTCTTTCCGGGAAGGACCGCTTCTGATCGAGCTGTTCCGGCAAATGCCCACCGCTCCGGATCTGATCTTCTTCGACGGGCAGGGGCTGGCGCACCCGCGCCGCTTCGGACTGGCGTGCCACATGGGACTGGTCCTCGGCGTTCCCGCAATCGGCGTGGCCAAAAGTCTGCTCACGGGAACCTTTGCAGAACCCGGCACGGATAAAGGCGCCTGCTCGCCGCTTCTGGCTGAAGATGGCTCCCGGCTGGGAACGGCGGTGAGAACCCGGACCGCCTGCAAACCGGTGTTTGTCTCTCCCGGGCACGCCATTGATTTCGAAACCGCGGCCGCCTGGACCCTGCGCGCCACCGGCAAATACCGTATCCCGGAACCGACGCGCCTGGCCCACAGCCTAGTCAACAGGGTACGAAAAAGCGATGCCGGTTAAGGCTTGGAAGCCACCACCATCCAGCCCGACCCGGCGTACACTTTCTGCGATCCAGCGGGGATGAACCCGGCATCGGCCAGTTCCTGTTCCAGTTCCCCTTCCGCATACGCGTGCCAGTACCCGACGCGCAACTGAGACTCAATGTGGCGCAATCCCAATCGCTCGGTCACACAATAGAGCCCCCGTTTTTGCCAATACTTCAGGGCGGGTTTTTTTAATACGGGATGATTCAGGCTGTCTTCTATGATTTTTCGGGAATCGTAGTCCGTGGACGGGTTGGCCGCCACCAGCGTACCGCCGGGGGTCAGGACCTGATGAAGGGATTTCCAGGCCGACAACCGCTGCGCCTTTTCCGCCAGGGTGTAGACGGAAAAGTGGGCCATGATTTTGTCAAACATTTCCCCCCTGAAGGGAGCCGGCTGGCTCAAGTCGGCGCGGACCCAGAACGTCTTCCTGTTGGCCGCCCGATTACGGGCCTTGACTTGCCCCGCTTCCAGACCGGATTGGAGGATGTCCATGCCCACATAATGCACCTGCACCCGTGGGTTCTGCTTTGTCAGAGCCAGAAAGCCCAACCCCGATCCACAACCGGCATCGAGTACCCGTTCTCCCTCTCTCAACTGCAAGGCTCCGGCACAACGGTCCAGTGAATCCAGGTAGGCGTACGGCGTCAGCAGATCGTACAACCGGGTTCGAAAACCGAACCGCCAGTAATTCCCGTAGAGCCTTTTCAACACGGTTCAGGTGCCGGTTGTTTGAGTAAAAAAAACTCAATATAATACGTTCGCATTTGTTAACACGTCAGGACAGGAGGAATTTGTTTAATGGCAAAAAAACCGTTCATCAACAAATACGGGTTTGTGGAGTACCCTTTCCTCCACGATGACCGGAAGGCAAAAAACTGGTGGTTTTTCAACCTGCTCGAAGATTACCTCAAAAGGCGGGCGCGCCAGAAACATGGCAGCGATTACACGAAGGAACAGATGCATGAGGACATGCTGACCTTCCTGCACGACACCAAACTCAAATTTTTCGCCCTGGTCCCCTCCGGCATGGGCATGGAATTCAAGCTGATCGGCAGGTTCACCACGCCTGATCTGATCGAACTCGAGGACCCGGTTCCTTTTATCACCGAAACCTACGGGGGCGGCAAATACAAGGTCAACATCTACCACGAAGGGACGTTTGCCGGCACCGAGAATTACAAGGCCCACGGCGACGCCAAATGGGTCGAAATACCGGACGAAGATTTGACGGGTTGACGAAGCGCGAAACGCCCGGCCAAAAACCGGCTTAAAGCGTTTCGTCCGGATTGATCGGTTTCTGGATCGTGTTGATCGTGACTTTAAGGTTGGACGGCAGTTTCTTCTCTTCCTTGCCCACCACGATTCCCTTGCCCAGGTTTTTCCCCGTGTCTTCAACACCCAGCCGCACGACTCCTTTGTGCACGCGCACCGGATACACCTTGACCTTGAGTTCGGGATTCTGCGGACAGCCGCCGGTCTTCACGTCGAAGCGCCATTCATGATTCGGGCAGATGAGCACGCCCTCCTCGATCCTCCCCTCACCCAGCGGCGCGCCCTTGTGCGGGCACTTGTTGCAGACGGCAAAGTACTGCCCCTTGTAATTAAACACGGCGATCTCCTCGCCTTCCCTCTGGATGATCGCCGACTTGCCGGGACGTATTTCGCCCTCGTCAAAGATACGGATGTATTTCAGGGGTGTTTTTTTCGATTCAGCACTCATGGTTACGGCCACTCATTTCTCCGCGGCTGCGGGTTTCTTGTCCTCGCCGGGTTTTACATATTCGAATTCACAATGGGAAAAAACAAAATTGAGCGCCTTTTGTCCCCGAACCCGTTGCGTGGTCTGGTGCATGTTCTCCGGGTTGGCGAACAGCCGCTCCTTGACCGTCTCCGGCGTGGTGCCGATCTCCTCCGCCAATCGCTTGTATTCCTCTTCCAGATCGCCCTGCGACACGTGCAGGTTTTCCTGGTTGGCGATGCCGTCGAGGATCAGGTACCCCTTGGCGTTGTGCGCCGCCCGTTCCCGCCACTCCTGCTCGGCCTGTTTTTCATCGAACCCGGAGTCCTCCAGCTTCATGCCTGACTGTTGAATCTGGTACTTCGCCCCTTCGATCATGAACTTGATTTCCTGTTTGATCATCGACTCGGGCGGTTCCACGTCGTTGTGCTCAATGAGGTAATCAAATAAATCCTGCTTGATTTTCATTTCCTCGGTCTGGTCCTTCATGCCCTGGATGCGGCCTCTCACTTTTTTCCGAAAAGCCTCCACCGACTCCTCGCCCTGCGCCTGCACCAGTTCATCGGTCAGCTCCGGCAGCACCTGCCGTTTGATCTCCTTGATCTTCACGTTAAAGCTGGCGATGTCCTGGGTGTTGTCCTGTTCCTTCCCCGGAATCGGCATGCTGACGCGGCGCACCTTGTTGTTCCAGTCCTGCGGCAGCATCACCCGGACCTCGAACTCCTCGCCCTTTTTGTGGCCGATCAACTGGTCCTCGAACCCCTTGATCATCTTCCTCTCACCCACGCGCACCTTGTAACCCCGCGCACTGCCGTTCTCCAGAGGTTCGCCTTCCAGAAACCCCTCGAAGTCCATTTCAAGAAAATCGTCCACTCCAACCGCGTGGTCGTCGTTCATGATTTCGAAGCTGGCGACCTCTTCCAGATGCTTTCGGATCGACGTGTCCACCTCCGCATCGGTGACCCCGTATTCATGCTTTTTGAATTTCAGGCCCTTGTAGTCCTTGAACTTGGTGTCCGGCTTGATATCGAGCAAAACGGAAAAGGCGAAGGGCTGGTCCTTCTTGATCTCCTTGATCTCGGTATGATCGATCTCCGGCGGCCCGGCGGGGGTGATCCCGGTTTCGCTCAAGGCCTTTTCGTAATATTCCTGCATCAGGTCCTGCCAGAGCTGGGTCATCGACTCCAGCGGCACCTGCTTTTCGAGGACTTTCTGCGGAATCTTGCCCGGGCGGAACCCGGGCATCTTGACCTGCTGGTTCATCTGCCGGTAGGCGTTGGCCACCTTTTTGGAAACCACGTCTTCCGGGACCTTGATCAAAAGCTTGCGCCGGACCTTGTCGACTTCTTCTACTTTCAGTTCCATAAACCCACTCAGGATACCCGGCTTGGAACGGAGCCAAACCGGTCTTCAATAATTTTATCCAGTTCGAATTTCAGTTTTTCCAGAATCTCATCGTAAGGATAAGCGCCGATGGACTCCTCTCCCTTTTTCAGGTTGACGTAGGTCGGTCCACACCAGAGCCCAAGATCGGCATCGTCGGTTTCCCCGGGACCATTGACCCGGCAGCCCATCACCGCAATGGTGATCTTGTACTGCTCGGCATACTCCGTGATCTTGCGGACATCCTGCGCCAGTTCGACGAATTTGCCGTTCTCAACGCGGGAGCAACTGGGACAGGCGATGATGTTCAAGCCTTCCAGAAAATTCTCCGGAACCGAACGGAAGCGGCCTTCCTCAATGTCCTTGAGAATCTGCCGCCCGACCACGATTTCCTCGCCCTTGTCGTCGTCCGGCAGGGTCAGGGAAACGCGGATCGTGTCGCCGATTCCCGCCGCCACCAGTTGTTCAAAAGCGATACGGGTTTTGATGATGCCTTCCGGCGGCAGGCCGGCCTCCGTCACTCCGAGGTGAAGCGGCACATCCGGACGGCGCTCGGCAAACCGCTTGTTGGCCTCGATGACCTTATCCGAATCGGAGTCCTTGAGCGAAACGCAGTAATTCTCGAATCCCATCTCGTCGAGCATGGCGCAGTGGTCCACCGCGCTCTCGACCATGGACTGGATCGAGTCCCCCGGAAACCGGCTCTTGTAGTCCGGGTCCACCGAACCGCAGTTGACGCCGATGCGGATGGCGCAATTGTGTTCCCGCGCGGCATCCACAATGAACTTCACTTTCTCGCGGATCGGCTTCGATTTTTCCAGGTGCCACAGGTGCCCCGGGTTGTAGCGGATTTTATCCACCAGCGGCGCCACCAGCGGAGCCATCAGGTAATTCTCCTGCAGGTCCACGGAAAGAACGGCGTCGGTATTCTGCCGCAGCTTTTTCAAAGCCTCGACGTCTTCCTTGCTGTCTATGGCGATCCGGATCACGTCGGCCCCGGCCTTCTCAAGAATTTCGATCTGCCGCGCGGTGGCTTGCAGGTCCTGCGTCCGGGTCGCGGTCATCGACTGCACGGCAATCGGCGCGTCGCCGCCGATGGTGAGCTTTCCTATGCGGATGGAACGGGTCGTCCGTTTCTTTTTATTGGGTTCTGTCATTTGGATTCTGGGTTTGGGGAGGTTTTGAAAAGGCCCCCTGAATTAAAAAACGAATATTATCAAAAAATTACCAAAAACCCCACCGGTTCTCAATCTAATTAACCTCACCTCCGGATTGATGCAGGCGGAGTTTTCAGTATCCGGGCCTCTGGGTTATGATGTTGGGAGTGATATTGGGGTTTTCGGGACCGTGGAATTCCCGGATCAATTGCTTGAGCGAACCTCTAAAAACCGGGCCGGACTCGGGCGGGCTTTGATTTTCCGGGCCTTGCGGGTTGCCGGACGCCTGGTTTCGAATCGTTAGAGGTCTCTTTCGAAAGGGTTTTGATAAATGAAATGGCTGAGCGCCTTCGGGTGTATTTTGATACTGCTGACGTTCAATCCGGTTCAGGCCGCTCCAGGCTCGCACGGACTCTCCCTTTACGGCCCCGAGGGCCTGAAATTCGGACCGGATGAACCCTACCCTTACGCCAATCCGGATGCCCCCAAGGGAGGACGCCTGGTTCTGGCTGAAATGGGCGCCTTCACCAAGCTCAATCCGGTTTCCCTCAAAGGGGTGGCCCCGCAGGGACTGGGCAATCTGGTCTTTCAATCCCCCATGGACAGTTCCGCCGCCGAGGAGGAGCCCTTCTCGCAGTACGGAAGCCTGGTCGAAACGGTGGAACTGGCTGCCGACAGAATGAGCATGATCTACCACATCCACCCGAAAGCCCGGTTTTCGGACGGCCACCCGGTCACGGCGGAGGATTTCGTGTTTTCCTGGGAGCTGATTCAGGACCCCGAATACCACCCTTTCTACAAGCAGTACTTCAAGGACATCACAAAAGCAGAAGCACTGGATGAGCGGTCGGTGAAATACACCTTCGGCATCCTCAACCAGGAACTGCCGCTCATCACCGGTCAGATGGTGATTTTCCCCAAACACATCTACGGCGTAAAAGGGAAAAGCTTCGGCTCGGATTTCGATGAAATGGCCGTCGGCAGCGGACCCTACGTGATCGAGAAATACGAATTCGGCAAGTACATTACCTTCAAACGCGATCCCGACTGGTGGGGCAAGGACCTGCCCAAAAACCGCGGCCGCTATAATATGGACGAGGTGACCTGGCGCGTCTACCTGGACCCCGTCGCCATGCGCGAAGCGCTCAAAGGCGGTGAATACGATGCGGACCAGATCAACAGTTCCCGCGACTGGGCCCTGGACTACAAGGGTGACTTTGTGCAGAAGGGGTATTACATCCGCAAGGAAATCCCGCACACGCGGGTGGCCGGCATGCAGGGCTTTGTCTTCAACACGCGCAATCCGCTGTTCAAGGACAGAAAAGTCCGCGCCGCCCTGGCCCTGGCGTTCGATTTCGAGTGGAGCAACTCCAACCTGTTTTACAACCAGTACACGCGGCAGGAATGCTTCTTCGACAACAACCCTGAAATGAAGCCGCAGGGCCTGCCGAAGGGAAAGGTGAAAAAGCTCCTGCTCGATCTGAAAAAAAAATATCCCCAGTACGTTCCCAAAACCGTGTTCACCAAACCGGTCGGCGCGCCGGGCGAGGGGCAGCCCGTGGCCGAGAATCTGGCGCTGGCGAACAAGCTGCTCGATTCCGCCGGCTGGAAAATGGGGGCCGATGGCATCCGCACCCAGGGCGATCAGAAAATGCAGTTTGAAATCATCCTGGTCAGCCCCCAGTTCGAACGCATTGTCGAGCCTTACAAGACCAACCTGAAAAAAATCGGCGTCGACCTGAAAATGAAGGTCGTGCAGGTCGCCCAGTATGAAGAGCGGCTGCGCGAATTCAAGTTCGACATGATCGTCACCGGATACGGACAAAGCCGCTCTCCCGGTAACGAACAAAGAGCCATGTGGAGCAGCGAGGCGGCGGAGCAGCCGGGATCGCGTAATTATTCTGGAATCAAAAACCCGGCGGTCGACGAACTGATTGAAACCCTCATTGCCGCCACCAACCGGGAAGACCTCGTCGCCGCCATCCAGGCACTGGACCGCCTGCTCGTCCACCAGTTCATCATGGTGCCCCACTGGTACATCGCCTACGACCGTGTGGTCTACTGGAACAAGTTTAAGAGTCCCAAACAATACGCCTCGCAGGCGGGGTTTCTGACCAATCTGCTCGAATGGTGGTGGTACGACAAGGAACAGGCTGAAAAGCTGAAACAGGCCATGAAAAAGGGCGCCGCCATCACGCCTTAAAGCCAAAACCCCTTGTATATTAAATACTTATAGTTCTTGAAACCAATTACCTTGAGTGTTATGCTAAATAAAATATGCAACAAAAGGAGTTGGCATGGCCAAAATTCTGGTAGTAGAAGACCACAATGCAACCCGCCTGACCCTGACACGGCGCTTGAGTAAAAGCGGTCACCAGGTGGACACCGTTTCTTCCGGCTACGACGGGCTGGAAAAGCTTCGGCAGGAGGACTACGAACTGGTCCTGCTCGACTTCATGATGAAGGGGATGAATGGCATCCACGCTTTTGAAGCCATGAAGACCATCCGCAACGACTTGCCTTATATCATGGTCACCGCTTACGCCCATTCCGGGCTGGTGAAAGAGTTCATGGGAGAAGGCGGGTCGGACTTTATCGTCAAGCCGTTTGGAGAAGATTTCGAGAAACGCATCGAACTCAACCTCGAACGGTTTTACGGGACCGCCGCCTGACCCCGGTCCACTCATCCCCGCTTTCGCTGGAAGCTCCCGGAGCGCTTCCACCTCTCCTGCGTGACACGGGTCTTGACCGCAAAATCGATTCGTAAAACAAAGGCAGGATTTTGCGAGTCGGCAGCACGTTGAATAACCATCAAGCGGATTCCAACCAGGCCGAGCGCCAGCCTTGAGTTCACAGCATCTCACCTCAAAGGGTTTCCTGAGCCTGCAAGGATATTGCATGCAAGACTTGCGCATTCCCCCGCCCTCCCTGTGCTAAAATTTCAAATTGAGCGGACAGGACCCCCTGCCGCAATCTGAATCCATCGTCACCCGGCCCGTTTCTCCGGTTTTTTCTATGACCAGCTATATACTCCGCCGTTTGCTCCTCATGATCCCCACGCTGGTCGGCATTCTGACCATCACCTTCGTGGTGATCCAGTTCGTCCCCGGTGGACCGATCGACCAGATGAAATCCATGCTGCGCGGCCATTCCGGCGTCATGGGAGAAGCCGGTGGCGGCGTGACGGCCCAGCAGGGAGCCAAGGCGCAGGAACTCGACCCGCGCCACCTCGAAGCCCTGAAAAAAATCTACCACCTCGACCGCCCCTTCTGGGAACGCTACCTGCGCACCTTCATCTGGTATTCCCCGCAAACCCCGACGGGAAACTTCAGCAACGATTTTTTCAACCGGGAAAACTGGGAAGGGTTTCTCGTATTCAAGTTCGGCCATTCCTTTTACCGCAACAAATCGGTGCTCGAACTCATCAAGGAAAAACTGCCGGTCTCGGTATCGCTCGGAGTCATCAGTTTTTTCACCACCTACATCGCCTGCATCATTCTGGGCATCGCCAAGGCGGTGCGCAGCGGCTCCAGCTTTGACACCGCATCGAGCTTCGTCGTCCTGATCGGCTACAGCACGCCGGGCTTCGTTCTCGGCATTCTCCTGATCGTTCTTCTCGGCCCGGGCGACGGCGCCATCGCCCACTGGATTCCCCTGTCCGGCCTCACATCCGCCGGCACTCCCGGTTACGAAAGCTGGACCGCGTGGGAGAAATTCGTCGACTACCTGCACCATCTGGCCGCGCCGCTGGCCTGCTTCATGATCGGCAGTTTCGCCACGCTGACGATCCTGACTAAAAATTCGATTATCGAGGAGATGGGCAAGCAATACGTCCTCACCGCCCGCGCCAAGGGCCTCACGCAAAAACGCGTGCTGTACAAGCACGTTCTGAAAAACGCCCTGATCCCGCTCATCACCGGTTTCCCGATCGGGTTCCTGGCCATGTTCTTCACCGGCTCCCTGCTCATCGAGCAGATTTTTTCCCTGGACGGTCTCGGCCTGTTGTCCTATCAGGCGGTGATCCAGCGCGACTACCCCATCGTTCTCGGCTCGCTGTTCATTTTCTCGATCCTCACCCTGATCGGCCAGTTGCTGACGGACATCTCGTATGTCCTGATCGACAAGCGGATCACTTTTGACGATTCACAGGCCTGACCATGCAGATAAGCCGCGACCTCGAAGTCAAACTCAAACGGTTCAAGTCCGACCGCCGCGCGTGGACGAGCTTCACCATTCTGGCCGTGCTGTTCCTCATCACCCTTCCCGCCGAACTGCTGTGCAATGTGCGGCCCATTGTCATGACCGTGGACGGCAAATGGTACTTTCCCATTTTTTTCACCTATTCATGGGAAGACTTCGGCGGCAGGGGGCCCGCGGAACCGGATTACAAATCGCAAATGTTTCAGGACCTGTTTAAAGGAACACCGGCAGCACCTCCTGCCGCGGCCACGGCAAACCGACCGGCGTCCGCCAGTTCCGTATCGATGGACGATTTTGAAGAGGAAGGCGAATCCGGCCTGGGACTGGACCTGAACGACTTCGAAGAAGAAAGCTCCCCGGCCGGCGATACAGGTGCCGGACTGAACCTGGGACTCGACGATTTCGAGGATTCAACGGAACCCATTGCCGGGGAATCATCCGGGTTGAATCTGGACCTGGGCGATTTCGAAGATGCGGAAGCACCGCAGACTCTGGTCATCCAATTGTCCGATTTCGACGAAGACGCCGAGGTGACTCCGGCCCCGCAGGAACAGGCCGCGCCTCTGGAAACCGTGCGCCCGGCGCGCGATGTCTGGATGCTGTGGCCTCCCATCCGCTACGACTACAAATACATCCCCTCCCAAAGCAAGACGGGGCAGATCGCCCTCGCCTCTCCCTCGGAAACCTTCCTGCCGCATCTGGATAGGAAGATTCCCTCTTCATGGGAGGACGGGCATTACCTGGGCACCGACGACCGCGGCCGCGACGTGCTGGCGCGGCTGGTCTACGGCTTCCGCATCTCCATGGTGTTCGGCCTGTCTCTCGCCGTGACGGGAACGATCCTCGGTTGCCTTCTCGGCGGAATACAGGGATACTTCGGCGGCTGGGTGGACCTCATCGGCCAGCGCCTGACAGAAATCTGGGGTTCGATGCCACGTTTGTACATCCTCATCATCCTGAGCGCCCTGCTGACGCCCTCCGCCCTGCTCCTGTTTCTGATCCTCAACCTCACCGCCTGGATGGGCATCGCCGCCTACATCCGCGCGGAGTTTTTAAAAGGCCGCAACCTGGAATACGTCAAGGCCGCCCGCGCCCTGGGCGTGTCGGACTTCACCATCATGCGCAAGCACATCCTGCCCAACTCCCTGACGCCGGTGATCACCTTCTTCCCGTTTGAAGTGACGGCAGGGATTCTGGCTCTGGTCAGTCTCGACTTTCTCAACCTCGGCGTGCCCAGCCCCGCGCCCAGCATGGGCGAACTGCTGGCTCAAGGTAAAACCAACCTGCAGGCGACGTGGATTCTGCTGCCCACGTTTGCCGTGCTCACCACTACGCTGACGCTTCTTACCTTCGTCGGCGACGGCGTGCGCAACGCCTTCGATCCCAGAAAGTCGGTGACCTGATGCTCCGCGTCGAGAACCTGAAAACCCATTTCAAGGTAGGCTTCGACAAAATCGCCCGCGCGGTGGACGGCATCTCCTTCGAGATCGAGGCCGGCGAAACGCTGGCGATGGTGGGAGAATCCGGCTGCGGTAAATCGCAGACGGCGCTTTCGATCATGCGCCTGATCGCGGAAAACGGGTTTCACCCGACCGGCAAGATGTTTCTCGAAGGCAAAGACCTGTTCGCGTTGCGGGAGGAAGAAATGCGCGCCATCCGTGGCAACGACATCGCCATGATCTTCCAGGAACCGATGACCTCGCTCAACCCGCTGTACCGCATCGGCAACCAGCTTGAGGAACCGCTGCGCCTGCACCGGCAAATGCAGAAAGGCCCGGCGCGCAAGACCGCCATCGAACTGCTCGACCAGGTGGGCATCCCCGATCCCGAACGGCGCATCGACACCTTCCCGCACGAACTCTCCGGCGGCATGAAACAGCGGGTGATGATCGCCATGGCGCTGGCGTGCGAACCCAAACTGCTCATCGCGGATGAACCGACCACGGCGCTGGACGTCACCATCCAGGCGCAGGTCCTGCACCTGATGTCGGAACTGCAAAAGGAAAAAGGCATGGCCATCCTGCTCATCACGCACGACATGGGCATCGTCAACCAGATGGCGGACAAGGTCTGCGTCATGTACGCGGGGCAGGTGGCGGAACAGGGCACGCGCGAGCAGGTGTTCTCGCGCATGGCGCATCCGTACACGCGGCGGCTGATGGATTCGATTCCAAAACCCGGCGACGCGCCGTACCTGCTGAAAACCATTCCCGGTCTGGTGCCCCCGGCAACGGAATACGAGGACGTCTGCCGCTTCGCCGACCGCTGCGCCTTCGTGTTCGACGACTGCCGCAAAAAGGACCCACCGACCGTAGAGCTCGAACCCGGTCACGGCGTCGACTGCCTCCTGTACGAGAACAGCAAGACACACGAGATCGTGCGCGACGACAAGCGCGAACCCGCGCCGGAAAAGGTGGTGCAGAGCGACGACCTCGTTTCCATCCGCAACGTGAGAACGTGGTTTCCCGTGCACAAGGGGGTCTTCCGCCGCATCGCCAACTACGTCAAGGCGGTCGACAACGTCGACCTCGACATCCGGCGCGGCTCCACCGTGGCGCTGGTCGGCGAGTCCGGTTGCGGCAAAACGACGCTCGGCGAATCGATCCTGCGCCTCAACCGCGAAGTGCGGGGGAACATCCTGTTCGACAGCCACTCGGTGATGGACCTCGAAGGAGCGGAACTCAAGGCCATGCGGCGGCACATGCAGATCGTTTTCCAGGACCCCTACGGGTCGCTGTCACCCCGCATGCGGGTGTTCGATATCGTCGGCGAAGGACTCAATATCCATCACCCGGAGCTTTCGCCGGAGCAAGCGCGACGGCGCATCGGCGCAGTGCTGGAAGAGGTGGGCCTGCACGCCAGCGTGGCCGACCGCTACCCGCACGAATTCTCCGGCGGACAGCGGCAACGCATCAGCATCGCCCGCTCGCTGATCCTCGAGCCGGAGTTACTGGTGCTGGACGAACCCACCGGCGCG
>JAGQJZ010000063.1 GCA_020430445.1 Nitrospina sp.
TGCAGTAAACGTTCTGCCCTTTCTGGTTGATGATCGTATCGAGCGCCACGGCGGTCTTACCGGTCTGCCGGTCGCCGATGATCAATTCGCGCTGTCCGCGGCCGATCGGGATCATGCCGTCGATCGCCTTGATGCCGGTCTGCATGGGTTCGTGAACGGACTTCCGGTCGATAACCCCCGGCGCGATCCGCTCGATCGGTCCCTTGGTCTTGCTGTCAATAGCCCCCTTGCCGTCGATGGCCTGGCCGATGCCGTTGACCACGCGCCCGACCAGTTCCATGCCAACCGGAACTTCCATGATGCGACCCGTACGCTTGACCTCGTCGCCTTCGCGGACGTGGTTGTCGAATCCCATCAACACGGCCCCGATGTTGTCCTCTTCCAGGTTCAGGACCATGCCATAGAGGTCATTGGGAAAGAGCACCAGCTCACCGGCCATGGCATCTTCCAGTCCATAGATACGGGCAATACCGTCACCAACGGAAATCACCCGCCCGGTTTCCTTGAGCTCAATTCCCTCGTCGAATCCTTCTATCTGTTTTTGGATCAGAGAACTGATCTCATCAGCTCGCAAGCTCACTTAGGGCCTCCTCATTACGGATCGCATTTTTTAATTGTTCCAGCCGGTTTTTGATTGTGGCGTCCGCCACGCGGCTTCCCACCAGCAGGCGGATGCCCCCGATCAACGATTCGTCGACCGCGGTATTGATGATGGCCGTCCTGCCCAGCTGGCGATCCAGCGATGTTTTTAATTTATCCAGCGCGGCCTGGCCGATGGGATGCGCGGAGATCACCTCCACCCGGACCCGGTTCAGCCGCCGGTCCACAAAATCCTGGAAGTACTGCGCGATATTTTTGACATACTGAATCTTCTGCCGGTGCACCAGGAGCGCTATCAGTTTCCGCACCTCGTCCCCGGCACCGGTCTTCGCACACAGTTCATTCGCCAGATCCTGCTTCCGTTCTTCGGAAAAGGACGGATGAATGAAAAACCGGTTCAGGTTTGGATCGCTTTTGAATGCCTCGCTGATGGCGGTCAGGGAATCCAGCGCCTGGCTCAGCTTCGCCGGATCCTCAATCGAATCCGAGAGCGCCTCCGCAAACCGTTTTCCTATCTGGTTTTCTAACATTTCAAATCACCCCGAAAAATGCCCTGGACGGTCAACTGCCTCAGGCTTTTTCCTCCATGCTGCTCAACACTTCATCAATGGATTCTTCCACCAGCCGCGCGCGGTCGTCGTCGTTCAGGGAGCGGTGCAGGATCTTTTCGGTGGACGCAATGGTCAGCACGGAAATGTACTCCCGGATTTCCTTCAACAGCTTGTTGCGGGTGGTCAGGATTTCATGCTCGGCGTCCCGCTGCAGTTGCCGGCACTTGGCCTGGGTGTCGCTGATGGTCTTTTCCGAAATCTTGCGCGCTTCTTCCTGGGCCAGATTGATGATGGTGCTGGCCTTTTCATGGGCCGTTTTAATCTGGGTCTCGAAATCCTGCCTCATCTTTTCCGCTTCGATCTTGAGATCTTCAGCGGACTTGAGGTCCTCCCGGATCCGCGCCTGCCGGTCTTCCAACGCTTTCAGGATCGGCGGGAACGCGAATTTCCAGAGCAGGAACAGGAAGATCGCAAACGAGATCAGCGACCAGAAAAGCAGCGGGGTGAATACCTCGACTTGTTCAAACTGTGGCATGTTGGTTGTTCGCTTGAGTATTAAACATAGGAGCGACGCGGCGCGCGGCCCCCGGCAGTTGTGTTACGCCTTTCCCATCAGGATAAAGGCCAGTACCAGCGCGTAAAGCGCGACCGCTTCCACCAGAGCGAACCCGATCCAGCAGTATTTGGCGACGCGGGCTTCAGCGTTGGGCTGTCGGCCTACCGTTTCGATGGTCTTGGCGAAAATGTAGGCGATACCCAGGGCGGCGCCGAAAAAACCGGCCGCACACAACCCCATCCCCAGATACGCAGCTGCTTGAGCTTCCATCCTATCCTCTCCTCTTCATAAAGGGTCAATCAGTGTAACTTGATGACATCTCCGATGTACACGCAAGTCAAAGTTGCAAATATGTAAGCCTGGATCAGTGCAATCGCCACTTCCAGGACGTTGATGATGACAGTGAACCCGAACGGCAGCCAGCCGAGCCAGATGGGCGCGGACATGGTGAGCGCGAACAGGACCCCCAGCACGGTGTGCCCGGCGGTCATGTTGGCGAACAGACGAACCGAAAGCGAAATCGGCCGCGCCAGCATGCTGATGGTTTCGACGATGACCATGAAGGGGATCATGATCTTGGGGACACCCGGCGGCACCAGAATGCTGAGAAAATGCAGGCCGTGCCGGGCGAAGCCGATGAACAGGGTCATGACAAAAATCATGACGGCGAAAGCGCCGGTGACCACCAGTTGGCTGGTCATGGTGTAGGAACCGGGAACAAGCCCGATCACGTTGCAGGCAAAGATGAAAAAGAAAATGGCCGCAACAAAGTGGAAATACTTCTTGCCTTCCTCGCCGATGAATTCATCCACCAGGCCGCGTATGAATTCCAGAGCCACCTCCGCCAGGCTCTGCAATTTTCCCGGAATCAACTGGGTCCCGCTTTTCACAACCAGCATGAAAAACAGGAAAATGAGGGCGAGTCCGATCCACATGGCGATGACCGCCTTGTTGATCGAAATATCGAGTCCTCCCAGGTGCATGTGCACAAGGGGATGCAGTTCGAAATGATGGAGGGGATTCTCTCCTGCCATTAACGCTCCTAAAATTTTAGATCGTCCGTGCCGGAGCCGCCAGGCTTCCGGTTTGGATCCGCATTGTCTTCGTCGTCTTCATCCGGCGGCACCAACCGCTGCGCCGTACGATAAACGTTCAAAGCCCCCGCCGCGCCGCCGAATATCACGCCAAGGGCAAGAAACCAGGGCTCGGTTTCCAACCAGGTGTCGAGGAAATGCCCCATCAGGCTCCCGACTCCCGTTGCCACGACAAATTCGACGCCCAACCGCATGGCAAACCCCAAGCCCTGCCGGAAAAATTCTTGTGTTTTCATGGTGGCTGGGGTGGGGATATAAGAACCGGGGCTTTATTTCAAATCAGACCGTCTCCAAAACCACTGAAAATTTAAAAACCGATGTCCTGCCTGTCACTTTTTCGAGACGAGTCCTTGCCCGGATGGCGCCCTCCCCTGCCGCCGGTTTCACCGGAAAAGGGAGCGGCTTCTCTAACAAATTCGACAGAAAATATCGTTCAATCCGCCATAAGTCAATTGAAAAATGGATTATTTACGGGAGATTCTTGCAAGACCCGGTAAATCTATTTTTTTTGCCGAAAAAGGCCGAAAAAAAACCGCCCCGTCGAGGGGCGGCGGCAGCGCTCCATTCACTTCAATAGGGCAGTTCGCCCTTTTCAGTTTCATATTTGGCAAGGGACCACATGTCGATGGCGTCCCACGGGCAACCTTCCAGAAAGGTGTCCATCGGCCCCTTCGAAGTGCACTTCTTGCAACCGATGCAAAGTAGAGGATCGACCTCCACTCTGTTGAAAAACGGGGCGTCCGGGTTCTGCACCTCGTACATGCACAAATCCACGGGGCACTCGGTGATGCAGATGGGCGATCCACCACAGCCTGTACAGGCGTCGTTGATCACCGCCAGGATTTTCGGTTTGCGTTTTCTCTGCTGGGTCCGCTTTGTTCTTTCGGCAACCGCCATGCTTCACCTCTGTTTTTGTTTTCCGTGATTCCGATCCCTTTTGACAGGCTATCAGATTCGTCCCCGTTTTATAACAAAATCGGGGAATCCTTGCAAAAAAATTAAACATCCGGGCGGCTCCGGCCACCTGCCGCCTCTGCATTTTTTTGTTTCTAAACAGGAAGCGTCTATAATAGGATCGTTTCACCGGTGTTCCTGCGGCATCGGTATACGGTTGCTTTTTCACGGGAACCGGCGGAATCCAAGCCCGGCTGCCGTTTAATAAACGTTTTAAATATATGCAGATGCACCCATGCCACTGGACAATGTACTGGGCCAGACTCAGGCGCTCGCCATTCTCAACCGTGCTGTCGAATCCGGACGGCTGGCCAATGCCTACCTGTTCTACGGCCCCGAAAGTATAGGTAAAAAGCGTACAGGATTTGAACTGGCGCGAACACTCAATTGCGACAATTCCGGCCCCCTGCAGAGCTGCGGCGCCTGCTCCGCCTGCCGGCGGATTGAACAGGGCCTGCACCCGGATGTGTTTTTTCTCGAACCGCAAACCGGCCCCAATTCCCGCGAACCGTGGATCAAGATCGACGAGATCCGGGAACTGCAGAAAAAACTGGGGTTCCTCCCCTACGAGGGGCGGTCCAAGGTGGTCCTCATCGACGGGGCGGACCGGATCAATCCCCAGGCGGCGAACGCGTTTCTGAAAACGCTGGAGGAACCGCCCACGGATACGGTCATTATCCTGATCACCTCCAATCCGCAGCAATTGCTGCCGACGGTGGCTTCCCGCTGCCAGGGAATCCGCTTCCACCACCTGCCGGACCCGGTTCTGGAACAGATACTGCGGCGGGAATCCGAAGAGGATGAAAACATCAATCCGGACGAAATCCCCCTCCGCATCAGCCGCGCCGGAGGGAGCGTCCTGAACGCCCTGGAACTGGACCTCGAAGAGTGGTCGGCTGTTCGCCAAACCCTCATCCAGCTCCTGCACAACCTGTCGCCCGACCGGGTGGACCTGCTGTTCGCCTTCGCGCGCCAATGGGCGAAAGTGGAAACGGAAAAACTGACGGGAATGCTCAAGGAGATGTCCGCGTTGATACGGGACGTTGCGTTGTTGAACATCCAGTGCCCCCCCACCCTGCTGTTCAACCAGGACCTCGCCACGGACCTGAAACCCCTGGCGGGACGGCACAGCCGCCGCGCCCTCGCGGCCATGCAGGACACCGTCCAGAACACCCGCCTGGCCCTGATGGGAAACGCCAACGTGCAACTGGCGCTGGAATCGATGCTGCTCGATTTCTGCGAGGCCCATTGAGGAATCCACCATGGCCATGACCCCGATCTGCAAACTCGACCCGCCGAAAGACGCCGCCAAGGGTCCGCCTCCCCGGTTCGTCCAGGGCGTCCGGGTGCGCGGCGTGGACAACTCCGTCCTATGCAACCCGGGCCCGCACAACCTGCGGGTGGGCGTGAAAGTGATCATCGCCACCGCGCAGGGAGACATTCTGGCGACCGTGGCTTCAAACAAACTGCCCAACTTCAAAAAAGAAACCGCCGTCACGTTCCTCAATATCGTCCGCCCGGCAACGGATGCCGACCTGGCCCGGGAACAGGAAAAAGAGCAAAAGGAAACCCGGGCGCGGGAACACTGCCTGGAACTGATCGACCAGTTCAACCTTCCCATGAACCTGAGCCGGGTGATGTACCTGCCGGATGAAAACAAATCGGTTTTCTTTTTCACCGCCGAAGGCCGCATCGATTTCCGCGAACTGGTGCGCCAACTGGCGGGGAAACTCAAGCTCCGTATCGAAATGCGGCAGGTGGGCGTGCGCGACGAGGCGCGGTCCATCACCGGGTACGGCATGTGCGGCGAAACCCTGTGCTGCTCCACTTTCCTCAACCAGTTCACCCCGGTCACCATCCGCATGGCCAAGGACCAGGGCCTGGCGCTCAACCCGAGCAAAATCTCCGGCGTGTGCGGCCGCCTGATGTGCTGCCTGCAATACGAGCACGGCATCTACAAGGAGCTGGTCAAGGAAATGCCCAAAATGGGCGGACGGGTGGAAACGCCGGACGGACCGGGCAAGGTCATCAAAATGGACATCCTGAAAAAGACGCTGACCGTCCGCCTTGAGGATGAATCCATCCTGTACTATCATCTCGACGAACTCAAAAGCATGCCGGACAGGAACAAAAAACCGGACAAGTCTCCATCCTGAATTTTTCCGCGAAAGCCCACACCATGACCGAGCGTTTTTACATCACCACCCCGATTTACTACGTCAACGATGTGCCGCACATCGGCCACGCCTACACCACCATCGCCGCCGATGTGGCCGCGCGTTACCATCGCCTGAAAGGGCAGGAAGTGTTCTTCCTCACCGGCACGGACGAGCACGGACAGAAGGTGCAGGAGGCCGCCAGCAAGCGTGGCGTTCCCGCCCAGCAGCACGTGGACGAACTCCACGTCCGCTTCAAGGAATTGTGGGCGCGGTTCAATATTTCCAATACCGACTTCATCCGCACGACGGAAGAACGGCACACGCGTGTGGTGCAGAAAATCCTGCAGGACCTCTTCGATCGCGGTGAAATCTACCGCGACACCTACGAGGGCTGGTACTGCACGCCCTGCGAACGCTTCTTCACCGAAAAGGATTTGAAGGAAGGCAACTGCCCGGAATGCGGCCGCGCGGTCGGGCAGATCAGCGAGGCCAATTACTTTTTCAAAATGAGCCAGTACCAGAATTGGCTGATCGAACACATCAATTCGAATCCAGGATTCGTGCGGCCGGAGTCGCGCAAAAACGAAATCTTGGGATTCCTGAAAAAGCCGCTGGGCGACCTGTGCATCTCGCGCCCCAAGGAACGCCTTGCCTGGGGCGTGCCCCTGCCCTTCGACGACCAGTACGTCACCTACGTCTGGTTCGACGCGTTGATTAACTACGTGTCGGTGCACGGCCAGGTGCCGGAAATCAAAACCTGCGGCTACTGGCCGGCCAGCCATCACCTGATCGGCAAGGACATCCTGACCACGCACTCGGTGTACTGGTCGACCATGCTGAAGGCCATCGGTCTGGAACTGCCGGACAACATCTTCGCCCACGGCTGGTGGACGGTGAACGGTCAGAAAATGTCGAAATCGCTGTTCAACGTGGTCGAGCCCAACAAGCTGATCGACCAGTTCGGCGTCGACGTGATCCGCTATTTCCTGATGCGCGAGGTGCCCTTCGGCCTCGACGGCGACTTCTCCCACAAGGCGCTGATCGGGCGCGTCAACAGCGACCTGGCGAACAACCTGGGCAACCTGCTCAACCGCACGCTCAACATGATCCAGAAATATTACGGCGGCGCCATCCCGACGCCGGACGTCACCGGCCCGGAAGACGAACCGCTGAAAGCCAAGGCGCGGGAGGTCATCGCCACCGTCGACAAGCTGTTCTCAGAACTGGCGTTCAATAAAATCCTGATGGCCATCTGGGAGTTTCTCGACGCGGCCAACGTCTACATCAACGACACCGCACCGTGGAACCTGGCCAAAACCGACGAAGGCAAAAAGCGGCTCGGCACGGTTCTCTACAACGCCGCCGAAGCCCTGCGCTTCGCGTCGGTACTGCTGCACCCGTTCATGCCCGCCTCCGCCGTGACCCTGCGGCAACAACTGGGGCTGTCTGCAACGGTGGAAGACGAAGGGCTGGCTTCGCTCGACGCATGGGGCAAGACGGCACCGGGGACGCAAACGCAGCCGGGCGCGCAACTGTTCCCGCGCATCGAGGAAAAAGAAGCGGAGAAAATTCTCGCCGCCGCCGAGGCTGAGGAAAAGGCGGATGAAGCGCAGGCCTCCGGCATCGCCCCGATCGCGGAACAGGTGACGATCGAGGATTTCATGAAGCTGGACTTCCGCACGGGTGTTATTCTGGAAGCGGAGAAGATCAAGAAATCGAAAAAGCTGCTCAAGCTCAAGGTCGACATCGGCCTCGAACAGCGGCAGGTGGTCGCGGGCATCGCCGAGGCCTACGAGCCGGAACAACTGGTGGGCCGCACCATCATCCTCGTCGCCAATCTCAAACCGGCCAAGCTGATGGGGATCGAATCGCAGGGCATGATCCTCGCCGGTTCGGACAGTGAAAAAATCGTCGTTGCCGGATTCGACCAGGAACTGCCCAAGGGGTCAAAAGTTAAATAGGCGTTCCCGAAACCACCCGTTGTTCCCTGCATCCAATACAGAACAGTTCCGAAAGACAAACTACAGAAACACACCGCCATGATTATCGACACGCACGCCCACATCGACCAGGACGCTTTCGACGAAGACCGCGAGGCCGTCGTCCAGCGCGCGCGCGAGGCGGGCATTCAATACATGCTCAACGTGGGCTGCGATATCGAAAGCAGTTACCGCTCGGTGGAGTTGAGCGAACTCTACGATTTCGTCTACGCCACCGCGGGCGTGCACCCGCACGATGTCAAAACCATCGACGACAACACCTACCTGCACCTGCGCGAACTGCTGTCGCACCCGCGCGTGGTGGCGCTTGGGGAAACGGGACTCGACTATTTCAAAAACTATTCGCCGCAGGACCTGCAGCGCGAGCATTTCCGCAAACAGATCGAACTGGCGCTGGAATGCAAAAAACCGATCATCATCCATTGCCGCGACGCCAAGGAGGACATGATCCAGATCCTGCGCGAGTATTACCCGGAGAACAGGGACAACCGGGCGGGCATCTTCCACTGCTTCTCCGGCGACCAGGAACTGGCCGACGCGGCCCTTTCGATGGGGTTCTACATTTCGTTCTCCGGATCGGTGACGTTCAAGAAGCTGGAGGAACTGCGCGCGGTGGCAAAGAACATTCCCGCCGACCGCCTGTTCGCGGAAACCGACTGCCCCTACCTCGCGCCGGTGCCCAAGCGCGGCAAACGCAACGAACCGGCCTACGTCGCCCACACGATTCAACTGCTGGCGGAGGTGCGCGGCCTCAAACTGCAGGACGTCGAACGCACGATGGAATTGAACTTCTACGAACTGTTCGGCATCGGCGAGGCGGCGAAGCCCGGCACCATCGCCTACAAGATAAGGAACTCGCTCTACCTCAACCTGACGCAGCGCTGCACCGCCAATTGCGTGTTCTGCTCGCGCCTCACCCGCCCCGTCGTGCAGGGTTACAACCTGGCGCTCGACCGCGAACCGACGGCGCAGGAGCTGCTCGATGCGGTGGGCGACCCCACCCCCTACGATGAAATCGTCTTCTGCGGTTTCGGCGAGCCCACGCTCAGGCTGGACGTCCTCAAGGAAGTGGCGAAAGGGATCAAGGAGAGAGGCGGACGCACCCGGCTGAACACCAACGGCCACGGCAATGTCATCCACAAACGCAACATTGTGCCGGAACTGAAGGAGCTCATCGACGAGGTGTCCGTCAGCCTGAACGCGAACAATTCGGAAGCGTACGACGCCATCGTGCAGCCGCTGCCGAATTTTCGCGGCAACATCTACCAGGAAGTGGTGACGTTCATCGAACAGGCGCGCGAGGTGATACCGGACGTGCAGGCCAGCATCGTCACGCACCAGAAGGACGTGGATGAAAAGGCGTGTGAACAAATTTCCGAAAACACGCTGGGGGTGAAGTTCCGCGCCCGGCGCTTCAACCTGGTGGGGTGAGCATGCGCGTCTGGATCATGGTGGGGAGTATTCTCGGTTGTCTGAGCGTCATCCTCGGCGCGTTCGGCGCGCATTCACTGAAAAACATCCTCACCGAGGCCCAACTCGGCGGCTTCAAGACCGCCGTTCAATACCAGTTCATGCACAGCATCGCGCTGATCCTGATCGGCGTCCTGCTCGGGCAGACGGACGAAGCGGCGCATAAAAGAATCAAACGCGCCGGCAAATTTTTTGTCGCCGGGATTGTGCTGTTCTCAGGCAGCATCTACACGCTGACCCTCGGCGGCCCCAGGTTCATGGGCCCCATCACCCCTCTCGGCGGCCTGTGCTTCATGACCGGCTGGATCATCCTCGCCATCTCCATCCCGAAGAAGTAAAATCATTGCAGGCTTTCACGGCCCTCTTTCTTTAAAGTGAACTTTTCGTCACCCGGGAGAACCTTCGAGGCGAGATACTTCGCTAACGCTCAGTATGACGTGACACTGTTTTATTGTCATTCTGAAGGCCTTTAGGCCCGAAGAATCTCGCCTTGGACGTTCTCTTTTCCCCTTCACAAGAGTTTCATATATGAGGTGCTTCAATGGCTTGGAATTTATTTTCCGATTGGGAACCCATTAAAGCCAGTTTTCCCTCTCCCTGGTCTATAGACAAATCAGTAGAAAAGTTGAATGCATTATTGATTATTCAACATGTAGTGCCTTCCATTTATGAGCCCACATTGCGTCGAGGCATGGTTGGCTCAGTAAGCCAAGACGATGTAGAGCTCGAATGGACTTCCTTATTCGATTTCGCTCCCTTCAAACCAAGGTTTAAAGGCAAATTTATTTCAAAGGACGAAGGTTGTATTTTGGAAGGAAAATTTGAATTTACATTAAAGGCATTCGTTTTAATAGCAATTCTAATATTCTGCATTGCGTTAACAGTTTTAATTGGGAATAATTTTCAAGACCTGTTAAAAGCACTGTTGATTCTTAGTGTGCCTTTTTCATTATTTGGTTTTCTAATGTATGGAGCACATGTCATAACCAGAACTCATACCGTTTTTATTTCAAGGAAAATCGAATCCGCTTTTAAAAACTAATCATTCCCCCGCTTCCACATCCAGGTGAGTTCGTGGCGGTTGTGGAACAGGTGGCGCAGGTCGCTGTTTGGGATTCCCGCGAAACGGCCGGCAACGCTGTAATCGGGTTCGCCCTGGAACTTGAGCGTCACCACCATGTGCCGCACCTTGCCGCTCTCCACCCACGGGGTGATCCATCCCAGCAGCTTTTCCGGATAGCAGATCACATCACAACACAGCCAGTCGACGAAGTCGAAATCCTCGGGCTTCAAATTGAACGCGTTGCCCTGCTCGAAGTCGACGTTCTTCAGTTTCATCACGCGCTCGTCCAGCGGGGCGCGGTCGACGCAAAACACATCGGCCCCGGTCTTCGCCAGCACCCAGGCCCAACCGCCGGGCGAGCCGCCGGCGTCGATGCAGAATTCGCCCTGTCGCGGCAGGGCTTCCATGAGCGTGAGCGCCTCCCACAATTTCAGGTACGCGCGGTTGGGCGGCCCCGTCCGGTTCTCTTCAAACACCACCTCCCCGTTGGCGAAAGGACTCGAGCAGTCCGCCGAAGCCAGCAACAGGTTCTGGTCGAGCAACGTCCACGCACCCAGCGGCGCTTTCGGAAGCGTTGCCGGAAAGACCAGCGGTTTCGCCGAAACGTGCGGCAGCTTTTCCTGGATCAGCGTGGAACGGCGGTGATGCGACGTCGAATACAGGCTCCAGTTGCGCTGGATGGATTTCAGGATACGCGCGGCGTGGTTGATCGATTCGATCTCAAAGACCTGCGGATTGCGCCAGATGTTCTGCGCCCAGAAGGCGGGTTGCACGGGTTGATCGGACAGAAACAGGCGTTCGCGCCGGTCGACGATGCCTTCGAGTTCCTGCTCGAGCTGTTTCTCGAACCCCTCGGCGGCGAGATAAGCCGATTGCACATTCCGTTGCATCAATTTTTGGCGTAGACGGGAAGGAGAAACCTGGAATGGTAGTCGATGCCCGGCGTGGCGGCTTCGATCTCTATTTCCCAAAACAAGGCCGGGCGCTCGCTCAGGCGGGAGGAAAGTTCCGTATCCTCCGGAAGTTCCCATTCCATTTTCAGGGAACCATTTTGGGGAAACTCGGAAGGGTCGAGGTTCCGTTCCTCGCCGTAGCGGCGGTAGCACACCACCTGCTGGCTGCGGTTTTTACCGCTGCCACGCGTCTCGTACGCTTCCTCCACACAGCGCAGCTCCAGTTTCAATTTGTTCATGTCGGCGGGCAGCCCCTCGAGGGTCATTTGAGCCGTCTGCCCCAGGTAGAACGGGAAGTCGCCGAAGCGCAGGCGGCTGTCGCCGTACTTTAACAACTGGAACAGTTTATAAAAGACATTGCCGAGAACAACCAGGGCGATGGAATCGAACAGGCCGACGACGAGGTAGAGCAGGAACTCGCCCTGCCCCGAAAAGAAAGCCCACCAGTTGAAGGGCGAAAGGAACAACAGAAGAAAAAGCGCCGCCACAAAAGCGCCCAGAACTTTTTTTACTTTGTTCTCGCTGATGCCCAGCGGCTCCCAGTCGTAGTCCCAGAGCCAGGGCATTTCGGGACGGATTTTTTTTCCTTCGTTCAGCCGGGTTTTCCGGGAAAGTCCCCGGGCTCCGTGGACCAACAGCCAGGCTCCCGGCAGGCCAAACATCGCCCCGCAGGCGCTCAACACCCACAGGGGCGCGTGAATGTCCTTTTTATCGACCGGAATGATTCCGACCGAAATCAGGAAAATAAAAACCCCGGCGATGAGAAAGGGAATGCCGAAGACAACGGAGCCCCAGCCGTGGATCGTCGTTCCACTCTGGGCTTCCGCCCCTTTTATTTCACTGCGAGAAAATGTTCCGGGCAAGGCGGCACCTGTCGTTAAATTTCAGGGGAACAGATGGTAACAGGAGTTGCCGTCAAAGGGAAGATTCAGGCGGAAAAGCGGAGGGGCGCGCCCAAAAAGCGTTTGCGCACGGCCATGAAAAGTCCGGTCCCCACAAACAGGATGACCAGCAGGTGCGGCCAGAGCGGCCCCTGCGACCAGAGCGGGCCAAAGTTGACATGGCCGGAAATGTCGCCTGAGTAATGTTCCATCATTTCCCCGTATTCAACCAGGAGGTGGACCGGAAACTGACCGCCTGGCAGGCCGTCCGTTTTACTCACGGGAATTTCGAAACTTTTTTCCTCGCCACTGCGCAGGGTGAACCCCATCATGCCCTGAAACGTATTCGAGCGCAGTTCCGGAGGTAAAACAAG
The DNA here is from genome assembly GCA_020430445.1 of Nitrospina sp. Lineage (GTDB taxonomy): Bacteria > Nitrospinota > Nitrospinia > Nitrospinales > Nitrospinaceae > Nitronauta. Next base: position 12,656 of record JAGQJZ010000063.1, read on the forward strand.
CATGAGGCGCAGGTTCTTGAACGAAGGGGTGACATTCTTCAGCATCACCTTGATGAGCGACTCCTCGTCGCTGCCGCTGGCCACCAGGGTTCCCTCAATCTGCGACGGCAGGGCTTCCTGGAAGGAAAAGCTGTCGGTGTGCACCTCGGTCTGGACCGGCGCGCCTTCCTTCGCCGTCCGGTAATGGATCATCGCCACGATGGGATAGCTGCCGCGCCGCACCACAGGCGGGTGTTCCCCGTTTCTTATGACGATCTTTTCTCCCGGATCCAGCCTGTGCACCTTGGCCAGGGAGACCATGGTGTGGTGGAAGTGAAACATGGGATGGATATGAAACAACGGACTGGAACCCGAATTTTCCAGATGCAGGGTCACGCCGACGCGGCCCCCGGAATCGACCCGCGTGTCGGTGGCGATCTTCAGCGGCCCGGCCAGGGAGGAACCGGCAAAAAGCAGGCCGGACAAGACGGAAAGAAAAGCCAGGGCAAGTGAAACAACCGGATTCAACGTGCGTTTCATAGTCTTCTCACGAAAACCCCTGATAACCCGATATTTTTGTTTCAGCAGCTCGCAGACTCTGAAAAACCAAGGCCTGCTCGCAGCCAGGCGCAACTTTTGGTGACCCTTAATAGTACCATAATAACCGGTCCGGAAACCTTGCGTTAAAGATGGGGATGCCGTTTGCCGATTGATACGGTAACAATCGTCCACATGGCTCAGGTGATCTCCGATGCGTTCCCCCATTATCGCTGTCTTTTTCTGCATCCTTCTGACCGCCTTCCCCGCCTGGGGCAAGGAAACCGGCCAGTTGAACCCCTCCTACGCTCTGAAAGCGGCGCAACTGTTTCAGTCGGGCGTCGAAAAGTGGTACGCCGGCGACAGTGCCGGAGCCGTCCGCTCCTGGGAGGATGCGCTCGTCTTCGACCCGAACCTGGAAGAAGCCCACTACAATATCGGCGTGGCCCTGCGCGATCAGGAAATCCTCGACCGGAGGGAAACCTGCCTGTCCCGGGAGGATGTCCTGGAATGTCTGGGCGCGGTCAGCCACCTTTCGGAGCGGCCCGCCACCGAGCTTGAAAAAGCCCTGCGCTATCTAAAAGATGCCGTCCGGCTGAACCCCTCCCGCACCAACGCCGTTTATATGAAAGCCGTGATCGAAGGCCAGTTAAAGCGTTACGATGCAGCGGAAACGTCCTTTTCCAATCACCTGGAACAATACCCCAACGACGCCGAAATCCATTACCTTCTGTGCGCCGCACGGCGCGCCCAGGGCAAACTGGAAGAAGCGGCCCGTTCCTGCAAGAGCGCGGCGCAATACCGCCCCGGGCACGTCAAGGCGCATCACCTGCTGGGAAGCATTTACCTGGAGTTGCAACGCTCCGGGGACGCGGCGGCGGCGTTTCAGAAAGCCGTCGTCCTGCGTCCGCGCTCCACAGCCACCTGGTTCAATCTCGGCCTGGCCCGCGCTGAAAACGGCCAGGAACAGGAAGCCATCGACGCCTACAAACGGGCCCTCGACTTCGCTCCTGACAATGGAGCCGCCCACCTCAACCTGGGCGTTGTCTACGACTCCCTGGATGAAGGCTCCCTGGCGATCCGGCACACCCGGCAGGCGCAACGGATTTTTTCGGAATCCGGCGAATGGAGGCAGGCGGCGCAGGCCGAGAAAAACATCGGCCGTTTTCTGAAAAAATACTGGGGCCTGGCCCACAAAAACCGCCTCTTTTAAGCCCTCCCCCATCCGCCCCAGCGTCAGGCAATCGTCCGGGCGACTGCCTCAAAACTTCCTGAATAATAGCGTACGAACTCCCTTCAAAACCGGACGGTCCCTGTCTTGTGGATTTTCCTGCCGAATGCCATAATGAAATGAAAACTCTTTTCAATCGTTCTCGTTCATCAATGGAATCCACCAATCGAATTTATCAGTTTCTGAATAAAGTCCGGCAAAACCGTACCCGTGTTCTGGTGCTGAATGGGGCGTATCTGCTGGGGGCTGTTCTGACCGCAGGGATTCTGATCGCCCTCGTACTGGCCTACACCCTTCCCGGTTTCTCCCGGTATTTCCCGTGGTTTCTCGCCGCCTGGTCCCTGCCGCTGTGCTGGATATTGTTTCGCTACTTCATTGGCGGTGCATTAAAAAGGTTCCCATTGGAGTCGGCGGCCCTGCTGGTCGAAGAACGGTCCGGAGGCCTGCAAAACTGCCTGATCAATTCGATCCAGCTCCACCCCCTGCTCGACGAAAAACCCGGCAACCGCAAGGGCATCTCTCCGCAGTTCGTTCAGGAACTGCTCGACCGGACTTCCGGCCTTCTAGACAACCTGAAACCGGACAATCTGTTTCCGAAAAAGGAGCTGTTCCGCAACCGCAATATTCTGGTGGCATGCCTCACGGTACTGGCCACGTTGTTCCTTTTCTGGCCGAACCTGTTCACGGAAGGATTGCGCAATCTGCAGGTCCCTCCCGCCGAAGCCAAAGTCAACCCCGCCGGCGATCCCGCCGGAGGCAGCGCCGCCATCGGGACGGGACAGAACATCGGGCTGAAACAGCTCAAGCTGGTGTTCAACTATCCCGCCTACACCCGGCTCAAGCAGGTCACACTGGAAAAGTCCGACGGAAAAATCCAGGTGCTTCCCGGAACGGAGGTCACGCTGGAAGCCGCGTTCGATTCGCCCGTCAAGAGCGGGGAACTCGTCCTGCACGGCCGGGATTACCTGTCCATGACCTCGAAAGAGAACAACCGGCTCGAAGGCCGTTTTTTTGCCAAGGAGAACGGTTATTACCAGTTTCGCCTCGCTCCCACGGCGGGTGAAAAGGTCCTGCTCGACACGCGCTACCCGATCCAGATCGCAAAGGACCAGGCTCCGAGCATCCTCCTCCTGCTGGCGAATCCGAAACCCGTCTACCACCCGACGGACAAGGTCAAAATGTTTTATGAAGGCCACGACGATTACGGAATTTCCCAGGTCGACCTGGTGGTCGAAGCAGGAGGCAAGGTGCACCGCCAGACCATCAAGAACGTCAAGACCGTGGACACGGAGTTGAAGGACAGTTTTACGTGGGAACTGGCGCGGATGAAATTCGAGCCGGGGGAAGAAGTCCGGTACTACCTTGAAATCCATGACAACGACAACATCCTGGGCCCCAACACCGGACAGTCCGAAATGTTTTCGTTCGAAATCTTCAATGAATTCAAAAAGCGTGAAGACCTGCTGGCCCTGCAGGAGGAGTTGCTTGAAAAGATGATCCAGCTTCTGGCCGACACGCTTCTGTTGGATCCCAAGCCCCTGACCGGATCAACCAATGGGCTGGACAGCCTGAAACGCAGCATGGGCGATCACACCGATCAGTTGATCGAAATCATCCGGATCGCCCAGACCATCATGGAACAGGCGCGGACCATCAGTTCTTTTCCACAGAATTACAAAACCCTGCTGAAAAACATGGCGGCCAGCTTCAACAAAATCCGCGAGGACCACCTGCACGTCCTCAGTCAGTTGAGGGAAGCCATCGGCAAGGCAACTCCGGTGGGGCTCAACTTTCCACCGATCGAGACCGTCAACCAGACCCTGGTCAGCAGCCTGGAACAGGACATCCTCCTGCTGGTCAAAATCATCAACCGCGAGCGCATGGATCAGGTGATGGACCTTAACGACGACATGACCAGCCTGGCGGAACAGTTGAAGAAAGAATTCGAAAAGGCCCGCGACCAGAAAGCCGAGTTCAATTCCTCCCAGTTCAAAAAAGCGCTGGAGAAGATCAAGGAAACCCTGCAAAAAATCATGGAACAACTGGCGCGCCAGACCCAGGGCCTGTCCGATGAGTTCCTCAATCCCAGCGCTATGGAAAACCTCGACATGAGCAACTTCAAGGCCTCTCTGGAAAAGCTGACGGATCTCATGGAAAAGGGGCAGATGCAGGAGGCCCTGAACGAGCTCGAAAACGTGATGAAGGACCTCAAATCCCTGTCCAACCAGTTCGAGCAGATGATGGCGGAACAGGAAAACCTGATGGACCTCAAAACGGTCAAGCAACTGGAGGAAAACCTGGCGAAGGTGGAACATCTGGAACGCGAGGAGAAAAAGCTGCTGGAAAAAACGGCGAAAATGAACAAGGAACTGCGCTCCAAGCAATCGCAGCGTTTCGAGGACCGGTTAAAGAACTTTTTCGCCAGTCTGCGTAAAGACGTGAATGAGATTCAGGAACGGCTGCGGGAGTCCGGCACTTTTCTTGAAGAAAACGCCCAGATGAAACTTCTCGAAAGCCTGATGGACCGTGAAAGCAAGCTGAAACAGGAAATCTCTGAATTGAACCAGAAGACCATCGACTCGCTCAAGGATCAGGCGCTCCAGGAAAATTTCAGCAGCCTCAACTCGGCACGGGAAAAACTCTCGGAAACCAACAGCCAGATTCAGGACCTGCATCTGAAAATGTTCCACGGCTTCAAAACCTTCCTTCCGCAATTGAAGGACCAGTACGACCGACTGGAGGAATTCACCGAACTGCAGGACCTGTACGAGTTCGACGCGTTGTTCAAAAACACGTACCCGGAAATCTACCGCTGGGACAACCAGTTCCGCACCTCGCGGGACGTCCGCCCCGACCTGCGGGACCACATGACCAACGAACTGAAGGAAATCTCCCGGCTCAACAGCGAGATATCGAAAAAACTCGGCAGCATGTCACGCGACCTCCGGGCCGACTACCGGGCGCTCATCACGGAGGCGGACAAGAAGAATCTGGATTCCATGGCCCAGAAGCAAAACAACCTGAAAGAAGAAACCCATGATCTCGCGGACTCCTTCAAGCAAATCCAGAAGGAAAACCCAATGGTCCCCTCCATCCTCGACCTAAAGGCGCGGGGAGCGGCAAAACATATGGACCATTCCGGCAAGAACCTTTCCGGGCAAAATGTTCCGGAAAGTATCGAATCCGAAAACCGGGCGCTGCGGGAACTGGCCGAACTGAAGGACATGCTCCAACAGATGCGCGACGGCGACGGCAACTCCTCTCCCCAGCAACAGCGCAAGATGGCGCAACTGGGCACGGGGAGAGCCCGCGACTCCAGTTCCGGCGGCGGCTCCATCCGCATGCAGCGCGAACGGGTCACGCTGCCGACCGAGGACCAGTACAAGGTTCCGCAGCAGTTCCGCGAGGAAATTCTGGAAGCGATGAAACACCAGGCGCCCCGGCAATACGAAAAAATGGTCAGCCAATACTATAAGGAACTGGTGAAATGACGCCCTTTTCAAAATACATCCGCAGCCTTGCGATTGCCCTGGTGTTGCTGGCATCCGCCGCCATTCCCCCGGCACGGGCCGGATTGCAGGAAGACCTCAGGAAGGGGTACGGCCTGATCGATCAGTGGAGAATCGAGGAGGCGGAGCACTATGTGGAAGAGCTCCTCAAACAGAACGTCCGGTCGGGAGATGTCCATTTCCTCAAAGCCAGAGTGGAGTTCTTCAAAGGCAATTACACCGAAGCCTGGAATATTTTAAAAGACGTCGAGGATGTCGAGGATGTGGTCAAGGACTTCAAAGGGCTCGTTTCCCGCACACAAAAAGCCACGGAAAAGTTTGTAACCCGGGAAACACGCCATTTTAAAATCCGCTACATCGACGGACCGGACGAAATCCTCATTTCCTTTGCCGAGAAAGTGCTCGAAGAGTCCTACCAGGTTCTGGGAAAAGTCATCGGACATTTTCCGAAGGAAAAGATTCTGGTTGAAATCTATCCCGGCCGCGAGGAATTTTCAAAAATCTCCCCGCTGACGCTGAAAGACATCATGACCTCCGGCACCGTGGCGCTATGCAAATACCGGCGCATCATGATCATCACGCCCGCCTCCTCCCTGCGCGGTTATAACTGGATGGACACCCTCAGTCACGAGTTCACCCACTACCTGCTGAGTTCGGCCAGCCACAACAACGTGCCCCTCTGGCTGCACGAAGGGATCGCCAAATACCTGGAATCGTACTGGCGTCAGGGTGGACGGATGACCCCCATCATGGAAACCGTTCTCGCCAGCGGCATCCAAAACGACTATCTGGTCTCGCTGGACAGCATGATGCCCTCGTTCGCCAAACTCAAAACCGCCGAAGACGTGCAACTGGCGTATGCCGAGGTGTCGACCATGGTCGATTACATGATCGAACTGAAAGGCGAAGCCATCATCTCGAAACTCGTGCGCGACCTGCGCGACGACCGGACGTTCGAGGACGCCCTGCAAAAAAACCTGGGCATGGATCTCGACACGTTTCAAAGACAGTGGAAGCAGCATATCAAGAGCCTGAAACTTCGGACCATCCCCGGCCTGCGGGTGCTGCGCTTTGAGTTCAAGGAAAAGGACGGCATCCAGAACAAACCCGAATCGGAAATCCCCGGCGCATTCGACGCCATCGGCGGCAAACGGGCGCGGGACCTGATCCTGCTGGGCGACATGCTGAAGCAACGCCAGCGGGTCAATGCGGCGATCATCGAGTACGAGAAGGCCATCAAGGAGGCCAGCACCCTCTCGCCGGTGCTCTACAACAAGCTGGGGGCCACCTACCTCCAGGACAAGCGCTACGACCAGGCGGAGGAACTGCTCAACACGTCTCTCGGCTATTATCCGGACTTTCCCCCGACACTGGTCAACCTGGGCGAACTCCACTTTCATAAAGAAAACATGGACCAGGCGGAACATTTTTTCCAGCAAGCGGTCCGGCTCAACCCGTTCAACCCCCTGCTGCACCGGCGGCTGATCTCCCTCTACCGCACGACCCGGCAGGAAGAGAAACTGAAAAATCAGGAGCGCTTGTACAGCTATTTAAAATAAGGTAATCTTTTGACGACCTCTGACAGCCCGTATTTTATGCCCCGGCAACGCTCAACCCGCGAAAAACCGGGGCGCGCTCCCGGTCCGGTTCGATTTTCAGAGGCGTCCTTTCGTTGCGCGGAATGATCCATCCCATCAACCCTTCATCACAGGCAATCGAATCCACCCATGAATACTGAAATCAGCGGCGACGACCTGGCGCTGGCCAGAGAATTTTACGAAACCAAGGAACGGGTGAAAGGCGAGATCAGCAAAGTGATCGTCGGGCAGGAAACGGTCATCGAAGACCTGTTGATCGCCCTGTTCTCAAAAGGGCACTGCCTGTTCGTGGGGGTTCCCGGCCTGGCCAAGACGCTGCTGGTCAACACCCTGGCGAAGGTGCTGAAACTGCGTTTCAAGCGCATCCAGTTCACGCCGGACCTGATGCCGTCGGATATCACCGGAACGGAAATCCTCTACAAGGACCGCAACACGGGCGAGCGCGATTTCAGATTCATCGAGGGACCGGTGTTCGCCAACATCATCCTCGCCGACGAGATC
>JAGQJZ010000064.1:0-5489 GCA_020430445.1 Nitrospina sp.
CTGAGTCAGGGCCCTATTGTAAGGGCAAAAAGCATCGAATGCCTTTATTTAGAGGGTCTCCAATCATTAATATTCTGTTCCGGCAACTCGCGGCCCTGAAAAACCAAAGCCCGCTCGTGGCCGATGTCAATTTTCAGAGGACCCTTATTGTTGAGCAACTCCATCTATTCTACCTGAGCGCCCAAAGGCATATCAAAATTTTTCCGGCCATCTAAAACGATTCTACCGTGCGGGCCGGAATCAAAAGCCGCCGGACGGGGGACACGCCCTCCACGCCCCGACCGGAACGGCAGTTTTTTGTTCATTTTCAAAAGGTTGGGCGAAACCTTTGCCCTTCGGATGTCAAATCGTTGACTCCGGGAGGCCCAAAGGGCTCCTTCCCACAGGTTCCGGCCACGGCCTCAAAATCAGGCAACCCCTTACGCCATATAGCCTTCAACCAGTCGCTGCTGTTTTTTAGCGTGGCACGGCCCGTCTCCGGCATAACAATTGCTTTCCTGATTGCGGAAGGATGTCGTGGTAATGGGGTGGTTCCCGTGGGAGCCGCCCCCGCTTCACCTGAAACCAGAAGGAACGGTTATGGACTTCATGACGGCAATGAAAATCAGTTCCTCCGGCCTGGCCGCGCAGAGAAAGCGGATGGAGGTGATCTCCAGCAACCTGGCCAATATGGAAACCACCCGCACGCCGGAAGGCGGTCCCTACCGGCGCAAGGAAGTGATCATCAACGCCCTGCCGGTGGACAACGAGTTCGCCTCGGTCCTCAACAACGAGGTCGGGGACGAGCTTCGGGAAGTGGTCGTCACCGGCGTGGTCGACGATCAGTCGGACCCCATTCTGGTGCACAACCCGGACCATCCCGACGCGGACGAACGGGGCTACGTCAAAATGCCCAACGTCAACATGGTCAAGGAAATGGTCGACCTGATCAACGCCTCGCGATCCTTCGAGGCCAATGTGCAATCCATCAATGCCGCCAAGTCGATGGCGCAACGGGCGATCGAACTGGGCCGCTAACCCTGGGCGCGGACAGGACACAGGATAACGCTTAATGGAAAAATTGCTGCAGTTCTTTCAGAACCTGGGACAGAGGTTCCAGGAGTTGACCCCGACCAACAAGGCGGTGGCGCTGGGCCTCCTGGCGCTGATTCTGGGCTCCGTCATGGCGATGAGCCTGTGGCTGCAGGAACCGGACTATCAGCTCCTCTACGCTAACCTGTCCGAGGAAGACGCCTCCGCCATCTACGAACAACTGCAGACGCAAAACGTCAAACCGCAATTATCCAATAACGGACGCACCATTCACGTTCCTTCAAACCAGGTCCACGAACTGCGGCTCAAGCTGGCCGGACAGGGGCTGCCCAAGGGGCACGAGGTCGGGCTGGAACTGTTCGAAGACATGCCCCTGGGCATGACCGAGTTCATCCAGAAACTGAATTTCCAACGCGCCCTGCAGGGGGAACTGGCCCGCACCATCACCTCTCTCGATGTGGTCGACATGGCGCGGGTGCACCTCGTCATTCCCAAAGAAGACGTGTTCATCAAGGAACAGCAAAAAGGAAAAGCCTCCGTCACGTTGAAACTCAGGGCCGGCCGCTCACTCTCAGAGTCTCAGGTGCAGGGGATCATCCACCTGGTGTCCAGCAGTGTCGAGGGCGTGGACCCCAAGAACGTGGCCCTGCTCGACTTCAAGGGCAACATCCTCTCCGGGGCGCAGGGCATGGAAGACGGCGCCATCCTGACGGCGACCAATTACAAGCACCAGCGCCGGGTCGAACAGCAACTGGAGAAAAGCCTCATCCGCATGCTTGAGGACGCCCTCGGGACGGACAAGGTCATCGCCCGGGTCACCGCCGAACTCAACTTCGACAAGGTGGAAAAAACCGAGGAGATTTTCGACCCCGATTCGCAGGTGGTGCGCAGCGAGCAGGCCAGCACGGAATCCGTCACCGGCGCCGTGCCTCCCGGCGGAGCCCCCGGCGTGCAGTCCCTGCTGCCCGGAGCCGACAGCCAAGCGGGCGAGGGCCTCGGCGAACCGGCCAAACGCAATCAGGAAAAAACCACCTTCAACTACGAGATCAACAAGGTCGTCAAGCACACCCTGCAGCCCACCGGCAGCGTGCGCAAGCTCTCGGTCGCCGTCCTGGTCGACGGGGTGATGGAGGGAGAACCGCCCGCCTACCGCGCCCGGACCCCGGAAGAGATGGCCAAGCTCGAACAGATCGTCAAATCCGCCGTCGGCTACGACGAGAAACGCGGCGACACCATCCAGCTCCAGAACGTTGAATTCGACCGGAGCCAGGAGAAACAGCGGGCGGAGCAACTCGCCCAGGAAGAACTGATAGACAAGGGCCTGATGGCGGGCAAATACCTTTTTATTGCTATAATAGTGCTGTTCTTCCTCTTCCGGGTCATAAGGCCTCTGGTCAACTGGGTGACGACCAGCGTGGAAGTGGTGGAAGACGACGCCCACCTGCCATCACCGGAAGAACTGGAAGCCGCGGAAGAAGAAAAACGGCTGGCCAGGATGAACCAGCAGAACCTGGAAGTCCGGAAAGCCGTTGCTGATTTCGTAGACAACGATCCCAAATTCGCCGCCGGCGTACTCCGCAAATGGATGCGGGAACGCACCTGATTTTAAGGAAACCGGGACATGGCCACCAGAAAATTCACCGGACCGGAGAAAGCCGCCATCTTCCTGATGGCTCTGGGCGAGGAGACCGCCGCAAAAATCCTCAGCCAGATGGACGACCGGGAAATCCAGACCATCGGCAACTACATGTCCGCCCTGTCGGACATCGACATGACCGTGCTCGACCAGGTCACCAAGGAGTTCTACACCGCCGTGGAAACCGGTTCCGGAGGACTCGGCATACCGGGAATGGATTTCCTCAAAAGCACCCTGATGCAGGCCATGGACCCGGCCAAAGCCACCGAAATCCTGAACAACATCACCACTCCGGGTGAGGACCTGGGCGGCGGGCTGGAAACCGTCCGCATGCTCGAACCACGCGTCATCGCTTCGTTTCTGCAAAACGAGCACCCGCAGACCAGCGCCATTGTGATGGCGCATCTGGACCCCACGATCGCCGGCGCCACCCTGCGGGAGTTGCCCGAGGAAACGCGCATGGAAATCATCCACCGGCTGGCCACCCTCGAACGCGTGTCTCCCCAGGTCATCCGTGAGCTCGACGAGGCCCTGCAGGCGGAATTCCGCACCTCCGGCGCGGTTTCCGGCAGCAAGCTGGGCGGCGTCGCCTCGGCGGCGCAGGTCATGGGCGCACTCGACCGCTCGGCTGAAACCGCCATCCTCACTGCCATGGACGAGGTCGACCCGGACCTAGCCAACGAAATCCGCAACCTCCGCTTCACCTACGAAGACCTGCTCAAGATAGACGACCACGGGCTGCAACTCGTCCTCAAGGAAATCAACCAGGAAGACCTGCTGGTCTCCCTCAAAACCGCCAGCGAGGGCCTGCAGGAAAAAATATTCGCCAACATGTCGGAGCGGGCCGCCACCATGCTGAAAGAAGACCTCGAATCCCTGGGGCCGACCAAAATCAGCGAAGTGGAAAAAGCCCAGCAGAAAATCGTCTCCACCTGTAAACGGCTGGAGGAAGAAGGCAAGCTGGTCATCGGCGGCGCCGGCGAAGAATTGGTGTGACCGCCATGGACCGGTTCGTTCCACAATATTTCGATCAGGGAGAAGCCCCTTTTGAAGAAGGGAGTGAAACCTCTCCCCGGGATTTCGAACTGACCGAGTTCGATATCCACCCCACCGAGCAGAAGCGCACCTTCAGTTTCGACAACGAAATCCAGCGCAATTACGATCCCAGCAACGTCAGCGCCGCCAGGGAAAGCGTCATCGATGTGTTCCGCGACGCCATGGAACGGATCAAGGAACAGGCCCGGCAGACCCGCGAGGATGCCCACAAAGAGGGTTATCAGGAAGGCCACCAGGAAGGGTTCAAAGAGGGGGAACAGGCCGCCCGCGAGGACTTCGCTCCTTTTCTGGAAACGCTCCAGGGGCTGGTCCGGGACCTTTCGGATTTCCGCGCGGCCATGTACACCAAGGTCGAACACGAGATGATCGACATGATCGTCCAACTCACCAAAAAGGTGATCCTGACCGAACTGGCCAGCCGCGAGGACTCCATCCAGGACGTGCTCCGCCTGGCCGTCCGGTCGGTTCTCGACCGGGAACGCATGGTCATCAAGGTCAATCCCCGGGACAAGATCCACGCCGAGAGCTACCGCCCCGAACTGCACCACCTGTTCAGCGAAATCAAAAACATCACTTTTGAGGCGCAACCTTCGATCGCCCGCGGCGGCTGCATCGTTGAAAGCAATTTCGGCACGGTGGACGCCCAGACCCACCACCTGCAGGAACAGATCGACCGTATCCTCGGCATCGCCCCGCCCCCTCCGGCAGCAGCGGCAATGCCCGCGGCTCCGCTGACGGAGGAGAGCGAGGAAAACAACGAAGAAAACCCTTCGGGGGAAAATGCCCCTCCGGCGAGCGGCGCCACAGACACCGGAGAAACCGGCACGCCGGACACGGCGGAGCCGGCGGACGCCGGCGCCCCTCCGGAAAATCCACCGCAGGACGATGAGGCCGCTCCATGATCGAAACCATCGACCTGAAAAAATACGGCGCCTTTATAGAAGAACTGCCGCTGGTGGTCAAGCGCGGCCGGGTCAACCGGGTGACGGGACTGATCATCGAAGCGGACGGCCCCGCCGTTCCCATCGGGACCACCTGCGTCATTTATTCCAACGACCGCAAAACCGTGAAAGAAGCCGAGGTGGTGGGCTTCCGCGACAACCGGATCTTTCTCATGGGACTCACGCACACCACCGGAATCGAACCGGGAAGCTACGTGGAATCGCGCGAGGAGACTCCGACCTTTGACGTCAGCGACTCGTTGCTCGGCAGAATACTCGACGGCGTCGGCCGGCCGCTGGACGGCAAAGGCCCCCTGCCCCCCGGCCTCAAATATCCGATCCACGGCAAACCGATCAACCCGCTCGAACGCGCCCGCATCACCCGCCCGCTCAACGTCGGCGTCCAGGCGATCAACGGACTGCTGACCTGCGCGCGCGGACAGCGCGTCGGCATCATGGCCGGAACCGGGGTCGGCAAGTCCGTGCTGCTCGGCATGATCGCACGGAATACGGAAGCGACCGTCAACGTGATCGCGTTGATCGGAGAGCGCGGCCGCGAAGTGAAGGAGTTTGTCGAGGAGAACCTGGGCCCGGAAGGTCTGGCCAAATCGGTGGTGATCGCCGCCGCCTCGGACGAACCGCCGCTGGCCCGCCTGCGCGGCGCCTTCATCGCCACCACCATCGCGGAATACTTCCGCGACCGGGGACACGATGTCATGCTGATGATGGACTCCGTCACCCGCTTCGCCCTGGCCCAACGGGAGATCGGATTGTCCGTCGGCGAACCGCCGACGACGCGCGGCTACACGCCCTCGGTCTTTTCG
>JAGQJZ010000064.1:5588-19961 GCA_020430445.1 Nitrospina sp.
CTGCTGCCCCGGTTGCTCGAACGCGCCGGTGGCATTGACGGACAGGGCAGCATCACCGGGCTGTACACCGTGCTGGTGGAAGGCGACGACCTCAACGAACCGGTTTCCGACGCGGTGCGCGCCATACTCGACGGTCACATCGTGCTGTCGCGCCAGTTGGCGTCGCACAACCACTACCCGGCGATCGACATCCTGCAAAGCATCAGCCGGTTGATGATCGACGTGGTGTCAAAAGAACATTATGAACTGTCGATGCGGTTCAAGGACATCCTCGCCACCTACAAAGAGGCGGAGGACCTGATCAATATCGGCGCCTACGCCCGGGGCAGCAATCCGAAAATCGATCTGGCCATCGAAAAAATCAACGCTTTCAACCAATACCTGCGCCAGGGCATGATGGAATCCCGTTCCATGGACGAATCCCTCGCACAGTTGCGCGCGATCCTGGTGAACTGACATGCGTTATCGATTCGAAACCCTGTTGCGGCTGCGCAAAAATCAGGAAAACCTCGTGCAAAGGGAGATGGGCAGCATCAACTCCCATCTCCTGCGGCAGAAGGACCGTCTGGAAAGCCTGGAGGACATCACGCAGAAAAACCTCCACGAGTTCAACCAGCGCATGCAGCAACAGACCGACCCCCGCATCCTCGGCCTGTTCGACAATTTTTTTCAGGGAAGCCGGACGACCGGCGAACGGCAGTCCCGGGTCATCGCCGAAGTCGAGGAGCGCGCCGAGGCCAAGCGGCACGAATTGAACGAAGCGGTGAAAAAACGGCGGATCCTCGAAATCCTGAAAGACCGCCACAACGAACAACAGAAAAAGATCAAAATGAAAATCGAAACCGCGCTCATGGATGAAATCGCCGGTTCCCGCTGGAAAAGGAAAACGCCATGAACCGCCGCGCGATCTTTTTAACCGCCGTCCTGTCCCTCCTCCTGCCGTTGGGACCCGCCTGGCTGCCAGGGTCCGCTGCGCAGGCGCAGACCAAGCTGAACGCCGACCCGCCCGAACTCAAGAACAGGAAACCGCCGGTTTTTGACGGAGAAAAAAAAGACGGGGAAGAAACAGCGGAGCCCGGCGTGAAACCCGAACTGCCCGCGGCGCCGTCGGAGATCAACCCCGAAACCCTGCGCATGATGGAAATCATCGAACGGAAAAACCGGGAATTGAAACAGCGCGAGGAGGAGATGGCCCTGCGTGAAAAAAACCTGCAGGCCCTGGAAAAAAAGATTCAGGAGGATCTGGACAAAATCGAGACCGCGCTGAAACGCAGCGAGGAACAGGTGGGCATCAAGCGCGACCTGATCGAAAAGAACGTCAACAACCTGGTGAAAGTGTATTCGGCCATGAAGGCGGCGGAGGCCGCCAAGCTGCTCGAAAACCTGGACGAAGGCGTCGCCGTGCAGATCGTTTCCAAAATGAAGAGCAAAACGGCGGGATCGGTCCTCGGCAAGATGAAAACCGACGTGGCCAAAAGGATCAGCGAAAAAATAGCCGGCAAGCGGCTGGAACCGAACACCCGGGCGAACTAACCGGGCTCCTCCGCGCTGTCCTTCTCTTTTTCCTTCTTGTTCTCGACAATGCCGAAGGAAAGCAGGAACTTGATCCCCTCCTCCCGGTCCATTTTGAGCAGGGTCACCTGTTCGCGTGGCACCACCAGCATCCAGCCCAGTGTCACGTTCGGCAGCATGGGAACGAAAACATTCACCGCCCCCTCCCGCGCCCGTTCCAGCACTTCCCCTTCCGAGTCGCAGGACACCAGCCCCATGACATAACTCGACAGGTGCGGGTAACGGACGATCACCATGCGTTCGAAGGCATTCGAGTCCACGCTGGAGATGGAGTCGAGCGCCTGCCGGATGGTGGTGTAAACGCTGCGCACGAAAGGAATCGATTCCATCAGGTGCTGGCCCGCAGCCACGATTCTCCTGCCGAAAAAGTTTTTCGTGAACACCCCGACCACCACCAGCAGGACAAAGGTGATCATGAACCCCAGTCCGGGAAGGTGAAAATCCTCCGGCAGAGGAGCGTTGGTCTGAATGATAATAGTCCGGACCAGCGGCGCCACGAGCCGGTCCAGCAGGTTGATGATGAATGCGAACAGGAAATAGGTCAGGGCCAGGGGCAGGGTCACCAGCAGGCCCGCGAAAAAATTTTTCTTGAGGAGGTCAGTCATGGCGGCCTCCGCTTTCAGGGAAGAGACGCGGGACGGGATAAGAGTCAGCGGAGGAGTTCGAGATGCTTGCGTACCCGCGACACCAGCTCCGGCCGCTGGGTCTGCCCCAGGTCGACAAAGCTCTGGTAGTGTTCGACGGCTTTTGTGTAATCGCCTTCCTCTTCATAGAGCAGGGCCAGGTTGTAATGGGCCTCAACGTGTCCGGGATTTTTCTTTAAAATGGTCTGGTACAGTTGCCGCGCCTTGGGCAGATTGTTCTGCTTCTTATAGACAATCGCCAGGTTGTTGTAGCTCTCCAGGTTGCGCGGGTCAATAGAAATCGCTTTTTCAAAACTGGAAACCGCGGCAGCGAGATTGTGCTTCTCGTAATAGAGCAGACCGATATTGTTGTACGCCTTCACGTAACCGGGGTCAAGCTGGATCGCCTTCAGAAATCCCCGCACGGCCCGGTCGGGCTTGCCCAGTTCCTTGTAGATCAGGCTCCGGTTGTTGTAGATCTCGGCATTCGCCGGGTCCAGTTCCAGGGCCTTGTTGTAGTATTCCAGCGCCTCGAAATGGTCGCCGGTGCGTTGGTAAAACACACCCATCTTAAAATAAAACTCGGCATCCTGGTAGAGTTTTGGATTTGAAACCGGTTTTTCCGCCATCGGGTCGGGAATACCCGCCACCGGCCCCGTGGGCTCCTGCGAGGACGCCTGGAGGGACACCGATGCGACCTGCGTTTTCTTGGCTCCAGATTTTTTTGCTTCCGACAGACGGACTTTCACCCTGGACGCGGATGTCGTTTCGGACGGGCCTGTTTTTTCCTGAAGCGCCGTCTTCCTGCGACTCGCAGCGCTCGACTTTTTGACCGCGACCGGTTTTTTCTGAATTTTCGTGGTTTTCTTTTCCGGAGCGGCCACCACCGGCTGGACCGGTTTCGCTTCTTCCTGCTTCTCATCCACCGGCCAGGCTTTTTTGACCGGTTGCGAATGGGTCGACGCCGACGCAGGCGATGCGACGGCAGCCGGAGCGGAGTCGGCCGGTTTCAATTTTCCGGGAACCGGCGAGACTGTTGCAGCCTTGTCAACCGGAGACTCTTTTACTTTATCGGGAAGGGGTGCGACAGAGGGCGTTTCCGGTCCCGCCTGGGCCTCCATTGCCGGAGCCCCTCCGCTGCGGACGGCCTGGGCCGGCACCGGCCGGTTGATGCCGATATAGAGGAGCCCTCCCAGCACAACGGCAGGCAAAACAACGAGGATCAGGAAACGTCCCCAGGAAAACTTTTCACCGTCCGCATCCTCGCCAAAACCCACCAGGTTGAATGCCGGTGAGGGACCGCCGGTGACCGTGCGCTCCTCGGAAGCTCTTTTGAGGCTATCGGAGATCAGGCTCAAGGCAACCCCCGTTAACCGGAACGGCTGATGGAAAGAAGGATGGGGGTTCTGCCGGAAAATTTCAGGGAGTTCAGGTGAATCCGGGCCTGCTCCAGGGCCTCGTAGGGGCCCACGTAGACCACGTACCACGGTCTGCCGGTGGAAGTCACCTCCTTGAGAAAAGCGGTGTATCCCTGCTGACCGAGTTCTTCCACAAGGCCTTCCGCCTCACTTCGTTTTTTTGAGGTGTGCACCTGAATACGGTAATTCCCGCCGCTCGCTTCAGGCGCGAGCACCGACACACGGGGTTCCTCTCCGGCGATCACCGGATTTTCCGGCTCCTGGACGGGCACCACCGTTTCCTCTTCCCCGGCAACAGGAGGCGCCGGAAGAGCCGGCACGGTTTTTTTAGACGGTTGTACAGCAGCCGCGGCTGCTTTCCGCCCACTCCCGCGATCCATGATCTGCTCCCATTGCGTCTCGACCCATGTCTGCAGACGGGGCAGCCCTCCCTTCCCTCCCACAACAAAAAACACCAGCCCGGCCAAAAAGAACAGCATGGAAACCGCAAGGGGGAAACGTTCCTTAAAAAAACGCTTCAGGAAAAAATCCCGTCCCTCTTCCCCAAGCAGGCTGCGGATTCCCTTGCGCACATGCCCGGCTCCGATCGTGTCGGTCTTGTCATTGAAACCGGCGAGCAGAGCCCGGTCGCACACCAGGTTGATCAGGCGCGGATACCCCTTCGAGTAATTGTGGATCTCACGCACGGCCTTGGCGGAAAAGCTGGCGCGGGACGTCCCGCAGGCCACGTGGATGCGGTGTTCGACATAATTCTGCGTCTCCTCCGGAGACAACGGCTGCAGTTCGTATTGAATGGAAATGCGCTGGCGAAGCTGTTTCAACTCGGGGAGTTTCAGTTTTTCTTCCAGTTCCTTCTGCCCGACAAAAATGATCTGCAGCAGCTTTTCCTTGTCCGTTTCCAGATTGGACAGGAGGCGCAACTCCTCCATCACGTCCAGCGAGAGGTTCTGGGCCTCGTCAATGATCACCACCGTGGAACCGCCCCGGGAGTACTGATCCAGCAGAAACTGGTTGAGGGCATCGAGCAGTTCCTTTTTTGTCGCGCGGTTGTACCAGTTGGCCGGCGGAGTGGTCCGGTTTTTAACCTGGACGGTACGGAACTCGGCGCCGTCCACATCGTCGATGCGACGCGGGCGGGACACCTCCATCTTCTCGGCACAGGGCTTCACGCGCAGGTCGTGCACCAGCGTCCGCAACAGGTCCATATCCGAGAGCATGGGATTGATGATCAGCGCCACCTGGACGTTTTTATCCAGACGGTTGAGGAGGCAGCGGCTGAGCGTGGTCTTGCCCGCCCCGATGCCTCCCATGATCACGATGAATCCCTCCCGCTCGCGGATCCCGTACAGCATGTGGTCCATCGCCCCCTGGTGGTGCTTGCTGAAATAGAGATACTTCGGGTCCGGGGTGAGACTGAAAGGTTTTTCCCGGAAATTATAGAAGGATTCGTACATGGCCCGGATTCAAGTTCGGGGTTATTGGAATAAAATCATCCGCCCTGGGGCATCACAAATTTCTGCAACCGTTTTTCCTCGTTCAGCAACCGTTCGTCGATCGCCTTGCCCGCCATCACCTGCGGCGTGAGCATGATGACCAGTTCCGTTTTCTGATCAATGTCCTCTTCATGCTGGAACAGGCGGCCCAGCAGGGGCACTTCTCCCAGCAGGGGCACTTCGTTCTGGTTCTTTTCCTTGCGGTTCTTCATCAGGCCGCCGATGACGATTGTCTGCCCCGAACTGGCCAGAACCACGTTGTTCGACTCACGCACATCCAGCACCGGAATCGAATTGCGGCCGTCGGGGGAAACCCGTTCCCCGGATTTTTCCGAGATGCTCGTGTTGATGTTCATCATGACCTGCCCCTTGTCGTTGATCTGCGGCAGGACGTCGAGCACGATGCCGATGGTCAGCGAGGACGGGATGAACGTCGTCGTCTGCGTTCCGGTTTGCGACGCGGTGAGCACCTGGGGAATGAAAAACACATCTTCCGTGCCCACCTTGATCACCGCCCTCTGGTTGTTCAGGGTGGCGATCTTCGGGCTCGACAACACGCTCACGTTGCCCTGCTGCCCCAGCGCGTCGATCATGATGTTGATCTGCGTGTTGCTGAGTCCGTAAAAAAATCCGGACGCACCCTGGAGGAACGTGCCCAGCGGACTGTTCAGCGAACGGGTCAGGTTGTACACGTCGCTGAACTGCTGGTTGACCCCGCCGTCGTTGTCGTGGATGACGCTGACCGGCGACACCTTGCTCCAGTCGATGCCCAGCTTGAATTCGTCGCGGAGGTTGACTTCCAGAATCTTGGCGAGGATGAACACCTGCCGCTGCGCCGAGCCCTCCACCGCTTCCAGAAATTCGGCGATCTTGATGAGCACGTCCGGGTAATCCTTGACCACGACGATCCCGGCCTGACGGTTGATGGTAAAAAATCCCTTCTCGCCGCGCTTTGGCTGTTCGGACGCACCGTCCGTCTGCAGGGTGCTCCCCGACTCCGCGTCCAGGTTCTGCGACACGCCGCCGACCCCGGTGACCGCGCCCAGGCCTCCCGAGACGGCCTGCTGCGTGATGTCCGGGCGGTCATCCTGACCGGAAGCGTCCGTGACCAGCCGCTTGAGGCCAAAATAGATTTCGCGCCAGAGGTCGGTTTCCTCGGACGTGAACAGGTTGTTGAAAGTCCTGCCCGATCCCGTGCTCGACCCGCCGCCGATTCCCGAACCCGCGGTGCCGGTGTTGAGTCCGCCGCCCGTGCCGGACGTCCCGATCGAGGTCGTGTTCGCGGTGCCCTGCCCGCTGGTCGCCTGCAGGTTGCTGACGCCCTGCCGGCGCGTGATGATGTAGTTCATGCGGAACATCCGCGTCTGCATTTTCCGCGGCACCACGTGAATGAAATCCCCCTCCTGCGTCCAGTCCAGATGCAGGGGGTGGAGCATGTGGTCCAGCGCCTCCTTGAGCGTGACGTCCTTGAGATCGATCGTCACCTTGTTGCGGATTCCCGGGTCGATGATGATGTTCTGTTTGATTTCCTGGGCCAGCGACAGGAGGACGGTATTGACCTCCACGTCCTGTGCCGCCAGCGAAAAGAGCGGTCCCTTGCGCTCCACCGTCCTGCCGGGAATCTCCGGCGCTTCTTCCTGAACCGGCCCCGGCTCCGCGCCGGGAACGAAATCGGTTTGCGGCATCAGCAACTCCCGGCTGTCGCCCCCCGGGCCCACCTTGTCCGGACGTTTCTTCCCCACCGTGGCTTTTGGCGTCTGCGCGGTTTCCAGTGGCTGCGGCTGGGTCACCGCCTCCGGTCCCTGCATCGAGGCGCAGGAGGAAAGCCCCGCCACCAGCGTCATCAGAAGAAGTTTTTTAAGCGGATTTCCGATCATAATCCAAATTAAACAAATTTATTGTAATTTTAACTAAATAATGATACCCCACAACACCCGAATTGTCCAAAAAAACTTTGTAAAACAAAGGGTTATTTTACAGGCACCGCAAAAGAGCGTGGGCGGTAAAAAAGAAAATTACCGGTTGTCGGCGGGGGTGACGCGGATGGTGAACGGGCGGCGTTTGAGGCGGAGTTCCAGCCGCTGGGCTCCCTCGGCGAGAATCACGCGGTCCGGCTGGATGTCGAGGATTTCCCGGCCCTGCACCCGGTCACCCACGAGGTAGTTGCGGTTGTTGATCGTCGCCAGGCGCCGGGTCTTGCCCGTCACCACGGCCTGCAGCATGAGGTCTCCGGCGGAAGGGAGGGTCCTCCCCTTGAACTCAACCCCCGGAGGGAGGGAAAACGGATTGTCCCGGAGCGTTCCCGGCCAGGCCTGGCCAACGGACAGAAAGCCCCCGACCAGCAGCAGGGCAAGAAAAACAAACCATTTTCTTTTGGGCATCGTCTGCATCACATCACGTAGAGCCGCAGGGTCAGGCTCGTGTTCAGCCGGGGCAGGATTTCCTGCACACGGCGCACTTCAAAATGCTGTACCGACAGAATCGCGGGAACTTCTTCCAGGGCGCTGATGAATTTTCCGATCGCGCGGTACCCCGACTCCATCCTGAGGTTGATCTGCACCCGCCGGTACTGGAAATGGCTTCCGGTGACTTCATTTTCCTGGCTGTCGATCGATTTCACCTGGATGCCGTGCAGAGCCGCCTGCCGCTTCAACACCCCAATGACGTCGCGCACCTCGCCGGACATGCGCGACTTGAAAAGCTCGATCTCCTCCTGCAAGCGCAGGATGTCGCCGCGGGTCCGCTGGATGTTCATCGACACATTCTGCGCCCGCACGGCGGAGACGGCCTGCCTCAGGCTCGCCACATCGCCCTGGACCTGTTCGATCGAGGCGTTGACCTTCTTGAGGCGCGCCTGTTGCGGTTCGTATTCGAACTTGTAAAATCCGGCACCCACCGCCACCACGCCGACGATGGCGAGGATGATGCGCTCACGTTTGCTCATTTTTTCCAGAAAACCCGCCGCCATTATTCTGGTACTCCGTCTATAAGGGAACTTCCCGGCCCCGCTCCACCGGAAAACCGATCAGGCGAAACTGCAGCCCTTCCTGCGAGTAAACCGACCCGTCGAGTTCACGCGTTTCCTCCACCCGTACCCTGGAGAACAGCATGGATTGCTCCAGGTTTCGGATGAACCGCTCCAGCGAACCGAGGCGCTGCACTTCATTGCCGAAAACCTGCCCTTCGATCCTGAGCAACAGATTTTTCTCCGAATCTTCATCGTCTTCACTGCCACCGCCACTCCCCGGCGTCAGGATCAAATGTTCCAGGGAAGCGTTTTCCGGAAGCTGCCGCACCATTTCGTCGAACAAGCGGGAATAGTCGATACCACGTTCGGAACCCAGCGGCATTTCACCGATTTTGCGGGAAAGGTCCGATTTGCGCACTTCCAGTTGCGCTAGTTCCTGTTTCGGAGCCTGCATCTGCTGCAGGGACGCCGTGAGCTGGTTCATCTCCTGCTGGACCGCCTGCAGCGACCGCTGGCGTTCCTTGACCTGGTCGCGCATGCCGCCGCTGTACAACACCAGACCGGAAAGGATCAGCGGAACGACGGCCACCCGCGCCAGCCGGATCAGGTCTTTTTTGATCGAAGGGCGGAATTCTTCCGGCAGAAGATTGATCCTGCCGCAGGCCCCGATGCCCAGGCCCGTCGCCGCCGTCAGGCTTGGCCCCAGGATCTGCGTCTCCTCTTCCGTGACCCCCGCGACCGGCGGCGAGGATTGCGCCAGCGGATTGAACTGTTCGATCCGCAACTCCAGCATCGAGGATAAAAACCGGTAAAATCCCTTCAACCCGCCCGCTCCGCCGGACACCGTCAGACGCGAAATATCCTCGCGCTTGAACAGGTTTTTAAAATATTCCACTGAGCGGTACAGCTCTTCCGCCTGCTTGTTCAGCACGGGAAGCAGGCGGTCGTAAAGTTCATCCAGAGGAATGCCCTCGCTTGTGGTGCCGGGAGCGTCCTCCTCCGGAAGGCCGTGCTCCTTCTTGATTTCCTCGGCCCGCATTTCGTCCAGAACCACCCGGGCGCCGCTGGGTAAATCGAACGGTTCCATCAGGGCTTCGGTCACATTGTGCCCTCCGGTCGGGATTTCACGGAAGAACAGCAGGTCGCCATCACATTCAAAGTAGACGCGCGTCCGCACCGCGCCCATGTCGATATACCCTGTGACCTCGCCTCCGCCTTCGGGCGAGACGGTCTTGCCGTATTCGACCAGAGCCAGCGGAAAGGCGTTGATACCCAGCAGGTGCAGTCCCGCGTTTTTGACCAGATCGATCCTGCGGCGGATGTATTGCCCCTCGGCGATCACCGTCACCATCTCAAGCATGGGATTGCCCGCGTCCACCGTTTCACGGGTCACGAAATAGTCGACCGAAGCCTCCTCCATCGGGAACAGGACCTCGTCGCGCGCGTCCCACTTGATCGCCTCCGGCAATTCCGCCGCCGGCATTTTAGGAAGGGTGGTCCGGCGGATCGCCACGCTCGGACCGCTGGCGGCGAGGTAAACCTGCTTGCCCTTGATCCTCTGCTTTTGAAACAAACCACGGATCAACTCAGAAATCTGTTGATCGTTTTCCTGCGCTCCGGGAGGAATCGGACAATAGCCGAAATTCAAAATCTGGAAACCGTTGCCCCGGGCCTTGACCTCCACCACCTTGATGGCGTGAGACCCGATGTCCAGTCCGATCGATTTTGCGCCTTTTGCCGCCATGAATGAATCAACTCTTAAAAAAATAGAGCCCTTTTGGACTATTTAAAAGAAACGCTCTGCATGCCCCGGGAAAACCAATTGCCGGAAGTGCCCATTGAATTATGTCACAGGGGCATTGCCTTGTCCATAAAATTGAAAAAGAAAACCCCAATTTTTCAATAAGTTACAAAAGAGCTACAAACAGGGTCCGCCTCCGTTCGGCGCGAAAGACGCGAGGATCATCGCCATGCGGTTGAAGTTGGGGCTGGTGGAAAATCCGATCCCTGCAGGCGCAGTTGCAATCGGCACCGGCAGACTCCCCATCACGCCCTGGGAAGAGGAAGCCGCGACTTGTGAATTGATCACATGGGTTCCCGGGTTGGGTTGGGCAACGAAGGCATTGCCGTTTCCCTGATAACCGCCAGAGACGACTATCGATCCGGCAGTCAACACGACGTTGAAATTATCAGTCAACGACCCCGCATTCGTACCGGTCGTCGTCTCCACACTTTCAGGCGGCCCCGTGGCCCCCGTCAGTGTGTAGGCATGCAGGGTTTTGTTGTCGATGCTGCTGTCGTTGTAGGTGACGGTGATCGTCCCGGCGTCCCCGGCGCTGACATCGAGCCAGAACATGCCGACTCCCGCCTCGAAACCGCTGGTGCTGACATTGTTGTTCGTGACCAGGTTCATGGCGTTGCCGTTGAAGGTGGCGCTTATCGGAAGCGTGCTGCCCGAAGTGACGGGGCTGTTGCCGTCTTCCGCACCGGCGACCACCACCAGAACCGGACTGGAGCCGGCGGGCACAGTGTAATTCATGGAGATGGTCCGGTTGGCATGAGGAAAAGCCGCCAGCACCTGCACCATGTTGTCGGAACCACCCCCTTGAGCCCCGTACCCCGTCCCCGTCACCGTGCCCGGCGCTCCGGCCTGCCGGTAGCCCATCGCTCCCTCGGCCTCGTTATTGGGGATATCGTTGCCGGTAATTTCCGTGTGCCCGGTTCCCTGGGGGATCAAATTTTCATCATCCTTGAAATAAGCGGCGGATATGATCATGGCGTTGGTCGAAAGCGTGGTGATGTTATCGGTGATCTGGGTACCACTGGTGGTCGCCAGTTCCACCGCCTCCGGCGGGGCCACGGCGTTGGACAGGGTGACGATGCCCAACACCCGGTTGTCTGTATTGCCCTGGAAAGTCGCCACCACGTTGCCGCTGGACCCGGCGGTGACCGGCAGGTAGAACAGCCCCACACCGGGGTCCGATCCACCGCCGAAGGAAACGCCCCGGTCCGCCAGGGTCATCGCGTTACCGCCAAAAGTGACCCCGGAAGGCAGGGCATTGTTGCTGTTTGCCTCCGACCCCGCCATCACCACCAGCACCAGATCCGAACCCGCGGGCACGTTGTAGTTGTTGAAGGTGATGGAACTGCCCCCCGAAGTCGCGGAGGCCGTCTGCTGGTTCAGCACCGCGATGGGAGGGACCACCGGCCCGAGGAATGACTGCGAATTGTCGACGGCGACCACGTCCGCCGCGCCTATATTGTTTCGGGTGAAGATGTCGTTGATCGTCCTTTGCGTGTTGTTGGCGATACCGGTGGAGGTGATTTCAATTGCGCAGTTGGCCGGGTCCACACCCACATTGGGAAACGAAACCTGGAAAGACCCGCCGCTGCCGCCAAAGGGGATGACAGGAAAATTCACCATCCCGATCCAGTTGAGGCAGTCGTTGGGCGCGCCCGTGTTGCAGGGGCAGGACGGATCGCTTCCGGTCAGGCATTTTTGCGCGTAACGCCAGCCCGCCTCGGCATTGGCCTGCGCCTGCTCGGCGTTGACGGTGACCGCCGCCCCCTGGTGTTTGTTCTCCTGTTCGATGACAAAATTGATGCCCACCAGACTGACGATGATCAGCGCGGCGATCACCATGATCAATGCGGCGATGCCCGCTTCGTTTTTCAAATGCCGTTGCAGAGCCATCATCATCCCAGCCCGGCCACCCAGGCCAGCGTGCGGTTGAACAGTTTGAGTCCGTTGCGGTTGAGCACGTTCCCGCTCTCCCGGTATTCGCGCATGCCGAGAAACGCCCGGCGCGCCGGGGCGGTGGTCGACCCGTCCGCCAGCAGGCCGCCGGAGGGCGCCACCAGTAGCTTGGCGCGGGACGCCAGGGCATAGGACACCAGACATGTGACATCGTTACCAAACCCCGTGATGTATCCCTTGTCCGGCGTGTTCACCTCTCCGTCGTCAAACGCGAAACTCCCCAGGCCAAAAACTTTTGTAATGAAATGATTGGCGGCCTGCACGATCCCGGCGGATTCCTCGCCGTTCGTATCGCGATTGGTCCCCAACTCAAACTCGTTATAGTCCTGGGAATACAGAGTGAGGATCGGCACCGCCGCGTTGGCCAACCAGTCATCGTCCGACCCACCGCCGTCGCCGGAGAGTACCACCGCGTCGAAATTGCCTGGGGCCCAGGAATGGTCGTCATCGTTGAACAGGGACACGTTGTGGCCGAGCACATTCTGCAGGTGGTTGTTGTAATCGACTTCACGCTCACCGTGCAGGTTATCGGGATCGTCGACGACGAAGGCGATGTTCAACACGGGCAAACTGTTGCGGATGCGCACCGCCGTGGTGCCGGTGAACGAGAAACTGACCGCGGGATCGGGCGAAGGACGCGTCACGGCAAGCGTGATTTCAAGAATCCCCGTGGGCACGCCAGGCGCTCCGGCACTGTCGATTTCCTGGATTGAAAAACCGGAAACGTCAGACGCCAGGGTGGTGGTGATGCCGCCGCTGGTGCGTTCGAGATTCGTCCCGTTGAGGTTGTACACAATGTCGTCGACATTGGGGTCGCGGCGGGCAGGGTCCACGGGCACCTCCACGTCCTTGGAAAACTCGATCCGGGTGTAAACTGTATTGACCACACATGCCGCAGCAGGATTGCCGCAGTGCATCGGCCAGGAAAATTCGTCGACGTTGCGCAGTTCGCGCGCCATGTATTGAAGCGCCGTGTTGACCTCGTCGACCACATCGTTCTGCCCGGAGGCGTCCTGGTTGGTCTGGATCAGGTTGGTGAGAAAACCCAGCGTCACCACTCCCAGAATGGCAATGAGCAGGATCGAGACAATGATCTCGACCAGCGTGAACCCGGCCTCATGCCGGAACGGCGATGCGGGTCCTCCGGCCCGCCGGGGCCTGCCAACAGTTCCGGGGTGGGGTTTCACCATCATCGCCGCCTCATCAAAAAAGCGTGACCAGTTCAAACGGCGGCATCCCGCCGTCGGACCGGGACACGGTCAGCACCACGCGCTTGCCGAAAGTGCCGCTTCCGGGGTTGTTGGGCGTCGCCGCGCCGACCAGGGAAACCGTCCAGTTGAAATCGTATTGAGTGTTTGTACAATTCACATTCAATACAAAATTATTCGGCACTGGTACGTTATTCACATCCGCCGGCCAGTCGCGAAATTGCTCGCAGGTATAATTCCCGGCAGTGGGAATCCGCAAAAACGGTTCGTCGCCAATGCGTTCCATCTGGTCGATACCGAAAAAAACGCCCTCTGCCAGATACTCCGGCTCTTTACTGTTATCGAGGCCGCTGAAGTAAATCGTAAACGCGGGCACGGCGATGCCGATCAGCACAATGGCCATGATGATTTCGATCAGGCTGAACCCCGCCTCTCCCCTTCCTGCCCTGCTCCTGCGTGTTGGCATGCCTGCGCCCCTCATGGTCCGGCAACCGAAACCATTCCGGTGAATTGCTCCACGCTGACGGTCATCGTCTGGGTTCCGTTGGTGATCTGGACAAAGTCGGCAGCGCCCGCGAAATCGGGTTCGCCAAAGCGGTTGTATCCCAGGTTCTTGGTGGGGGAAGCGATCACAATGCCTCCCGGCAGGTCGCGGGACACGGCATTGCCCTGCGCGTCGAACGTCGTGTAGCCGCCAGCACCGTTGGCGAAGGTAATGCTCATCGTCGTGGTGTTCTGCCCCATGGCCAACCGTTGCAAAAACCGGAGGTCGGAGCGCACCACCTGGGCGGCGGAATTGATGTCGATGGTGTCGGGATTGAAACTGGGCAGGGCGATGGCGGCGAGGATCCCCATCAGCAAAATGATGCTGATGATCTCGATCAGGGTGAACCCCTTCTCGGAACCGGCCAGGGTCTTTCGCATTGCGGAGGCTTCCACGGCAACCCGTTTCATATCAATCAATTATATGAGGGAAGACAGAGACTGTCAAAGCACTCTAACAAGTGGCGGGCGGACCTGGAAGGGTAATCCGGCCAAAATCAACGCCCTCCCCAGGGGAACGCGGAGCCAGTGACTCCAAAACCCAAAGGTCAAAAGCAAAAAACCCTCGGGACGTCATTGCGGGGAGCAAAGCAGAGCCTGTCCTGAACCTGCCGAGGGAAAGCGCTTAAAAAGTGAGGAAACTTTGCGTTCCAAAACGTTGGCCGTGCGCAAGCACCTCCCCCTTCGCCGAAGGGGACTGGGGGGCTTCTTCCTTGAACTTCTTCTGATGATTCTCTTAACAGGTCTGGGGATTTACAGGCTTGTGCGGAAAGGGAGAATCACCCTGCTTC
>JAGQJZ010000065.1 GCA_020430445.1 Nitrospina sp.
GGAAGGCTGGGCCGCTCCGGAGGAACAGGCCGTTCCCGTGGAAACGGACACGCCTTCGATATCCAGCCGTACGAGGAGGGACTGCCCACTCACCCCGTCAATGGAGACGCTCACCGTGTTGGGCAGGCAATATTCGGCGTGACCGTGAATTTCGACGCCTTCAAGACGCCTGAGCAGCGCATCGACCAGGTACCTCCTGAGACCGGCGATCCTGGCAACGTCTTCCTCCATCCGCGCACGCGCCAATTCGGCCGCCTTGCCCAGTCCCACGATACCGGCCACGTTTTCGGTGCCGCCGCGCCGTTTTTTCTCCTGCCCCCCACCCAGCAGCACCGGAACCAGAGGCGGCGTCCCCCTCTTGATCCAAATCGCTCCGGAGCCCTTGGGGCCGTACATTTTGTGCGCGGAAAGAGACAGCAGGTCGATTCCCAGATCTTCAACCCTCACCGGCAGTTTACCAACACTGAGAACCGCATCGGAATGAAAAAACACCCCCCTCTCACGGGCTTGCCGCGCCAACCAGTCCACCTCCTGCAGGGTGCCGATTTCACTGTTGGAGTGCTGGATCGAGACCAGAAGCGTGTCTTCCCTGAGGGCGTCCACGAACCGTTGCCGTTCCACCCGGCCCCACCGGTCCACTGGCAGGTAATCGACTTCAAACCCCTCGGTTTCCAATTGCCGGCAGGGATTGAGCACGGCGGGATGTTCGATCTGCGTGGTGATGATATGCCGGCCCTTGTCCCGCAAGGCGCGTGCAAGCCCCAGAATGGCCAGGTTGTCCGACTCCGTCCCGCCGCTGGTGAACACGATCTCCGATGGGTGTGCGCCGATCAGGGCCGCCACCTGCTCGCGAGCCTCATCCAGACGCACCCGGGCCGCTCTCCCGGCGGAATGAATGCTCGAAGGATTACCAAAATTATCTTTTAAAATAGGCTCTATAGCCTCAAAAACCTCAGGGGCTAGTGGAGTGGTGGCGTTATGATCCAGATAGATGGGTTTCATTGGGGAACACTCAAAGACGTTTCTGAAAATTGTATTTGGCCGCGAACAGGTTTGGTTGTTCAGAGCTTGCGGCGTGCCGGGATAAAAAATGCCGAACGACTGGAGGTCCTCTCAAACGCCCCAAGGGCCGGACAAAACCTCAGGAGCCGGATTTGGGAATGGCGACGGGATCCGGGGTGGAATGAGGATCAGAAGTTCCGGAGTCCAGTTCGACCAGCCGTTCCTTCAATAACTGGATATCCCGCTCCATTTGGGGAAGGCGGTCCAGAACCGCTTCGATGGCCTGCGCCATGGGATCGCGAAACATCTCCTCCGGGTCTTCCTGGGCGGCCGAAACTCCGGAGAAGACGACACGTCCGGGAACTCCGATCACGGTGCAATATTCCGGAACATCCTGCACCACAACGGATCCGGCTCCGACTTTGGCGTTCTTACCCACCGTGACCGGTCCCAGAATGTGGGCCCCGGCGCCGATGACGACGTTGTCCTGAATCGTGGGATGCCGTTTCCCCTTGATCATGCTGAGCCCGCCAAGGGTGACCCCCTGGTAGAGGAATACATTGTCCCCGATATGGGAGGTTTCCCCGATCACCACCCCGGCCCCGTGGTCGATGAAGAAATGCCGCCCGATTTTGGCCGCCGGATGAATCTCAATTCCGGTGAACCAGCGGGCCAGATAGGAAAGCAACCGGGCGGGGAGACGCACCCCCTTGCTCCACATCCAGTTGCCCAGGCGGTAGGCCAGAAGGGCATGAACTCCCGGATAACAAAGGAGGACCTCCCACCGGTTTCGCGCGGCGGGGTCTTTTTTGAGGGCTTCCTGAACGTCTTCCCGAATTTTCCGGAACATGAGGACTCTTTATAAACAGCAGATTTTTCGCTGTTTCTATTATATCCCTTAGGCAGGACCAACGGAATCCAAAAAAAACGGGGGAAGGCGGACCTTCCCCCGGACCTGTTACAAGAGAACCCGGCTTTCCGTATTCGCGCGGTGCCTTAATCGATGACGTTGTGGCCCCGGTTGCGCATGCAGTTCTGGTAGGACCGTTTGAACGTTTCCTCGGCACTGAGGCCTTCCTTGGTTCCACCACCCAGGCCACCTGCGGCCGCACCCACTGCGGCACCGGTTCCCGGAGCGCCGACCGCGGCGCCAATAGCGGCACCCGCCGCAGCTCCGAGCAGACCGCCCACGAGAGCGCCTTTACCGGCTTCGGTTGCGGTATCGCCCGATGCCTGCTCCGCCAACTGGCGGCATTCTGCGGTGTCCTGTTGAATGCGCTCAGCATTCGGGTCCCCGTAAGGGTCTACCGTCGGCTGGTAGCCGCCTTTCGACGCACAACCGGTGAACAACAGTCCAAAAACCATCATCACAACCAAAGTTCTTTTCACCATGAGTCTCTCCAGAAAAAATCGACCTTTAAATCCACCCAGAGTAAGCATAGACAACCCTTGAAACAAAGTCAAACAACAGAAGCCCTTAAATCAACAGGCGTTTCAAAGCTGTTGTAAAACGCCCGGTTTTACCGGTTTGTTCAGACGTCCTCGACGAGAGGTCCTTTCACTTCCCCCGGCTCCTGGTAATCGCGGAGTATCTCTTCCTGCGTTTCGCGGTCGGCCGCGCGGTAAACCCGGATGGTCTCAAAGCTGCCGACCTGCTGAATACGCGCCAGTTTCAACCGCATCAATTCGAGCAATCCGAGAAACGTGACGATGATCTCCTGCTTGGTGTTGAGCGGGGTGAACAACGACTCAAAGGTGACGCTATCCGTTGCGTTCAGCAGTTCGAGCAAGTAATGGATCCGGTCGGTCACCGACATATGGGTGATTTTCACCTCATAGTCGACCGTGCCCTTTTTCTCGTCGAGGATTTTCTTGAACGCGGTGAAGAGATCGAACACATTGGCGTCGACAAGCGCTTCCTCCCCCTCGACATGGTGCACGATTTCCGCCCCCCGCCCGAACAGTTGCTGACGCTGATGTTCTTTCAGCCGGAGGTCAAACGACGCGTTCTTGAACCGCTGGTACTCCATCAGCCGCCGGGTCAGTTCGGCACGCGGGTCCTGCCCCTCCTCCCCTTCCTCTTCCTGCGGCGGTTTGGGAAGGAGCGACCGTGTTTTGATCCGCATCAGTTCCGCCGCCATCACCAGGTATTCCCCGGCCATTTCGAGATTGAGGTTCTTGAGGACCTCCAGGTACTCCATATACTGCCGGGTGATCTCTACGATAGGGATATCGCAAATGTCCATTTTCTTCTCCCGGATCAGGTACAGGAGAAGATCGAGCGGACCTTCGAAGATATCGATTTTCAGTTGGAAGCTCATGTCGGGGAATCGTTGTTTTAGGATCGATTGGTGAAATTTACCCGGGGAGATGGGCCGAGGCCAGATCGCCCCAGCGGTATTGCAGCAGGGTCAGGGCAACCAGCGGCACGGTTTCCGCCCGCAGGGTCCGGGGCCCCAGGCTTACCGGGACGAATCCGTGGCGGGTGGCCTGTTCAGCCTCTTCCGGGGAAAAACCGCCTTCGGGGCCGACCAGGAAGGCGATCGAAGTCACCTCTTCCGGAACGTTTATATCATTTAATTTGCGGGTGCGCTCATTCTCCCAGAAAAATAGTTTGAGAACGCCCTGCTCCCGGCCCTGGCAATACGCCTCCAGAGTCTCGGTCGGGCCGACCCGGGGAACGGTGAAACGGCCGCATTGCTTGACCGCCTCGGCGGCAATCCGGTTCCATTTTTCGAGGCGGTCCTGTTGCTCTTTCGATTTAATACGGGGCACCGAGTACCGGCATTCCAGAGGTGTGATGTGGTCCACCCCCAGTTCGACGGACTTACGGATGGCCGTTTCCATGGCCTTATGCTTCAAAATACCCAGTCCCATGGAAATGCGTACCGGCGGCGGCGGTTGCTGCCGCATCGAAAGCGTGTTCCCACGCATGCGGCGTGAATTCAGTTCGGTGATTTCAACGGTGTAACACTTCCCCTGCCCGTCGAGCACCTCGACCCGGTCTCCGCAGGCCACCCGGAGGACGTTCCGCAGGTGATGAACTTCCGGACCGGTCAACTCCACCCAGTCTTCGTGGCAGTTTTCCGGCGGGGTGATGAATCGGTGCATGACAGCGGCCTTCGTGTGGACGGGATCAACTGGCCATTTGCGATTGCAGGGCCAGCAGGTCGGCCAGCGCCGACAAGGTGAAATCCGGAACCGGCCCCTCGGGTTTGGCCCGGCCGTCGCGGTTCACCCAGGCCGTGGCCATGCCCACCCGGTGGGCGCCGACGATATCGGCTTCGTAACTGTCCCCCACGAACAGGACCTTCTCCGGCAGCAGGTCCATTTTCCGCACCGCCAATTTGAAGATCGACGGATGCGGCTTGCGAAACGGCACCTCCGAGGAATAAATGCCGAAATCGAAATAGGCCTCCAGGCCAAACAAGGCGAGCTCGTAGCGTTTCATGTCCGGCGGGTTGGTGGTGTTGGAGACGATTCCCAGTTTAAGACCGGCTTTTTGCATCGCATCCAGAACCGGAACAGTGTCTTCGTACAACTTTCTCTGACTGTAGATGGTTTTGTAATAAACCGAGAGGGCCTCTTTTTTATCCGCTTCGCTCAGGTCCAAGCCGCGCTCCATTCCCATGTAATTGAGGATCATTTCATAGGGAGCCTCCAGGCCGCATCCACGCGAAGTCAAAATCTGTTCCCGGAATAATGTCGAAGATGCCGTGTACGCGTGTTCGGGATTTCCCAGGGAGTGCCCACGTGTTTCAAGGAATTCCGCCATTGCAAAAAACGCCGGACGGTCGTCCTCCGGTCCAAGGTCGAGCAGGGTCCAGGCCCAGTCAAAGATCACTCCCTCATACGGAAACTTCATGCAACTCCTTTGGACGGCTGAAACGCCTTGTTGACTTTGCCGTTCCCTGAAAACTGTAAGTGGTTATATTAAAAGAGGATCGGGAATGCGGGTCGGGATTTTCCGTACCGCCATGAGATTTTTTCGAGGCGAATATCGAAATTTATTCATGCGCGACTTAAATCCAACTAGAATGGAATTGTAGCACAGACTTTTCATCCTTTCAGCGAGATCAACTTTTCATGGTCACCGATATTTCCAGTCACCGCCGGGCAGGCGTTCCCCATATTTCCGCGCAGGAAATCGTTTCAACCGCGCGGAAGATGGGAGCCGTCAACGCCAAAGTCATCCAGTCCCACACCATCTTCCTGGGAAACTGGACCCGGCTCAAGTGCCAGTTCGGCTGCCCCCACTTCGGGCGCACCTTCACCTGCCCCACCTTCACCCCCACGACGCAGGAGATGTCCGACATTCTTCTGGACTATGAAAAAGCCGTGGTGGTGGAAGCCAAGCAGGCGGCGGATGTCCACCGCCTCGTTTTGGCACTGGAAACCCATTTCCGCGAAATGGGATTCAACAAGGCATTCGCCCTGGGCGCGCAACCCTGCAACCTGTGTGACGTGTGCACGGTGGAAACCCACTGCGAACATCCCGACAAGGCCCGGCCAACCCTGCAGGGCTGCAGCGTCGATATCTCCCGCACCCTGATGCAGATCGGCTGGAACGACGCCGCGAAGCCGGAACCCTGCTCCGGCCAGCAAACCGTCGGCATGGTCCTGATCGACTGAACCGGATTGCCTTTTCAAGACTCCCCTCTTGGTGTATAGTCCCGCATTATTTTAAAGGCACCCTTCAGCAACACGGTATTTTCAACTCCCGCAGTTCACGAGCTTGAAAGCCGGGCTCTGTTCACGGCCGGTGGCGATTGCTGGAGATGCCCTTGAACTTTTTCTGTCTGGGATGAACCATGCCTTACCGTTATGCCATTCTTGGAGCGGGAAGACAGGGAGTGTCCGCGGCGTACGACCTGGCGCGATTCGGGGACGCCGAGGAAATCTGCCTGTATGACCTGAGCTGGAGCGCCGCCTCGAAAGGGGCGGAAAAGGTCAATCACCTGGCGGGCCGCGAAGTCGCCCGCGGGCTGTTTCTCGATGTTCGCGACCCCGCGGAGTTGAGCAAGGAGTTCCGCGGCATTCACACCGTCCTCAGTGCGGTTCCCTACCTCTACAACCTGACCATCACCGAAGTGGCCATCGACACGGGAACCAACTTCTGCGACCTGGGAGGGCACACCGGCACGGCCCGGGAAATCCTGATGCTGGGAGAATCCGCCCGCGACAAGGGGATCACCATTGTCCCGGACTGCGGCATGGCGCCGGGTCTCAACATCAACATGGGCGAGCACGCCATGTCCTTCATCGAGGAACCGCGCGAACTCTATATCTGGGACGGAGGCCTGCCGCAAAACCCGACCCCGCCCTGGAACTACGTCGCCCTGTTCCACATCAACGGCCTGACCAACGAATACCACGCCGACGCCTGTTTTCTGCGCGACGGAAAAGTCACCAACGTTCCCTGCCTGACGGAAACCGAGGCACTGACTTTCGATCCTCCTCTCGGCATGCTGGAAGCGGCGGTCACCTCGGGCGGCTTGTCCACCCTGCCGTGGAAGCTCAAGGGCAAACTTCAAAAACTGGAAAACAAGACGCTGCGCTACCCCGGTCACTGGCAGACGTTCGAGGCGTACAAACGGCTGGGACTGTTCGAGATGGAAACGGTCGACGTCAACGGGACCAAAGTCGTGCCGCGCGAATTTTTTCACACCCTGCTCGAGCCCAAAATCTCCGTCAACGAAGTCCGCGATATCGCCGTCATCCGCACCAAATGCGTCGGCAAGAACGGAGGGCGGGAAGCCGCGGCGACCGTCGAACTGGTCGACACCTACGACGACCACACGGGCTTCACGGCAATGGAAAAACTGACGGGATGGCACATCAGCATCGTGGCGCAACGGGCGGCGCGCGGCCTTCTTCCGAAAGGCCCGTTGACGGTGGATGCGGTGATGGACGGAAAAACACTCGAAGAGGAATGCGCGCGGCGGGGCTGGGCTCTCAGGAAAACCCTGCCCCGGTAAGACGGGGAAAACCGGTCAACCCACCTTCCGCGACATCTGCCGCAACTCCTCGATTTCTTTCCCCGGGATCCCGAGAAAATACAGGATGGGCTCGAGGTTGGCGGTGGTGAGGCTGGCCCGGGCGTGTTTCGCCACAATCGGCTTGGCGTTGAAAGCGATGCCGAGCCCCGCGCCGGCCAGCATCTGGATGTCATTGGCGCCGTCTCCCACGGCCACCACCTGCTCTACGGCGAGCCCTTCCCTGTTGGCAAGCGAGAGCAGGATATCCCGCTTCGCCTGGGCGTCGACAATGTCCCCCACCAGATTGCCGGTCACTTTCCCATCCACAATTTCCAGTTCATTGGCGAAACCGTAATCCAGCCCGTAGGTTTCCTTGAACCGGTCGATGAAAAACCGGAACCCGCCGCTGACGATGGCGATTTTATAACCGAGTTTTTTCAAAATACCGACCAGCGCTTCGGCCCCCGGCGTGAGCGGGATCCGTCTGGAGACTTCATTCAACTGGTCGACGGTCAGCCCTTTCAGCAGCGCGACCCGGCGCTTCAGGGCTTCGGCAAAATCCACGTCGCCGTTCATGGCGGCACGGGTGATCTCGCCCAACTGTTCGCCGCATCCGGCAACCTTGCCCAACTCGTCGATGACCTCGCATTGCAGGAACGTCATGTCGGCATCCATCACAATCAGGCGCTTGTTGCGCCGGAACGGGGAGTCCTCCTGCACCGCCAGGTCGACTTCGAACTGTTCCTTGAAACTGACCAGCGCGTCGAGAACCTCCACCCCGGCCATGGGCTTTTGCGAACCGATGACAAATTCGAGCACGTGGTGGTCGCTGTAGTCGAGCTGTTCGATACGCAGGATGTTCAAGTCCAGCGACGCCAACGTGGCGGTCAACTCCGCCATGGCCACGGACCCCAGTCTCCTGCCGAGAAGCGTGACCACTTGCCGGAAACAGTAAGGCTCCTCCGGCCGCAGTTCCCGGTCCCAGGGGGTGGCCCGGACCTGGCAATCGCGGATGCGGTTCGCTTCCAAAAGCGTCTGGTTGAGGGACGTCAGCTTTTCGTTGTCGCGGCTTTCCACCAGCAGGGAAAGGTTCAGCAGTCCGTTGAACACAAACTGCTTGATATCGACCACGAGGCATTCGTGCTCGACAATCTCGCCCAGAACATCGGCGAGAATTCCCGGGCGGTCCATGCCGGCGACATGCAGATGCAGTTGATTCCGGTTTTCCTGGTCGGTCATTTTATTTCGGATCGCGGGGACGGTAACGCCAGCCGTCCCGTTTGCGGCAGGACCATCCGTCGTTGATATGAAAAATGGACAGGTTGTCCAGGGTCGGGCTCTGAAAAAGGGCCAGTATCCCTTCCCCTTCTATGGCGTTGTCTTTCAGATGCAGGCGTTTCAATTTACTCAAATGGGGCGATTCGGCAAGCCGCTTCAGACCTTCGTCCGTGATTTGATTGCGGCTGAGGCTCAACATCTGGACGTTGGCCGCGTTCGCGCAGGACGCGAGTTCGATCACGCCCTCATCCCCCAGACGGTTGTCTTCCAGGTCCAGCCAGCTGATCTCCAGCAGACGGGGCGAGTTCCACAGCAGGCGGGCTTCCTCCGGTGAAAGGCCGGCGCCGCTCAGCATCAACTGGTTGCCCCGTATCCGGCCCGCCACGACTTCATCAAATGTTGCAAAACGTGTTTCCTGGCTCATGGTATCAACGATTCTATCCTTTCCTGTTAAGACGGTTTCAATTTACTTTTGATCCGGAACAAATTTTTTTCCCTTGAGTTCCGGCGGCAGGTAATCCTGCTCAACCACGCCTCCGGGAAAATCATGCGGGTACTGATACCCCTTGCCGAACCCGTAACGCTCCCGGGCGTCCTTGTAGTGCGTGTCCTTCAAGTGCTCCGGAACCGGATAGGCCCCGCCCTTGTGATTGATTTCAGACAGCGCCGAATCCACCGCGACAATGGCGGAATTGTCCTTCGGCGCGCGGGCGACGTAGATCACCGCTTGCGCCAATGGAATGCGCGCCTCGGGCAATCCGATGCGCTCCAACGCATCCGCCGCCGCGTTGGCCACAAGCAGGGCCATGGGATCGGCATTGCCCACGTCCTCGGACGCGGTGATGACCAGACGGCGCGCGATGAATTTGGGGTCTTCGCCTCCGGCAATCATCTTGGCCAGCCAATAGATCGCCGCGTCGGCGTCCGACCCACGCAGGCTTTTCTGGAAAGCGGAGGCGTGATCGTAATGTTCGTCTCCCCCCTTGTCGTAGAGAACGGCGACCCGCTGTATGATCCCTTCCACCGTTTTGGAGCCCAGGGGGGATTCGCGATTTTCCCCCTGCACATGCGCCTCCACCCCGGCTTCCAGAACATTCAGCGCGCGCCGCGCGTCACCGTTGGCGTAACGGACGATCAAATCCAGCGCGGCGTCTTCCAGGGTGACGGAATAACGCCCCAGGCCGGTTTCCTCATCCTCAAGGGCGCGGCGGAGGAGCATTTTGACATGATCCGGGGTCAAAAATCCCATACGGAAAATCTGGCAGCGCGATCGTAACGCGGGGATCACTTCAAAGGAAGGGTTTTCTGTGGTGGAACCGATCAGGCGAATGGTCCCGTCTTCGATATGGGGCAGGACCGCATCCTGCTGCGCCTTGTTGAAGCGGTGGATCTCGTCGATGAACAGGATGGTGCGCCGCTTCTGCGAACGCCAGAAACCACGGGCGGATTCGATGACCTTGCGGATATCCGCCACGCCCGCGTTGACGGCGCTGAGTTCATGGAACTGGCTTTGCGTGATCCGCGCCACAATCCGCGCAATCGTGGTCTTGCCACACCCCGGAGGCCCCCAGAGGATAAATGACAGTCCGGTGTCCTTTTCGATCAGGAGCCGAAGGGGGCTCGATTGGCCCACCAGTTGTTCGTGGCCGACCAACCCCTCCCACGCGACGGGCCGCATGCGGTCCGCCAACGGCTTCGGCGGCGGATTGGCTTCAGTGGAGTATTCCGGGAACAGTTCCTGCGTCATGAAATATCAGAGGTCCATTTCTTTCAGATTCCTGATGCCCCGGCGCAGGGGCTCCAACGCCACGACAAAGGACAATATAACAATTGCCGCGAAAATTACCGGAATTTCTTTTCCTCCGATTTGCTGGAAAGCGAATTTCTCCTTGAAGTGGACGTGCATGGGCCAGGCCACCAGCATGAGGAAAATGCCGACATAGGCCAGACTGGACACCATGAACAGGATGCCGCCGGAGCTGGACGATATCTCGGAAACGTTTTCGTGCTTGAACATGGGATACATGGCGCCCATCCCCACCCCCATGCCCACCAGCCCCACGGTGATCAGGAAAACACCGGCGACGGAAACCTGCATGACATACGGGTCCGCCTCCAGGATCAGGTTCGACACCACCACGAGGATTTCTCCCAGGATCAGCAGCGGCGGCAACACCAGCCAGAATTTTCCCCAAAGAAACGCTTTCATATTCACCGGCGCGGTGTAAATCGACCACATGCGGATGCCCTCGACACTGGTGGCGGTAAACCCGAAACGGGAGATGATGGCGGAAAGCACGAATCCGACCAGGCCGATATTGAGTACCGAAACGACGTTTTTCAACACCAGGTGCTCAAGCGGAAGGTTGAGTATGTTGAAGATGTAGACCACCACCAGCGCCGCCAGGATGAACATCTGCGACCATTGCGCAGGGTCGCGGGCGAAGATGCGCAGGTCCTTCCGGCAAAGGGCCTTCACCTGGGAGGGCAGCGGAAACCAGTCGAGCCAGAAGAGGCCGCCGCCGCGTTTCATGCGGGACTGGGGCGAGTTTTTAACCTCCTGATACAAGCGCCATCCGGGAAAATACAGATTGCGCGAAGCAGCCCAGAAAACCAATCCGCCCACGACCGATGTCCCCACCAGAATTCCCAGCCGGACCCAGGCGATTTCCGTATCTCCCCCCACCCACGCGGTGATCCCGCGCGTGATCCAGCTGCTCGGCAGGAACGGGTATTCCGGAACCGCGAGGCTCTCGACGAACGCCTCGATCATTTCATCCGACACCTCCTTGCCAAAAAACTTTTCCGGCGAAAGGAAACGGAGAAACAAAACCAGGGACACCAGGAAAAACAGTCCCAGAAAGGAAAGCAACTGATTGACCCGTTCCGTCGGGAAATAGCGCATCAAGAACATGATGCCCAGAACTCCCAGGTAACAGGGGATGACGACAAAAGGAACAAACGCCAGCACCAGGTAAACGTAAAACCCGGCATCGACATCAAAATAGCGTCCGTAGGCGACAAAAATGGGAAGCGCCACAATCGCCATCATCCAGGAGGCGTTGAAGATTGTCTGGAAAAAACGCACCCCGATGATCGCATCCTTTTTAACCGGCAGCGAGTGCAAGAACTCCAGGTCGGCGGAAACATAAAAAATCGAAAGCGAGGCGATGATGCTGGAGAACAGAATCATGATGAACAATGTCAGGTAGATGACGTTGATCAACTGGATGATCAACTCCACGCCGACGTTGGCCGGCAGGGTGTCGAGATAGCGGATGACGCGTTCAAAAAAGAGATAATCTCCCCAGATGAACAACAGAACGAAAACCGCCAGCATGATCCACCGGTTGATCCGGCCCGCGGTGGGGAAGCGGATGTGGTTCAGCAGGAAGGTCCGGCGCAAGCGGGACAATTCCAGAAAGTGCCGTATCATCATTTCGCACCCGGCTCCGCAGACGCAAGCGCCGCACCACCGGGCGCGCCCTCCTCGATCCGGCAGGCATCCGCGACCCACTCGCACACGAAGTAATCCATCCACCGGCGGTCGCCCGTGGGCAGTTTCTTGTTCGCGATATACCCCATATGGCCTCCCCCTTCCGGGAATTCCCCCACCACGCACAAACTCATTTTAAGACTCTGGAAAATATCGAAGGGAACGAACGGGTCGTTACGCGAACAGAGAACCGTTGTCGGCACCACGATCCGGTCGAGCAGATGGGCGGCGCTGCATTTTTCATAATAATCGTCCACGTTCCGAAACCCGCCCACCCGGGCCGTGTAGGCCACATCAAAGTCATAGATAGTGGACGGTTCTCCCTGCGGCACAAAAGCGTCCGGAAAACACTGCCGTATCGCCCTCACCTGCCGGTTGATCAGCCCCATATAATACCGGTTGAAGGTTCGAGACCAGCGCCCGCTGGAAATGGCCAGGGCGGCGGCCTTCAGGTCCACCGGCGGGTTGACTGAAAGCGCGGCGTGCACCGTCGAGGGAATCGCCCTACCCTCTCCCAGGTATTTTAAAAGGATATTCCCACTCAGGGAAAAACCGATCAACAGCACCGGTCTTGCAGGAAAAACATGCGTCAGGTACTCCACCACACAGGCCAGGTCGCCGCTCGATCCCCCGTTCCACAGGGAATTGGACAAGCCCATTCCCGGACCGCTGCCACGCTGGTTGACCATGAAAACACCCAGGCCCCGCTTTCCCAGCCGGGTCGCGATCCGCCGCATGTAGGCCGATTCGCTGCATCCCCCCATGCCGTGGATCATCACAACCAGAGGCTGTTTTTCAGATTTCGCGGGCAATTCCAGGCATAACAGAAGGTTCTTACCTCCCAGGGGAATTTTATGGACCCGGCGGTCCTCTATGGTGGTGTCCCCTGTCATCTGGGACCCCAGAATGGTCTGGAAAACACCGCTGCTCAGCCCCGCCGGGGGAATAAATGGAATCAAGAAGTGTACCGGGGATATTATGGAATCCGGAAACCGTTCCGCACAACCAACAAAACAAACGGTTCCGGGATTCCCTCAGGTTTGAATCGACTGCAATATTATAGACCAGTGGACAAATCGCAAACAACCCGGCTTCTCTTGACTGCACCCAGCGGGATTGCTAAATTGTCAGGATCAAACTTCAAGGATTCAATTCAATGCTGCTACCTGTTTTCAGACGCCTTACCCTTCTGATCGCCCTGTTTTTCTGTCTGGGCCCCATGACCGCCGCGCAGGTCCATTCCGCCCCGCTTCCGCCCTTCGAAAAGGCCATGCAATTGAGCAAACAGGGGTTGTGGGAAGACGCGATTCCGCTGTTCCAGCAAGCGGTTGAGGAAGACCCCACCCAAAAACTGGCCCAGGCCAACCTGGGGGTGGCGCTCAGCCAGTTGAACCGCCATCAGGAAGCCATGCTGGCCTACGACAAAGCCCTGCAGATGGGGTACGATTCCGCCGATTTCAGGTACCTGCGCGGATTGTCCCTGCTGAAGCTTGAACTGGTAGACGAAGCCGGCAAGGAAATGGAAACAGCGCTTGAAATGAATCCCCTCATGCCGGAAACACTGTACGACCTCGGGCTGGTTTATATCCTGCAGGAGCGGGGGGATGACGCCATCGCCATCGTCAAAAAGCTGTATCGAAGGAATATCATCCTGTCAGAAAAACTGTTCAATGAAATCCCTCCGAAGTACAAGGTCACCTCGGTGGACAACGGAGGGCATCTGACCGGACAGGTCAAACTGAACGGCCGCACCCCCAAGCCCAGGGCTTTCCACCTGATCTTCTCTCCCAATGTCGAGTTCTGTTCCCGGATTTCAGACGGCAGGGGACACCGGGTGTTGCACGATTTCATTCTCAGCCGGGACGGGGGACTGAAGGAAACGGTGGTGGCCATCCGGGGCGTCAAAAAAGGCAAGCCGTTCCCGCAAAAAATGCAGGTCTTCCATATCGACCGCTGCCAGGCGAATCAATACGCCATCGGCGTGAGGAACGGCGAGGACATCCTGATCGAAAACACCGACCCGATCCGACATGAAATCGCCACCTACCAGTTCTACAACCGCAAGGTACGGCAAACGTCAAACAAACCGGTCACGGCCCAATCCTCCCAGGTGCGCACCGCTTTCGTGAAACCCGGTTCGGACGAATTCATCATGAAGTGCAACCTGCATCCGTTTTTGCAGACGCATGGGCTGTTCGTCGACAACCCGTACTACACGATCACGGATTCCCAGGGCCGGTTTGAGATCAAGGACATCCCGCCCGGAACGTATGAAGTCACCGCATGGCACCCGTACCTTCCGGCGGAAACCGGGACCATCACGATTGAGCCGGGCAAAGCCGCTGTACTGGATTTCCAGTTCGAGAGCGAAAAGATCCGCCGGAAACTCTACTCAAACGACACCAAGGGATACCGGTTCAACACCTGGTTTGACAGTAAAGAGCAGTTCTACGGTGGGGAACGGGTCGACGACCCGGTGGAAATCCTGCAGAACTTCGACAATTCAAACCGGTACGAGGCGGGAGAAGATCTGCAACCATTTGACGAGTGGAACTTTCCCTCTAATAACTAATCCACTTTCTTCACAACGGGCCGGATTCCCAATTTTTTCCCGGCCTGCGCCGCTTCGCGTTCCGCTTCTTCCCGGCTTGCGTACTGGCCCAGGAACACCCGGTACCAGGTTCCTTTCGACGGAATTTCCGTGGGGCGGATGAACGCGACATAACCTTTTTTCTTCAACTCTCCTTCGAACGCGCTGGCCTGTTCAAACTTTTTAAACGAACCCGCCTGCACCCGGAAAATCTCCTGCGGGGTTCCCAAAGCATTCAACGAATCGAGTACCCATTGGGTGCCGCCGGTCTTTTCCTCCGGTTTATGCTCGGCAACCTGGGCCACTTGCTCAGGCGCTTTCTTTTGCCGGAGCTGTTGCTTTTTCTCGACTTGAACTTCTTTCTTCCCTGCCGGCATGGCGGCGGGTTTTTCCTTCACCGGGACCGGTTCGCTGGGTTTTGTCGCGGGGGTCGTTTTGGCCACCGGAGCGGGCGTTTTGGCTAAAGAAACCCGTTTCACCGGAGGCTTCGCCGGCTCGGCCACGGAAAACGCTTTTTTCACCACCTGACCTTCCAGGTTGACGTAACGATTCAGTCCGGGATCGTTCAGCGTTTTGAAAAAAGTGAACTGTTCCGCTTCCTTCCGGGGTTCCTCTCCACTCAGCAAGGCGCCGAAAGCGCGTTTGGGTTTGGCCGACGCGGATTTTTTGCTTTTGGCTGCGGCTTCCTTTTTAACCGGAGCCGGCGCGACCTGTTCCACGGAGGCCACCGGTTCTCCGGACTGAAACAAACGCGCCTGACCGGCAAAATACATTCCCACGCCAAAACCGCCCATCAAAAGGACAACAAACACACCCTTGAAACGTTTCCGCCCGGACGGTTCGTCTTCTTTTCTTGTGCGGCTGCGTGGCGTGCGCATTACATTTTCTCCGGCGCCGAGACGCCCATGATCTGGAGGCCGTTGGCGATCACCGAACGGACGCTCAGCAACAACAGCAACCGCGCCCGTGTCAACGGCACATCTTCGGAAACCACCCGGTGCACGCTGTAATAGCTGTGAAACTGCGCCACCAACTCCTGCAGGTAAAACGGAATCCGGTGCACCTCCCGGTTCTCGGCGCTCTTGCCCACCACTTCGGGAAAGGAGAGCACTTTTTTCATGAGCGAGAAATCCTCCGGCTGATCGAGCAGACCGAGGTCCACCTCCTCCAGGGCGGGAAAAGCGATCCCTTTCGACTCCGCGGTCTTGAAGATGCTGCAGATGCGGGCGTGCGCGTACTGGATGTAGTAGACGGGGTTTTCCTGCGTCTCCTTCTTCGCCAGTTCCAGGTCGAAATCGAGATGGCTGTCCGAGGAACGCATGAGAAAAAAGAACCGCGTCGCGTCCACCCCGACCTCTTCCACCACATCCGCCAGCGTGATGAACTTGCCGGAGCGGGTCGACATCTGCACCTTTTCCCCGCCGCGAATCAGCGTCACAAACTGCACGAGCAGCACCTGAAACCCGTCGCTGCCGTGCCCCAGCGCTTCGAGCACCGCTTCCAT
This sequence comes from Nitrospina sp., assembly GCA_020430445.1. Taxonomy (GTDB): domain Bacteria; phylum Nitrospinota; class Nitrospinia; order Nitrospinales; family Nitrospinaceae; genus Nitronauta. Next base: position 15,849 of record JAGQJZ010000065.1, read on the forward strand.
GCGCGGGACGTAACCGTGATGATCCGCTCCCCAGATATCGAGGATGAGGTTGAATCCGCGTTCGATTTTTTCCTGGTGGTAGGCGATGTCCGCACAGAAGTAAGTCTTTTCGCCACCCTGCTTGATCACCACCCGGTCCTTCTCGTCACGAAAGGCGGAGGATTTCAGCCAGGTGGCGCCGTCCTTGTCATAAACGAATCCCTTGTCGCGGAGCCATTGAATCGCCGCTTCCACCTTGCCGGAGTCGTGCAGGGTCTGCTCGCTGAACCACTGGTCGAACTCAACCCGGAACCGGCCCAGGTCTTCCTTGATGCCGTTCAGAATGTGGTCGCAGGAAACGGTGCGAAAAAAGCCAAGCGCGTCCGGGTCGTCCGCCCCTAAATGCCGGTCGCCGTCTTTTTCCACAATGGCGCGGGCGATGTCGCGAATGTAGTCTCCCTGGTACAAGTCCTCCGGGAACGCACCGCCATGCCCGAGTTCCTCCCGGTAACGCAACTGGGTGGACCGGCCGAGGTTGTTCATCTGGTTGCCCACGTCGTTGATGTAGTATTCGGTGGACACCTCGTATCCCGCCCATTGCATCAGCCGCGCCAGCGAATCGCCTACCGCCGCGCCGCGTCCGTGCCCGACATGCAGCGGTCCGGTCGGGTTGGCGCTGACAAATTCGACCAGCACTTTCGTACCCCGCCCCACCTCGCACCGGCCAAAGTGTTCGCCCTGCTCCAGGGCGGAACGGAATTCGCCGCGCAGGAAATCGCGCGACAGACGAAAGTTGATGAACCCCGGTCCGGCGATCTGGACTTCTTCCACCAGGTCGGGCCTGCTGCTCAATGACGCGGTCAGGTATTCGGCGATCTGCCGGGGATTCTTTTTCTCGGAGCGGGCCAGCGTCATGGCGACGGTCGTGGCGAAGTCGCCCATCTTTTCATCCTTGGGTTCTTCGATCACCACGTCGGGGGCGGTGTCCAGAACCAGGTGCCCCTGGTTTTTCGCCTCGTTGAGGGCGGAGCAGACAAATTCTTTCAGCGTATTTTTCATTTAGGGTCAATGCTTTCTTGGTGACAACAACTGTTGGGAAGGATTGCCGAGGTGGAGCGGAATGGCTTGAAACGTTTTAAAGCACCTTGAGTTCTTCGGGATGGACTCTATCCCGGCAACGCTCAGGGGCTCCCTTCAGGACTTCCTCTGATGAACCGCGTTTATTTTTTCTTCCATTTCCTTTTCGAGACGTTCTTTCTCCTCAAGGAATTCATTTCTCAGTTTCTCGGCTTCTTCCGCCAGGTCTTCCGGACGCACCCGGTTGTCCAGGTGACTGAGTTTATGCTGCAGGGTCACATCCCGGTCGGCGATCTGCGCCTTGTACTCGGAACGGATGTTGGCGATCTCTTCTTTTTCTCCAGCCGTCAGTTTCCGTTTTTTTCCCAGTTCGGGAACCAGTTTGTTCGATTTTTCCAGACTCAATTCCCAGGCGCTTTTCAATCCCGACATGCTCGACTCCCGTTGAATTTTGGTGATTTATTATAATAGAAAATCCCTTTACAAACAATGGCCTGCGCTCCGCCAACCCCATGAAAATCAGGGGCTTATTTATTGTCTTGCCAAAATTTGCTATTCTTTTCCGATGCAGGAGGAAATCACACGGGACCAATTGCTGAACGACCTGAGACGGTACCTGATTCACCTCAAGGAAATCGGGATCGCCGCCGTCCCCTCCAGCGTTCCACTCGATGTGTCTCGACCGGCGTCCTCCCCGATTCCACAACCCCAAACTTCACCCCAACCCATGCCTGCATCCCATTCGTCCCAATCGTCCGGCGGAAAAAAAGCCGCCTCCATTCCGCCCCAATCTGTGGAGTCCGCAAAACCGGACCAGGCGGGACTCGACGCCATCGTCGCGGACATGGGAGACTGCACCCGGTGCAAACTCAGCGCGAAACGGAAAACCATCGTCTTCGGATCGGGCAATCCGGAAGCGGACCTGATGTTCATCGGCGAAGGCCCCGGCGCGGATGAGGACGAGCAGGGCCTCCCCTTCGTGGGCCGGGCCGGGCAGAAGCTGACGGAAATCATCGAAAAAGGCATGAAACTGAGCCGGGCCGACGACACCTACATCTGCAACATCGTCAAATGCCGCCCTCCCGGCAACCGCGATCCGGAGAAGGACGAGATCGAAGCCTGCCAACCGTTTCTGCTGCAACAAATCCAGGCGGTGCGCCCCAAAGTGATCGTCGCCCTCGGCAAACCCGCGTCCAGTACCCTGCTCAAGCGTAGTGTCGCGATCACCAAGGAACGCGGCACCTGGCACGAGTTCGCGGGCATTCCGCTCATGCTCACGTTCCACCCCGCCTACCTGCTGCGCGCCTACACTCTGGAAAACCGCAAGGCGGTGATGGACGACATGACGCAGGTGCTGGAGAAATTGAAATCATGACGCCGACGCAGGAAGTCATCCGCCGTCTCCAGCACAATATCGGCAGCGTCATCATTGGCAAACCGGAAACCATCGAACTGGCGGTCATCTGCCTGATCGCCCGCGGTCATCTGTTGATCGAGGACGTCCCCGGCGTTGGCAAGAGTTCGCTCGCCGCCAGCCTGGCACGGTCGCTCAATCTGGAATTCCGGCGGGTCCAGTTCACCAACGACATCCTGCCCTCGGACATCGTCGGGGTCACCATTTACAACCAGAAGGAACACACCTTCCACTTCAACAAGGGCCCGATCTTCGCCAACGTGGTGCTGGCGGACGAGATCAACCGCGCTTCTCCCCGCACCCAGAGTGCGCTGCTGGAAGCGATGAACGAAGGCCAGGTGACGGTGGACACCCGGACCTATGAACTCGAGCATCCGTTTTTCGTCATCGCCACTCAAAACCCGATCGACAGCCACGGCGCCCACCCCCTGCCGGAGAGCCAGCTCGACCGTTTCATGATGTACGTTTCAATGGGATACCCGGCGCAGGAAGACGAACGCCAGCTGCTCACCCAGGGATCGCCCACGCACAACATCCGCACCCTGCAACCGGTGCTCGACCGGGAAGATGTGCTGGACCTGCAACAGCAGGCCGACGGCGTTCACATGGAACCCGTGCTGGTGGACTACATCCTGCAGATCATCACCGCCACGCGGGAATCGCCGCACCTGCAACTCGGCATCAGCCCGCGCGGCGGACTCATCCTGCAACAGGCGGCGCGGGCGCGGGCCCTGGTTCACGGCCGCGATTACTGCCTGCCGGACGACATCAAGCAACTCGCGGCACACGTCCTGTGCCACCGCGTTCTGCCGCACTCCCGCCACGGGACCAGCAAACGGACGGTGGGAGATACCGCGCCCATCATCCACGACCTGCTGGAACAGGTGAGCGTGCCGGTCTGAGCCTTGACCGCCTCCAGGGAAAACAAACCCGTCTTCACCATCACCCTGCACAACCGCACCCTGCAACTGACACGGGAAGGCGGCGGCTTCATCGTCCTCGTTCTCGGCGTGGGCCTGGGCGCGATCAACACCGGCAACAACCTGCTGTACCTCATCCTCGCCATGTGCTGCAGCCTGATCGCCGTCTCCGGCATCCTCTCCGAACTCATGTTGAAAAAACTGGAGGCCACCGTCCGTCACCCGGATGTGCTTTTCGCGCAGGAACCGGTGTCTGTATTCATCAGCCTGACCAATCGCAAAAAACGGTTTCCCTCCTATTCGCTGCGGCTGGACACTCCCGTGGAATATCGCGGGCGCTGCCGGATGGAGGAGCCGCTGTACATCCTGAACGTCAATGCCGGAACCACCGTCCAGAAGACCGTCCGCATGATCGCCGAACACCGTGGACCGCTCATCCTCCCGGCGGTGCGGGTGGCCACCGGGTTTCCCTTCGGTTTCTTTATCAAAACCAAAAACCTGCCGGTGGAGTTCACCCNCCT
>JAGQJZ010000066.1 GCA_020430445.1 Nitrospina sp.
ATCCAGAGCGGAAGGGTAGTCCCGGTTCAGGATGGAATACCGGTACAGCTTGGCGACCGCCGACATCTGCGCGTGGAAGCGTTCGTCCACCTCGTCAACCTTGAGGATCACGATATCGGCGGGCAGGCAACTGTTGAGGGCTTTCAGAAACTCCCGCGGGGTCATGGCCGATTCTGTCAAAAAGTGGGCCACCTGCCCTTTCGCATGCACGCCCGCGTCCGTCCGTCCCGCGCCAAACACCCGTACCGGCATTTTTGTGATTTGAGTCAGGTATTTTTCCAGGAGCTCCTGAACGGTCACCCCATTGGGCTGCACCTGCCAGCCGTGGTAGGCCGTGCCATCGTATTCAATCAAAAGCCGCAGTTTCCGCATGCGGGGATTCTAGCAAAACCCGGTGCGAAGCGTGGGATTTTAACGCAGGCCCGGCTCACTCTCCGCCACTTTTATTTTTAACGGATGTCAGGCTTTTGTATCCGGGGCGAGCGCTTCCCCCAGGAAGCGTTTTTTGGGGAAAGCCGGGACCAGTTGCCGGGCCAGCGCCAGTGCATTTTCATCTACCGGCGCGTCACCGGCGGCGCATTTGAGAGCGTTTGCCATGAGGTCTCCCTGCGCGTCGCGGGACAGACTGAGCGAAAACACCTCGGGAACATCCTCAAACAAAGTGGCCCAGAGTTTCAACTTTTGGGGTTCCTTGTGGTAGCGGAGCAGCCCCCGCGCGATATCGACCGTACCGGCAACGACGTTCAGGTCGCGGATGTTGTCCACCCGGTGGCCATCCCGTGTGTGGGTGTATTTGATTTTGACGAAGGAAAGATGATGCGGGGGTCTCTCACCCCAGACAATTTCCTTGAGGATGGTCTCTTCGTTATTCAACATGATTCAACATGGCAGGATTTCAACAATCTCATTAACTGTGTATTTTACCCTGAAATATCAAGGGACCCACCCGGACACCGGTCCCGGTGAGCCCCTTCCTTTTCTGTGACCGCTCCACGCGGTGCGTTCCTATTTAGATAGGAACCTGTAATCAATGGCTTTGCGCTGACTGGTCAGGTGGACTCATGCTCCTCCAATTCTCCCCTTCCGGAGTTTGCTCGCTTGCGTTAGTAATATAGTCCCAGCCAGCCCGATTGCAAGGGCGAACCCCCTGTTTTCCTTCCAAAGTAAGCCTTTCCAAGATTCTTTATTTTCTATATGATAAGCGGATACCATCCGCTTGTTGATGGGGATTAATAAGGGCGCCTCTAAGAATTGCCCTCGCCGCGCGCAGGCCTGCAAACTTCACGATCTGCAAGTTGCCGGAGCAAAAAACATCAAACGATTAGAGGGTCCGTTAAACAGGAGGTTCCATGAAAACCTACGAGGACCTGGCGACAGACGGCGGCTCCAATATCATTGGACAAGTCGTCACCCAGCGGGAAAAGCTGCGGGGCCGCCTGGATCAGATAAAACATAAAATCGCCCTGCTTTCGGGAAAAGGCGGGGTGGGCAAAAGTTCCCTCACCGCCAATGTCGCCGCTTGCCTGGCCCTGCAGGGTCACAAGGTGGGGATCCTGGACGCGGACCTCAACGGTCCCAGCATCGCCAAGCTGCTCGGGGTTCCCAACGAGGAAAAACTGAAAGTGGAGGCGGACGGCGTGCACCCTGGGGAAGGCGCTCTGGGCATCCGGATCATGTCCATGGACATGCTGCTGCCGACCGCCGACGCCCCGGTCATGTGGACGGAAGGCAAGGAAGCGACCGCCGTCTGGGTCAGCACCATGGAATGCACCGCCCTGCGTGAACTGCTGGCGGACACGATCTGGGGAGAACTGGACTACCTGCTCATCGACATGCCCCCGGGCAGCGACCGCATGGACAACATCCGCGACCTGGTGCCGGAACTTGCCGGCGTGGTGGAGATCACCATCCCGTCGAATATGTCCCAGCACATTGTCACCAAGTCGATCACCAAAAACTCCAACCTGGGCGTTCCCATCATCGGGCTGGTGGAAAACATGGCCACCTACGTCTGCCCGCACTGCAATGAGGAAGGCGACCTGTTCCAGGGCGAAGACACCAAAGCCCTGGCGGAGAAAAAGGGCATCAAGTTCCTGGGCAGCATTCCCTTCGACACCCGGATTTCGGGGAACACCCGCTCCGGCAAAATGTTCTTTGCCGAGCACCAGGAATCTCCAACAGGCAAAGCCATCTCCGGGGTGGTCGACAAAATTCTTGAATTCATCGAATCCAATTCCAAATAAAGAGGGGCAAGGAGAGTCAAAATGAAATTTTTATGCGTCCCGTGCGACGAGCAAATGGAGACCCAGAAAGACGGTCTTTTTAACGAATCCAACCGTTCCATCAGCCTCAAGTTCAAATGCAAGAAATGCGGCCATACCATGGCCATGCTGACCAACCGTTTCGAAACGGAATTCGTCAGCAAGCTGGGCGTTGAAATGGGCGGCAAGAGCGAAGTCAGCAATGCCCCCATGGGCATGGTGGGCTCCTCGCTGGCCCAGGGCAAGGAAGAACTGAAACAAGCCGAACCCGCCACCGACGAGGTCGAATGGACTCAGGGGGCGAAAGACCGCATCGCCAAGGTGCCTTTTTTCGTCCGGGGCATGGCCAAGAAGACCGTGATCAATTTCGCCAGGGAACGCGGTATCAAGGTGATCGACGAAACGCTCATGGATGAAGTCCGCGAAAAAGTGGGCATGTAAACAAATCAACCTGGCAATTTTTAGGGCCGTGGACTTTCAACAGAAAGGAATCTCCTGAGATGCTTGAATCGTTCAAAAACTGGGTCATTGACCTTGAAAAAAAGACGGCCACTGACGATACGGGTCTGGTGATTTTATTTCATGAACCCCAACCGGGAACACTGGAGGGGGAAATCCAGAATCCGGACGAAATGGAAAATGAAAACGATGCCATCGCCCTCATTCAGGACGCCGCCCGCGCCCTGCTGGCGGAAATGAAACGGGTGCGCGACTCGGCCAACTGACACGGCATTCTCCAAAAAGAAAAACCCCGTGGAGATAGATTCTCTCCGCGGGGTTTTTTGTGCCCGGCAGCTCACAACGATTGCTTGCAATCGAAAGAGCGCCTCACATAATGGCGCTGGCTAAAATTCCCTCTTGCGTCCCTCGGCGTTTTCCCCGTCTCACTCACTCCGCGTACAGATAAGAACTCTTGCCCTTATGCCGTCCGCTGTCGTGGGTTTCATACAGGCCCTTGTCTGTAAAATCCGGCGCTCCGGTATCAATGACAAAGTTGCTCACTTTTCCCAGCCGGGAAAAGAATCCCCCGTGCTTGCGCCCGGAAGAAAGACCCGTCTTGTTGACACAAAAACTGTTATAACATTTGGCGTGGGCTTCGTCCTCGATTTTGACAATTTCGCTCGATATCGCGATAAACTCCTTTTCCAGTTCAAGCAGGGTTCCATATTCACCCCGTGCGTTTTCCACTTCACTCAGCCACTGTTCCGTGATCTCGATCGTTTCCTTCAAACCGGTCAGAGCCACCCGCATTTTCCCTATTCGCCTGCGGACATAATAGTACTTCGACATGGCCTTTCCCCAGTCATTGCAGATCGCGGCGGTGTTCTCTACATTGTCCATGGCATAGTTGAGCAGTTTATTAAAAGTCTCAATCGAATCCGTTATTTTCCAACGGTACCGGTCCAGGTCCCCCACATCCAGGTCCTTGAGCATGAACTTGGCTTTCGTGCCCACGTCCCTGGCATGCTTCAGGTTGTACTCGTGGCTCTTGGACACGGCAAACGCGGACATCTTGTCGTACACCTTTTCGGTGATGTCTTTCACAATGGGGATGGGGATGAACTGGGCGAATTTGGAGCCGCTGGTCAGAATCCCCTTGCCCAGGCGTTTTCCAAAGGCTTTATAACGGCCGTGTTTGAGATCTCCCTGGTACCTCCGCATGGGATCCGCCCTTTTAGAATGCTTGATCCGCTGCCATAGGGACGGATTATCGGCCATTTCCTTGGCCGTGTTCCATAGAGCTCGTGGCATAACGTCCTCCTGAAATATAACCTTTTTAATTTCAATATATTATAAGCTGGTTCTCCACAAACACTATATCAAAAAAAAACCCGGAGCCAAGGCTCCGGGTCCGATTCCTGAGACTAAAATTAACAGTCAGGGAATTTCGAGAGGCGGCTTTCCATCCAGTTTTCGCAGCAACGCGTGCGGATAAATCCCCGTGCTGTGCCCATCGTTCCAGTCAAACTGGAGCGCATAAAGACCCACGGCCTTGATCTTCAACGGGCGAATAGACTCCGGGATATCCCCCGGCTTGATCCGCTTTTCACCGGACCACTCATCGATACAATGAGCGCAGGGGCAGCTCTCGCGCAGCATGCGCACCTGATAGGTGGAGTCAACCCCGTCCGTCCAGGTGATTCCAAGCGTTTGCCCGTCTATCTGCCGGACCTTGCTGGGCGCGGGAGCGTTTTCCTGATCCTGACGCAGTTCCTTTTTTTCCTGGTAGCGCTGTTCCACGGGTGTCGGTTCTTTATTCTCCATGCTCGCCTCAACCTTCCCAGGCCAGTTCAAAGCCGGAGTCGATCTTGTCCTCCTTGTTGAACTGGTTGATGCTGATCTGGGCGGCCACCTGCTCCGCCAGTTTGCGATAGGCCAGCCCCGCCGGCGAATCCGGATCGGTGAGGGTGATGGGCTGGCCGCTGTCCCCGGCTTCGACAATCTTGGGGATGATCGGCACCTGCCCCAGAAGCGGCACATTGAACTGGTTGGCCAGTTTTTGTCCACCGCCCTGCCCGAAGATGAAATATTTCTTGTCGCTTTCTTCGGTCTGGAACCAGCTCATGTTCTCCACAACGCCCAGCACCGGCACCTTGACCTGCTGGAACATCTTGACCCCTTTCTCGGCGTCGATGAGACTGATGTCCTGCGGCGTGGTGACGATGACGCCACCGGACAACGGCGCGCGCTGGGTCAGCGTCAACTGCACGTCCCCGGTTCCGGGCGGGAGGTCGATCACCAGGTAATCCAGCTCGCCCCACTCGACGTTCTGCAGAAACTGCTGGATGATCCCGCCCAGCATGGGCCCGCGCAGCATCAACGGCTGCCCTTCTTCGGTGAGAAAACCCGCCGAGATGACTTTCATGCCGTGCTTTTCGTGCGGGAAAATCTTGTTGTTCTCGCCTCCACGCGGCGGGGAGATGGGAATGCCCAGCATTTTCGGGATGCTGGGACCGTAAATGTCGCCGTCCATCACCCCGACCTTGGCGCCCGTCAACGCCAGGGCGCAGGCCAGGTTCGTGGTCACGGTCGATTTACCGACGCCTCCCTTGCCGCTGGCCACGGCGATGATATTTTTGACGGTGGTCAGCACCGGCTGCGTGTGCTCGGTGGCGCGGACCGCCGCCGTCATGTTGACGGTCACGGAATTCACCCCTTCCAGGGCGCTCACCTTTTCCTGACATTCGTTCTTCAACTGTTCCTTGACCGGGCAGGCGGGCGTGGTCAATTCCACATCAAATGAAACGTTGCCGCCATCGATCTTCATATTTTTAACGAATCCCAGGTCGACAATATTTTTGTGCAAGTCGGGATCGTTAACGGTTTTGAGGGCCTGCATCACCCGGGTTTGAATATCCTGTTCAGACATGAAAATCTCCTATTGCAAACATTCCGTCGTTTCCGGAACAAAATCTGGAAAATGGTATTTTATTCGAGGGCTCGTTTAAATCCAGCTTGTGCCGCCCGGGCTCCCACCATCCTCATTCAGGATGGCGCATGACCCACACTGTATTTTCCAAGCCCTTCTGTATTATGGGATAAAACGGCAACGAGGCCATGGCAAGTCCGGGGTCCCGTTTAAGCTCCGGTAAACCTTACATTAGATTCATTTAGATGCCAACGCAAGCCGCAAGGTTTCTCAAATTCGTTCTCCCGCCCGTTCGCCACCCACCGGAATCCGGGCCCGGGAGATGGAATACAATAATTATTGAACTTTACAACCTGTAGCCCTTATGATAAATCAAGAACTTAGGTGCAGCGGCCTTTCCTCCGCACCCCGGAACCCGCTTGAATCACACTTCGGCAACCAACCTCTGTTTCCATGATCTCCGGCCCGGATTTGCCGGTTCGTCCGCTGTTTCAGCACACGGCCTCTGATCCAGCACTTGCTTCACTAACCCCCTTCGGCTGACTGTTTCGCATGCCAAAAGAAAAAGAATCCGACATCACATCCGAACTGGAGTCCCGGTTCCTCACCTACGCCCTGTCCACCATCGTTTCGCGCTCCCTGCCGGATGTCCGCGACGGATTGAAACCGATCCACCGCCGCATCCTGTATGCCATACACGCCATGGGGGTCTCGGCGGACGCCAAACCGGTCAAGTCAGCGAAAATCATCGGGGAAGTGCTGGGTAAGTACCATCCCCATGGGGACGCCTCGACCTACGAGTCCATGGTCCGCATGGCGCAGGACTTTTCGATGCGCTACCCGCTGGTGGACGGCAAGGGGAATTTCGGCTCGATGGACGGCGACGCCCCGGCGGCTTACCGCTACACCGAGGGCCGGCTGACGCCGATCACCTCTTACATGCTGGGAGATATCAAGAAGGACACCGTCGACTTCCGCGCCAACTACGACAACACTTTGAAAGAACCTCTGGTCTTGCCTTCCCAGGTCCCCAACCTGCTGATCAACGGTTCTTCCGGCATCGCCGTGGGCATGGCCTGCTCATTCCCGAGCCACAACCTCACCGAAACCGTATCTGCATTGAAAGCGCTGATCAAGGACCGGGAATTGACCACGACGCAACTCCTGAAGCACATCAAGGGACCGGACTTCCCCACGGAGGGAATCCTGCTCAGTTCCAAATCCGAAATCAAGCAGGCTTACGAAACCGGACAAGGCGCGTTGAAAGTACGCGGGGAGTGGAGCCTGGAACAGCTTCCCCGCGGCAAAACCCAGATCGTTCTGACGGCGATTCCTTACGGCATCAACAAATCCCGCTTGATCGAGAAAATTGCCGAGATCATCATCGCCAAAAAGGTGCCCGGCCTGGTCGATGTCCGCGACGAGAGCGACCACCGCGTGCGCGTCGTTCTCGAACTCAAGGGAGCCATCGAGGCCGAGAAAGCGATGGCCTATCTGTTCCGCCACACGGACCTCGAAACCAATATCCAGATCAATTTCAACTGCCTGAAACCCACCGGCGAACCGGCGCGGCTTTCCCTCAAGGAAATCTGCCTGCACTTCCTTGATTTCAGAAAAGAGGTGGTCACACGGCGGCTGACCTACGAACTCAACCTGATCGAGAAACGGCTGCACATTCTCGCGGCCTTTGCGATCATATTCAAGAATCTCGACAAGGCCCTGAAACTGATCCGGTCTTCCAAATCGAAAAAAGAGGCCGGAGACAAACTGAAAAAAGCCTTCAAGCTGGACGACGAACAGACCGACGCGATCCTGGAAATTCCCCTCTACCGGCTGGTCTCGCTCGAGATCGAAAAAATCCTCAAAGAGCAAAAGGAAAAACAGGCCGAACAGAAGCGCATCTCCGGCATTCTCAAATCCGAGAAAAAAATATGGAACGAGGTCGACACCGAACTGGACGAACTCACCAAAAAATTCGGGGACAAGCGCAAAACCAAACTCAAGGCCAATGTCGAGCCGGTGGAATTCAACGCCGAGGATTTCATCGAACACGAAGACGCCGTGCTGGTCCTGAGCCGGAACGGCTGGTTGAGAAAACTGAAATCCCTGCCCGACCCGACAACGCTCAAATACAAGGAAAACGATTCCCTGCTCGGCATCGTTCAGGCCAACACCCGCGACCTCGTGGTCTTCTTCACCTCCCACGGCATGGTGTACGTCCAGAAAATTTTCAACCTGCCCTACACCCGCAGCGGGTTTGGCGAACCGGTGCAGAGCCTGTTCAAGTTCGGTGACGGCGAGCGGGTCATCCGCATGTTCCCCCTTCTGGCCGAAGGAGAAACGCCGGGGGATTCCGCCGAAAAAGGCCAGCAGCAATCCCTGTTCATAGACAGCATGGTCGAGCCCGATGTGGAGCTGCTGCTGGCGGGAACGGGCGGCTATGGATTCCGCTTTCCCATGAACAACCTGGCGGAAACCACGCGCGCCGGGAAACGGGTCATGTCCCTCAAGGGAGACGACAAAATGGTCGCGGTGGTTCCCATCGTCAACCGCCACCTGTTTTTAATCACCGAGGCGGGCAAGGGCATGTTGATCGACCCCGAATCCGTCGCCCAGCTTTCCGGCACGGGGCGCGGCGTGAAGCTGATCAACGTCGGCGAAAGCCATCTGGTGGGCGCGACCAGCGTCGGGCAGAAAGACAAAGTCACCCTGCTCCTGGCCGGCGGCAAGGAGAACGAGTACAAGGTATCCGGCATTCCCGTCTACAACCGGGGGAGCCAGGGGGTATCGGTGGTCAAACGCAATAAGGTTGTTCGAGTATTGGGTTGAAGCTATGACGGAATACAAAGCAAAAGACATTCAGGTCCTCGAAGGGCTTGAACCGGTGCGCAAGCGCCCCGGCATGTATATCGGCTCCACGTCCTCCACCGGACTGCATCACCTCGTCTGGGAGATCCTTGACAACGCAGTCGACGAAGCGTTGAACGGACACTGCACCATCATCGAAATCACGCTGGAGGCGCCGGACACGATCACCATCAAGGACAACGGACGCGGTGTCCCGATCGACGAATACAGGAAAACAAAAAAGAGCGCGATGGAAATCCTTTTCACCACGCTCCACTCCGGCGGCAAGTTCGACGAGGGATCCTACAAGGTTTCGGGCGGCCTCCACGGGGTGGGGATGGCCGTGGTCTGCGCCCTGTCCAAATCGCTTGTGGCGACGTCCTTCCGCGAGGGCCACGAATGGACCCAGGAGTTCACCCAGGGGAAGCCCAAAACCAAACTGAAAAAGGGAGCCAAGTCCCGCAACAAGGGAACCCGCATCACGTTCAGCCCCGATCCCAAAATTTTCTCCAAGACCACGTTCAATCCCAAATTGATCCTCGAGCAGGCCGAATCCAAAGCCTTCCTCAACAAGGGATTGAAAATCATTTTTCAGGAGAACGGGAACACCCACACGTTTTGTTATCCGGAAGGCATCCGCGACTACCTGCGCAAATTGACCGACGGCAAACCCACGCTTGTGCCGGACCCGTTTTATATTGAAAAGGAAGCGGAGAAACTTCGGCTGGAGATCGCCTTCCTCTGGACCTCGAACACGGATTCGCAGATTTATTCCTACGCCAACGCCATTCGCACCGTGGATGGCGGAACGCACGAAAACGGTTTCCGCAACGGGGTCACCCGCGCCCTGCGCGCCTACCTCGACCGGCGCAATCTGATGCCCAAGGGCATCAGCAGCATCACCGGCGAGGACGTGAAAGAAGGTCTCGTCGCCATCCTCAATGTCTACCTGCAGGGGAATGTGGAGTTTCAGGGACAGACCAAGGGGCGGCTGAATTCCGACATCACGTCGCAGGTCGAATCGGTCGTCAAGCATTCACTGGAACATTTCCTGCACGACCACCAATCGACAGGCGACCTGATCGCCAACCGCGTGATCCTCGCCGCGCAGGCGCGCATCGCCTCGCGTCAGGCGAAGGAAGCCGTGCAGCGGAAGAGCAACATTTCGCACCGCCTCAACCTGCCGGGAAAGCTATCGGACTGCGCCTCCACCATCCGCGATGAATCCGAACTGTTCATCTGCGAAGGGGAATCCGCCGGCGGCTCCAGCAAGCAGGCGCGCGACCGGAAAACGCAGGCGATCCTGCCGATACGCGGCAAAATCCTCAATGTCGAAACCGCCACGCTTGACAAGATCCTCGCCAATGCGGAGATCAAGAACATCGTTTCGGCACTGGGCGCTGGAATCGAACCCAAATTCGACTACGGCAAGCTGCGCTACGGGAAAATCATTCTCATGACGGACGCGGACGTCGACGGAGCCCACATCTGCACCCTGCTCCTGACGTTTTTCTACCGCTACATGCCGCAGCTCATCGAAAACGGCAACCTCTACATCGCCCAGCCTCCCCTGTTCCGCATCGACGCCGGGAAAAAACTGTATTACGCCGTGGATGAGAACGAGCGCGACGCCATTATCGAAAAACTAAACGGCGCGCGCTATGAGGTCGGCCGCTTCAAAGGGCTGGGAGAAATGCCCGCGGAGGACCTGAAGTCCACCACCATGGACAAAAACAAACGGACGCTGATCCAGGTGCGAATCCAGGACCGGGAAAGAACCAGCGACCTGTTTGACAAATTGATGGGCAAGGACGCCAGTTCCCGTTTCGTTTTTATCAAGGAGAAGGCTCCCTTTTTTCAGAATCTGGATATTTAGCCCTACCCCGCCCGCACCGAGCGCGCCTTTCAAAACAGACGGCCATGCTTCCCTCCCTTTTCTCTTTGTAACTGGTGAAATATCAGTTCTTCCCTGATCCAGCAATACGAAACCTGTTTCAAATGAAAATCCGCGTTCCGTTCACGGCTTCCTGATTTGCCAAAAAGGCATTGATCACAAAAGGCAAAAACCTTAACATGATCATGAGAAGATGTTATGGTTATTGAGATTACTACGCTTTGTAATCCAAACTTTTAACCCCCATTTGCGAGACCACCATGACTGCCACCACAGCAGGGGATAAGGTCAGGTCCCTGGCATCCCAAATCCAGTCCGCCGGCGATATTTCCACAGTGGTGCCCAACATAATTGATGAACTGAAGGATCTGTTCGACTCGGAAGCCCTCGTTCTTTTCGGGCTCGACCGGGCCAACAAGCAACTGGTCTCCCGCAATCATATCGGCAACGGCGTCGGAGAACTCCGTCTGGACATCTCCCCCAAAACCATCGTCGGCCACGTTGTCAGCAACGGCAAGGCGTTGAATATTTCGGACGTTAATTCCAAGGCCGAAATGGCCATGTACAATCCCAGCCTGGAAATCGGATCCGCCCTGGACGGTCAGTCGGGATTCACCACGAAATCCCTCATCGTCGCGCCCCTCGCCCACAACAAAAAACTGGTCGGCGTGGTGGAGATCATCAACAAAAAAAACGACGGAAAATTTTCCGAAGAGGATTTCAAAACCGCCAAGGACCTCTCGGTCCCCCTCGGCCTGATGCTCACCAGACTGGAGGAATCCGGCAACGGGACCGGATCCGGTGGAGGCAACGCCCAGGAACGGATGGTCTCCATCGTCAACGCCATCCACTCGGCGAAAAACGTCGACGAAATCCTCATCGAACTCAAGGCCTCCATCCTCGAGTTGTTCGATGCGCAGTTGATCACCATTTACGCGGTGGATCAGCCCAGGAACGAAATCTATTCCAAAATGAAATCCGGGGACACCATCAACGAAATCCGGGTGCCCATCGCCCCCCACAGCATCGCCGGATGCGTGGCCATGGCGCAAAAGGCCGTGGTCATCAAAAACGTTTACGATCAGAACGAACTGCAGGCGTTTCATCCGGAACTTTCCTTCGACAGTTCCTGGGACAAAAAATCCGGTTTCAAGACACAGAACATGCTGGTGGTGCCCATGGTCCACCAGGGCAAAATCATGGGCGTCCTGCAGTTGATCAACAAATCGCACGGCGGTCCGTTTTCCGCGGCAGACGAGAAAAACGCGGCGTCCATCGGCGAAACCATCGCACTGGCGTTTTTCAACCAGACCAAATTCGTCCAGCAAAAGCCGACCAAATTTTCCTATCTCATCAACAACGGCATTCTCTCCGAAACGGAACTCAACCAGGCCATAGGCAAGGCGCGGCGGAGTCAGGTCGATATCGAGCAGCTCCTTCTGGGAGAACTGAAAATTTCCCGCAAGGACCTGGGCGCGTCCCTGGAAAATTTTTACAACGTTCCCTACGTCGGCCATGAGCCGGGAACCGTTCTCCCCGCCTCACTGTTTGAAGGGCTGAACCTGAACTTTCTGCAGAAGAACTCCTGGGTCCCCATATCCCGGGAAGGCAGGAAGGTCGTCATCCTGATCGACAACCCGCTCAACCAGGACAAAATTCAAAACATCAAGTTGATCTTCGCCAAGCACGAACTGGAATTCAAAGTCTCGCTCAAGGCGGATATTCAGGACTTCCTGACCGGGACCCTGGCCGAGGACGATGAAGGCGACGACGGCGATGCAGGCCCTGGAATCGGTGAAATGTCGACCCTGCTGGACGCGCTGCAAAGCGAAAAGGACGACGGGGTCGAAAACATCGACGACGACGATGACGATATCAACGCCATCAACGAAACCGACAACACCATCATCAAGCTGGTCAACAAGGTTCTCATCGACGCCTACGATCAGGGCATTTCCGACATCCACATCGAACCCGGCGTGGGCAAGGACAACATGCTGGTCCGTTACCGGAAGGACGGGGCCTGCCGCATCTACCAGGAAATCCCTCCCCTGTACAAACAGGCGATCCTGTCCCGCATCAAGATTATGTCCAAACTGGACATTGCCGAACGGCGCCTGCCACAGGACGGCAAGATCAAAATGAAATACGGCAAAAAGGAGATCGAATACCGCGTCGCGACCTGCCCCACCGTCGGCGGCAACGAAGACGCGGTTCTGCGTATTCTCGCGGCCAGCAAACCGATCCCGCTTGAGGGCATGAATTTCGCCCCCAGAAACCTGGACCTGATCCAGCGCATGGCCGCCAAACCCTACGGGCTGATCCTGGTGGTCGGCCCCACCGGTTCCGGTAAAACAACGACCCTGCACTCCACGCTCGGTTACATCAACAAGCCGGACCGCAAAATCTGGACGGCGGAAGACCCGGTGGAAATCACGCAGAAGGGACTGAGGCAGGTGCAGATGCATCCGAAGATCGGTCTCAACTTTGCCCGGGCGATGAAGTCATTTCTGCGCGCCGACCCGGACGTCATCATGGTGGGTGAAATGCGCGACGCCGAAACCTGCTCCATCGGGCTCGAAGCGTCCCTCACCGGTCATCTCGTCTTCAGTACCCTGCACACCAACTCCGCTCCGGAAACCATCACCCGTCTGCTCGACATGGGAATGAATCCTCTGAACTTCGCCGATGCCCTGCTTCTCATCGTCGCCCAGCGCCTGGTGCGCACCCTCTGCAAAAACTGCAAGGAACCGTATCATCCCGGCAAAGAGGAATACGAAACCCTCCTCCACGAATACGGCAAGCAAGAACTCTTTCGACAGAACGTGGGCATCGACTACACCGATGACTTGATGCTGAACGGCCCCAAAGGCTGCGAAAAGTGCGGCAACACCGGCTACGCCGGCCGTACCGGTCTGCACGAACTTCTGGAAGGCACCGACGAGATCAAGCGCATGGTCATGCAGAGGGCGATGGTCGAGGAACTGCGCGATCAGGCGATCGGCGATGGCATGACCACCCTGAAGCAGGATGGTATCTGGAAAATCTTCAAAGGGGATTGCGACCTGAAACAGGTCATGGCGGTGTGTATCGTCTGATCAGTCGACCGGCTCAAGCCATTGCGCCTGGGCGGCGAGCGCGCGCTGAATAATCGCCTGGTTCCGCGCCTGCTTGTCCCGTATTCCCGTCTCCATTCCAGTGAACAGTCCGAAGTTGATGTTCATCGGCTGAAAACTCCCCTTCCCTTTCGTCAAAACATGCTGCAAAAGGGAACCGATCGCCGTTTCTTTTGGCGGCAGTGAAAACGGGCGGCCCAGAATCCGGGAAGCCGCGGAACGGCCCGCCACCGCACCCATGGCGCAGGACTCGACATACCCTTCCACCCCCACGATCTGTCCCGCGAAATAAAGTCCCGGTCTGTCCTTCACGCAAAAATCCGGTCCCAGAAGCTCGGGCGCATTGACATAGGTGTTGCGGTGGATCGCTCCGTAACGGAAAAACTCCGCCTGCTCCAGGCCCGGGATCATGCGGAACACTTCCCGCTGGCAGGGGTAGGTCATTTTCGTCTGGAAACCGACGATGTTCCAGGCGGTCCCTTCCTTGTTTTCGCGGCGCAACTGCACCACCGCGTAATAGCGCTGTCCCGTTTCGGGATGGTTCAGGCCCACCGGCTTCATCGGCCCAAAGGCCAGCGTTTTAGGACCGCGCATGGCCAGTTCTTCGATCGGCATGCACCCTTCGAAGTAGACCGGCTTTTCAAACTCCTTCAGAGGAACCTTGTCGGCTTTGGCGAGTGCGTCGAGAAACGCGTCGTACTGTTCGCGGCTCATGCCGCAATTGAGATAATCCGCGGAACCTTTTCCGTACCGGGAAGCGAAAAAGGTTTTTTCATAATCGATGCTGTTGGCGTCGATGATCGGAGACAGGGCGTCGTAAAAATACAGGTATTCATCCCCCATCAGCCCGGCAATCTTCTCTGCCAGCGCCGGAGACGTGAGCGGCCCGGTGGCCACAACCACCGGCCCTTCGGCGGGGATGTCTTCCACTTCTTCGCGCCGGATCGTGATATTGGGATGATCTTCCAGAGCCCGGGTGATTTCGGCGGAAAATAAATCCCGGTCGACGGCCAGCGCCGCACCGGCGGGAATGGCATGCGCATCGGCGGAGCGGATGACGAGTGAGTTCAGGTTGCGCAACTCTTCTTTAAGAAGAAACGGCGCGGAGGTATCGTTCAGCGAACCGAGCGAATTACTGCACACCAGTTCCGAACAATAGGACGTCTTGTGCACCGGCGTGGGGCGTTGAGGCCGCATTTCATAGAGAACAACGGGAACGCCCATCCCGGCAGCCTGCCAGGCGGCTTCGGAACCGGCCAAGCCGGCTCCGACAACGGTCAGAAATGAATTCATGGGAAAGGAGGTGTGCAAGAGCCGTCAGGCGGCTTCTTCAGTTTTCTTGAATTTGCATTTGGGACAAATCACCGAAGCGCCTTCGTTCTTCTTCCATTTTTCGACCATGTAAGGGTTCTGGCATTCCGGGCAGGCTTCGGCAACGGGCTTGTCCCAGGAAACGAAGGAACAATCCGGGTAGGCGCTGCAACCGTAAAACGCCCGTCCCTTTTTGGACCGTCTGGAGGTGACATACCCCTTGCAGTTCTCCTCGGGGCAGGAAACGCCGAGGCTGATGGGCTTGGTGAATTTGCAATCCGGGTAATTGGAGCAAGCCAGGAACTTGCCGAAACGTCCCATCTTGAACACCAGCGGAGCGTTGCATTTATCGCATTCGCCCTCGGCCTCTTCCTGCGGTCCGTCTTCCTCCGCTCCGGCCTTTTTAATTTCCCGCGTGTTTTTGCAATCCGGATAACCGGAGCAGGCCATGAACTTGCCGAAACGTCCCCATTTGATGATCATGGGTTGGCTGCATTTCTCGCAGGTTTCATCGGTTTCCTCAACCTGGCTCTTGACGTCCTTCATCTTCTTTTCCGCTTCCACCAGGTTTTTCTCGAAAGGACCGTAAAACTTTCTCAGGGTCTCGATCCATTCGGACTTGCCCTCTTCGATCAGGTCGAGGTTTTCTTCCAGTTCCGCCGTGAACTTTTCAGTCATGATGTCCGGGAAACTGTCTACCAGAAGCTCGTTGACCAATCCCCCTAACTCCGTTGGAACCAGCCGCTTCTCTTCGGAGCGAACGTAATCCCGGTCCTTGATCACGCTGATGATGGACGCGTAGGTACTCGGCCGGCCGATGCCGCGGGCCTCAAGTTCCTTGACCAGCATGGCCTCGGAGAACCGTGGCGGTGGTTGCGTGAAATGCTGTTCCGGATCGATTTTAAGAAGTTTCAGCGTCTCGCCCTTCGAGAGGTCCGGCAGCACCCGGTCACCCGGCTTGACCTCTTCTTCCTTGTCTTTATCAGCCGTCGTCTCTTCCTGATCTTCCACGTACACTTTCATGAACCCATGAAACTTGATGACGGAGCCGTTGGCCCGGAACATCAAATCGCCGCACTGGATATCAAACTGCGTCGTGTCCAGAATCGCCGGCACCATCTGGCAGGACACCGCGCGAGCCCAGATCAGATTGTAAAGCCGGTACAGGTCTTTTTCGATTTTCGGCTTGAGCGACTTGGGTTCGATATTGACGTCGGTGGGGCGGATGGCCTCATGCGCTTCCTGCGCCGACTTCTTACTTTTATAAACGTTGGGCTTGGCCGGGAGGTAATCCTTGCCGAATTTCTCTTCAATATATCCCCGCAGGTCTCCCACGGCTTCTTCGGACAGGCGGGTCGCGTCGGTTCTCATATAAGTGATCAGGCCGACATTGCCCTGCCCTTCCAGCGTCACCCCTTCGTACAGGCGCTGCGCCAGCATCATGGTCTTTTTGGGAGAGAAACCGAGTTTCCTCGAAGCTTCCTGCTGCAGCGAGCTGGTGATGAACGGCGCAACGGGGTTGCGCTTCCGCTCCTTCTTGACGATGTCTTGAAGTTCGAAGGACTTGCCTTCCGTCTGGGCGACCAGCTTCTCGGCCTGTTCCTGATTGGGAATTTCCGCTTTCTTATCGCCGACCTTCTGCAGTTTCGCCGGGAAGGAGGGTTCCTTGCTGCCTTCGAGTTCGGCGGTGATGCTCCAGTATTCTTCCTGCTCGAAGCTTTTGATTTCCTGTTCCCGTTCGCAGATCATGCGGAGCGCGACCGACTGCACCCGTCCCGCGCTGAGCCCGCGGTGCACCTTCTTCCACAACAGGGGGCTGATCTTGTAACCGACGAGCCGGTCGAGAATGCGCCGCGCCTGCTGCGCGTTGACCTTGTTGGTATTGAGTTCCGTCGGGTGCTTCAGCGCTTCCTGCACGCCCTTCTTGGTGATCTCATTGAACAGCACGCGGTAAATCTTGCCCTTGACCAGCGGCGCCACCTCGTTGCAGATGTGATGCGCGATCGCTTCTCCCTCGCGATCCGGGTCAGGCGCCAGGTAGATATCGTCCACCTTCTTCGCCGCCGCCTTCAATCCGCTCAGGACCTTGCCCTTGCCGCGAATGGTGATGTATTGCGGGCTGAAGTCATTTTCAACATCCACCCCCAGTTTCTTTTTGGGCAGGTCCTTGATGTGCCCCACGGACGCCTTGATGATGAAATTCTTGCCCACAATCTTCTTGAGCGTGTCCACCTTGGTGGGAGACTCGACTATCAGTAACGACTTCCCCATACCGCCTCAGGAAACTTCTGCATGATTATTAATAAACTTCTTACCGTCCGTTTGCCGGACCAGGTTCCTCAATTCCAACTCCACCAGAGTAGCGGAAACTTCTGCCGCTGACAAGCCGCTTTGAGCGATCAGAATATCGATCGGTGTTTCACTGGCCGTCATCACCGACAACAGCTTCTTTTCATTTTCACTCAAATCATCGGGAAGCGCCGGGGGATTGACGGTTGCGTGGTCCAAAAGCGCCCGAATCTCCCCGGGCAACTCCTCCAGGATCGAATCGACGCCCAGCACCATCTTCGCGCCGGAACGGATCAGGTTGTTGGTGCCCTTGCTGTTGGGGGAATTGATGTTCCCCGGAACAGCAAACACCTCGCGTCCCTGCTCCAGCGCAAAGTCCGCGGTGATCAAGGCGCCGCTTTTTTCTCCCGCCTCGATCACCACCGTTCCCAGTGAAAGGCCTGAAATGACCCGGTTTCGGGCCGGGAAATTGTTCCGGTCCGGCCGCGTGGACACGGGAAACTCTGAAATGACGCACCCCGATTGAACAATAGAGGAACGGAGGTTCCTGTTTTCGGGCGGATAGGTGTAATCCAGACCACAACCGAACACAGCCAGCGTGCTCATCCCGTTTTCCAGCGCCGCCCGGTGAACCAGAGTGTCCACACCGCGCGCCATGCCGCTGACCAGGGTCACCCCCCTGGAAGCCAACTGGGAACATAAACGGTGCGTCACCTGCTTTCCATAGTTGGACACTGTCCGGGTTCCCACAACGGCAATCGCCAACGGAAAGCCCACAGGTTCCGTTCCCTGGTAGTAAAGAACCGGAGGGGGATCGTAAATCGCCCTGAGCAACGCCGGGTATCCGGGACTGTTCAGGGTCACAACCCCGGCCTGCAGGCGGTCCAGCAGGACCCATTCCCGCTCAAGACGCGCTTCCAGATCAAACCCGCGTATCTGTTCCGCTGTTTTCCTGCCGATCCCCTCGACTTCCATCAATTCGGAAAGCGATGCCCGGAAAACGGACCTGGCGGACTGAAACCGGTCCACAAGGCGGTAAAACAAAGTTTTTCCGACCCCCAGCACCATGTTCAGGGCAACCCAGTATTTTTCTTCTTCTGAAATCCTGCCGTTCACGCGCTATACCCAAGAGGAGACTTGTTTGGCAAACGGAACTCAGTGTACCACCCTCTAACGGGGGATCAGAAAATAATTGAAGGGGTCTCAAATAATTCGACACCCTTGATCCCGGCAGCACACAAGCCTGATCCACCAAGACCTGCTGACGGCCAGGGTCCGCTTTTAGAGATACACCTGCAACGGGATTGTGGTTTATCAGAAAGGGGAAAAGCCCTAAGCGGTCAATTCACGCATCAAACGGTTGAAATCGAGAACATCCACGTTGAATTGAAAAATGGAATCGTAATACCCCACCAATACCTTTGTGTAGATAATGAGGGCCTCGAACAAATCCCCTTCATTGCCGATTCCAAAATCATAATTGGCGACCTCGGTCACCAGAAGCGCCCGGGTGATTTTGCGGGACTGACGCGCCAGAGTGAGCTTCTCCCTCGATTTGTTGATCTGGATCAGCGATTCCTCAGCTTTAATGCGGGACATCCCCTTCAACGGTTTTGAGGAAGCCTGGGATTTCTGGAAAGAATCCAGCGTTTCATAAGGAAATGCAATGGGGGCCAGGCCTTCATCCGGAATCGGCGCTTCCGAGGTGATCGATTTACCCAGCAAATGGCTTAAATGAAGACAGGCGATATCAATATCGGCATTGAAGTTGGAAATATCATTGCGAGTACCGGACAACCCCAGTTTCAGTTTGGTCACGGAAGACTGGGTGACCTCCCCCTCATCCGATTCCATCTTCTCCTGCGCCTTGGTGACCGCTTTTTCGAAATGCCCGCGAACTTCATCAGAAATTCCCAGCTGTTCCTTTTTGGCAAGCAACTGGTAATAGTATTTCTTCACTTCATACAGGGTGTCTGACTCGGACTTTCCTCTATTGTTCGCAAGTGCGAGTTTGACCGCCTCATCCAGAGTGGGTAGCGATTCAACAGTGTCCGGTCCACCGGCAAACACCGCTCCGGGCAACAAACACACAAGAAGAACTCCGGTCATGAGAAACCCTAAGCGCGAAGAAATCGATTTTGCCAGTATCATCAGTAATGAAGCTTTCTTGAAAAGGGAAAGGAAGACAGACTCCGGGGAAACGACAGGGGAAAAGGTAATAAAAAAGGGTACTGAACAATCCGAAAAGAGATCTTGATGGCAACCAAGAAAAGATAGCCGAAACTACCTATGGGACTCTTTTTTGGAAAATGCCTAACTATTAGGCAATTGTCCAGTACCCCCTTATGTATGGATTCGAATCTAGCATAGGACCTGAAAGGTGTCAATACAATTCTAGGTCGAAACGGCCGGAGGACACCAAACCACGAGACCCGCAACTCTTTATAAATAAAGGGTTAAATTGATTTTTAATTTTTCAACTCGTGCAGGATGACCGGCGATTCGGCGGCTTTCAGCCCTGTTTTATAGAACAACGGATAACCTGCGAGGCCCACTCTAAAAATCAAAATTTTAATATATTTTTCAAGTACTTAGAATAAGATTATACAAGTGATAGTGGAACAGGGACCAGAGTGA
>JAGQJZ010000067.1 GCA_020430445.1 Nitrospina sp.
CACGGGGCGCCGATTCCTGCGAAGACACCCGGCTTTCGGAGGAACTGCTGCTCAATCAAAAAGAGCGCGCGGAACACCTCATGCTGGTCGACCTCGAACGGAACGATCTTGGCAGGCTTTGCGAAAGCGGCACCGTGCACGTGTCGGACTTCATGTTCCGTGAGGAGTACTCTCACGTGCATCACATCGTTTCCAATGTGGCGGGGAATCTCAGGCAAAACCTGAGTCTGCTGGAAATCCTGCAGGCGGTGTTTCCCGGCGGCACGATCACGGGGTGTCCTAAAATCCGCTGCATGGAAATCATCGACGAACTGGAGCCCGATCCACGCGGGCCGTATTGTGGATCACTGGGGTATATCGGCTACGGGCCTTATCTCGACTTGAATATCCTGATCCGCACCATCCTGCTCGACGGCGGCACCGCCTGGTTTCATGCCGGTGCGGGAATCGTGGCGGATTCCATTCCCGAGCAGGAATATGAGGAAACCCTCAACAAGGCGGCGGCCATGCTGCTGGCTCTTACCGGAAAGGCCTCCGCCCCATGGACCTGATCGCCTGGGTGAATGGGGAATTTGTTCCACTGGAAGAAGCCCGGGTCTCGATCCTCGACCGGGGATTTCTTTATGGGGACGGCCTGTTTGAAACCCTGTACGGGCGCGGTGGCAAAATCTTCAGGCTGGACGAGCATCTGGACCGCCTCTCGGCCGGCGCTGAAAGTCTGAAAATTCCCCTGCCCGTATCAAAAGACAAACTGCAAGCTCTGGCAATAGAGACCCTTTACCGCAACCCCCTGGGCGAAGCGATCATCAAGATCCAATTGACCCGTGGCGCGGGGTCTCCCGGTCTGGTCTTTCCGAAGGAAACGCAGGCGAGCCTGGTCATCCAGGCAAGACCTCATCAAAAATTACCGGCTGAATGGCTCGAACAAGGGGTTGCCGCTTGCACGGCGAATCAGGCCCCGCCGGTCATCGGCTTGCTCGACCGGCAGGTGAAATCCTGCAACTACCTGCTGAACATCCTCACCCAGAACCAGGCTCGCGAAACGGGATTCTTCGAGGCGCTGTATCTGGATGCAGACAACGGCCTCACTGAGGGCACCATCAGCAATGTGTTTGTGGTGAAAGACGGCTGCGTGAGAACGCCGCCTGTGGGAAAACAGGTGCTCAATGGCATCACCCGCCGTGTCATCCTGGAGATCTGTTCCGCCCAGAACATTGAATGCAGGGAGGAGTGCGTCTCACTCGACTCCGCCCTGGACGCGGATGAACTGTTCATCACCAACAGCGGAATCGGCGTTCTCCCCGTGACCCGGATCAACTACGATGTTCTGGCAACCGGCTCCCCGGGGCCCGTGACCCGGCGTCTGGCGAAGGCCTATCTCAAAACCGTTGATGGCGAGGTGGGATCATGCTAACCTTCGGCCTTTGCCAATTTTTACAAAGAGACGATGGAACAACAGGACAAGTTTAAAGACAACCCGAACGGCGTGATCACGGATTCTGAAACCGGTCTGTTCTGGCTTCCCAAGGACGCCTACGGCGATCTGGGGAAATGGGTCAACTGGAACGAAGCGAAACAATACATGTTGACCATGTCCCATGTGTATGCCGGTGGGTTCCCGGACTGGCGCTTGCCGACACGGGAGGAAGCCCTGTCGCTTTTTGTTCCGGATGCGACCTGCATCGACCATGCGGGTGAGGTGGTCCACATCGCCCGGGTTTTTGTGCCCAAATGCGGTCAGTATATCTGGACGTCCGAGGAAAACGAGGAAGGGCAGGCGTTGCGCATCGACCTGCGCGAAGGCACCGAAGAGTTTGTGGATAAGGAAACGCGGGAATTTCAATCCACCCGTGGGGTCCGCAAGCAGAACTAGGCGCCCTCCGGATATCCGTTCCCATCCAGCCCGGCGTGTTTCCAGAATTCATCCCGTTCCATTGAAGCGACTTCATCGAACACCGCTCCTTCAAAACGGCGTTCCGTCACTCCCGCCGCATCCGGCAGGACCGCCCGGATATCGGCGTGTTTCGTTTTGGTGAAGCCGTTGAAAAGCGTTCCCGGCGCCGTTCCCTCAAGCTCACCGGCAAACCGCCGGGCGATTCTCACGCGGCCCGCGGCATCGCAGACATCCACGCAAAGACTTCCTTCCGTCACCCAGCAACTCAGGCTGTCTTCCGCCTCGAGTCCGGGCACAATGATCGCCGTCCCCACCCTCACTGCGGGGACGGGTTTGACCTGTCCGCGCAACCAGACTTTTCCGCTGTCATCCAATTCTTCCAAGAGCCCTCTCCTTTTTGACTTGACCGGGGATTTATAACATAATTTTCAAGTCGCCTTTTAACGAATCATTTACCAGCGCTTGCAATAGTCCGCTATTTTCAAAACTACCGGACCTGTTTCTTCACAACTCATGGACCTGAATCCATCATTTAAAAACCGGTTGAGCCATTCGCTTGAAAAGCGCCGTGACGAATGTCTGTTGCGGAGCATTCCCGACCCCCGTGAGATCCGGATCAATCTCTCGAGCAACGATTATCTCAACCTCAGGATGCACCCCGATGTGATTCAGGCGGGCGCGCATGCCGCTTCAATCTACGGGTCCGGCAGCGGAGCGTCTCCCCTGTTGTCCGGGTTCTGCCCTCTGCACCAGCAACTGCTGGACAGCCTGAAGCACTGGACAGGAAAACCCTGCGGCCTCCTTTTCAATACGGGTTTCATGGCCAACCAGGCCCTGATCCACCACCTGCCCGGCCCGCGGGACTTCGTCCTGGCCGACAAACAGGTCCACCATTCCTTCCAGCAGGCGCTGGCTCACAGCCGGACAAAATTCGCCCGCTTCCAGCATAACGATCTGGACCATCTTGAAACGCTGCTTCGAAAAAACCGGGATCATCACGAGACCCTGTTCGTTGCCACCGAAAGCCTGTACAGCATGGACGGGGATTCCCCCGACCTGCCAGGGATCGCGGAATTGAAACGGCGGTATGGATTCGTCTGGATACTGGATGAAGCCCACGCCCTCGGCCTTTATGGCGAACAGGGACAGGGCTTGGCCCAGGAGGCGGGAGTGCTGCCGGATGTCGACATTCTGGTGGGAACGCTCGGAAAAACCCTGGCCAGCGTGGGAGCCTTCGTCCTGACCGACGCTGCTGTGATTGTGGATTACCTGACCAACTACGCGGGCGAACTGATCTACTCCACTTTTCTCCCGCCCAGCGCCGCGGGCACCGCGCTGGCGGCACTGGACCGGGTCCAGGTTTCCCGGGAAGCCGCTCTGGACTTGAAAGACCGGTCCAAAAAGTTTCGCTGCCTGCTGGCGGACTCCGGGCATAAAACCATGGAAGGAGACTCGCCCATCGTTCCGCTCATTCTGGAAAACCCGGAAATTGTTCTGAGCGCTCACACCGCCCTGCTCGAACGTGGAATCCTTGCCGGTGCCGTGAGGCCGCCCACCGTCCCTGCCGGCTCTTCCCGGCTCCGTTTGTCCCTGCATGCGGGACTGCAGGAGCAGGACCTTCTTGAAACACTGGAAATCATCAATCAATGCCGGGTCACCTGACCATTACGGGAGTCTGCGGCTGGGCTATTCCCCCGGCCTGGTTCGAAGAGCAAATCGCCCTTCATTTTCCCGGCGCGCGCATCCGGGCGATTTATCCCGAATCCCCTGCCGACGCCCAGGAAGCGGCCCTCCTGATCCGGGAGAACCCCGCCCGGCTCTGGATCGGGTTTTCCCTGGGTTCCCTCTGGCTCATGAAGCATCTGGACGCTCTTCCTGAGGGCAGCACACCGGCCTTTTTGTGTCCAATCAGCGGATTTACAGAAGAGATGGGACGGGGTGGCAAAACCCGCAGGGTTCAATTACACTACCTTATTAAACAATTGAATTCACAACCGGAAAGCCTCGCTACGGTTTCCCGGTTTTTTCAGGATATGGATCTGCCGCTAAAAGCCCTGGACCATTTCCCCATCAAAACAGCCGCCCTGATCCGGGGCCTGGAGTTTTTAAAAACCACCGAAGTGGAGCCTGACCTCAACAAAAACCCCTGTCATCTGTTGATCGGGGAACGCGACCCGCTAATGAATGCACGCATGCTGTCGGATATTTTTGAAAACCTGATCCTGATCCCGCAAGCGGGGCACCACCCGGGCCCTCTGCTGGCCCGGCTGTCGCAGGTTTTCGTCCCGTGAAATTATTGAACAAGATGATATGAAAATTTTTGGCGTCGATTTTACTTCCAGCCCCAAACCGTCCAAGCCCATTGCGCTGGTGGTCTGTAAGCTGAAAGGCGGCGGGGTTCTCAATGTGTCGGGCACGGAATCCCTGAACACCTTCGAGGAGTTCGAAACCTTCCTGTCGCGCAAAGGCCCGTGGGTCGCCGGGTTTGATTTTCCTTTTGGACAGCCGGAAACTTTCATCAAGCACCTCAAACTTCCCGAACAGTGGTCCGGATATGTCAAACAAATCTCGGAATGGGACCGGAAACAGTTCGAACAGTGGATCATTGCCTACAAAAAGAAAAAGCACAAAGGCAGCAAGGAACCGTTGAGACTCACCGACGCACTGGCCGGAGCGCAAAGCCCCTTGCACCTCGTCAACGCCCCCGTCGCCAAAATGTTTTATGAAGGCGCTCCACGGTTGTTGAAGTCCGGGGTGTCGGTTTTCCCCTGTGCGTCCCACTCCAGCGAAAAGCGGATCGCCCTCGAGGCCTACCCCGCTCTGGTCGCGGCCCGTTTCTCGGGCCCCTACAAAGCGGACCAGAAGGGCCGGTATTCTTCACGAATGGCCGAGGAAAGGAAAAAAATTGTTGATGGCATCCTGTCGTCCAGCTTTCAGGAGGAATTCAATCTGGTCATTGAGCTGGATTCGGATTCAAAAACCCTGTTTTTGGAGCAACCCTCAGGGGATCATCTGGACGCCCTGCTGTGCGCCATTCAGGCTGCCTGGGCCTGGAGGAGGAAAGCCCGGAACTTTGGCGTCCCCAACCCGCAGCACCCGCTGATTTTATCTGAAGGCTGGATCGTCGACCCCTCCATGGCGCCGGGCAAACCGGGCTCGAACAAAAAGAAACCGGACAACCCAAAGCTGCAACGCTTCGATATAACCGGCGCGGGATCGGGACAAATCAAGAACCTGCTGTCCCAGATCAAGACGCTTTCCGATATCGGACGCGCCCTTTCAGGTGAAAAAGACCTCAATGTTCTGCTTGAAATGATCATCGACAAAGCCAGGAGTTTCACCAATGCCGACGGTGGGACCCTCTACATCATCGAAAACGACCAGCTCAATTTCAAAATCGTCCAGAACGAATCGCTTGGAATCCGCATGGGAGGTCCCACCGGGGAGCCGATCAGTTTCCCTCCTGTCGAGATGAAACAGACCAACGTTTCGGCCTATGTCGCCATGACGCAAAAGCCGGTGAACATTCCGGATGTGTACCGGTACGCTCCGTTCGACTTCACGGGACCGAGAAAGTTTGATTCCATGACCGGCTACCGGACGAAATCCATGCTGGTGGTTCCCATGAAAAATCACGAAAACAAGGTCATCGGTGTTCTCCAACTGCTCAACGCACGCAACCAGGAGAATAAAAACCAGGTCGTTCACTTCGCCGAAGATTACGTGGAGCTGGTCGAATCGCTGGCATCGCAGGCCGCCGTGGCCATCACGCATGTCGCCCTGCTGGAAAATATCAAGAAAGGTTACGCCGATCTCGCTCTGGCCCGGGACCGGGCTCTCGAAAGCAGCCGCTCCAAAAGCCAGTTCCTCGCCAACATGAGCCATGAGTTGCGAACGCCGATGAACGCCATCATCGGCTACAGCGAAATGCTGCTCGAGGAAATGGAGGAACGGAACCTGCCGGAACTCACGGAGGACCTGGAAAAGATCATTTCCTCCGCCCGCTTCCTGCTCGAGTTGATCAACGATATCCTGGACCTTTCCAAGATCGAAGCGGGAAAGATGGAAATTCATCTTGAAACGTTTGACATCACCCCCCTTCTCCGGGAAATTGTTGTCAATATTCAACCCCTCCTGAATAAAAATTCGAACCGGCTCGAAACCTGCTTTGACAACGACCTGGGCAAAATGTTCGCGGACAGGAACCGCGTCAAACAAACCATAATGAATCTTTTGAGCAATGCCTGTAAATTCACCGAGGACGGCACGGTCGGCCTGTCTTCCCAGCGGGTCAAACGGGGCGATGTCGAGTGGATCCTCTTTTCCGTCCGCGACACGGGAATCGGTTTGACGGAAGACCAGATACGTCATATTTTTCAGGAATTCAAGCAGGCGGATTCTTCCACCACCCGTAAATACGGCGGAACGGGACTGGGGCTGTCCATCAGCCGGCGCTTTTGCCAAATGATGGGAGGCGAAATTTCGGTCAAAAGCGATTACGGCAAGGGATCCACCTTCACCATTCAATTGCCGGAAAAAGTCATTCCCTTCTCCGGGCACCCGAGAAGACGCGCGAGCGACCGCGCCTGATTTTCAACAGACACTTTTCAAGATTACAATTTCATGGACTACCGCAGCTTCTGGAACAACCGTTACGCCACCCTGCAAAATGAAAGCGCCTCACTTCCAGACGAGGACCAAGCCGAACGCTGGAACGCGGTTTACGCCTGGTATCTCAGGCGGTGGTTGCCGGAGGACACACAAGCGCCCATACTCGAACTGGGTTGCGGTCAGGGATCGTTCCTTGAATTTTTGAAAAGCCGGGGGTATGCCCAGGTCCGGGGCATCGACTCGAGCCGGGAACAGGCCGCCCTGTGCGAAAAACGCGGACTCGCGGTGACGCAAGGCGATGCGCTGGATTTTCTGCGGAACAACGACCACAAGTTCGCCGCCATCGTCGCGCTGGACTTTATCGAACACCTCACCCGCGACGAAGCCTTGATGTTTCTCGAACTGGCGTTCGGCGCGCTCGAACCCGGGGGACGGCTGATCCTGCAGACCCCCAATGGAGAGAGCCCGTGGGTGGGATCCGTATTTTACGGAGACCTGACGCATGAAACCTGCTACACCCCGCACCTGCTGAAAAAACTGCTGCTCAGCCAGGGGTTCCGCGGCATCCAGTTGCGGCCCTGTGGTCCCCCGCCGGTCGATATGCAGTCCTCAATACGGAAACTGATATGGGACGGCATCACCCTGGTCTGCCGGGGACTCAACCTCATCGAAGGCGCCGTGACCAGTGGAATTTACACACGGGTTTTTATGGTCTCGGCCCAGGTTCCGGAATGATTTGCTCATGACTCCCACACCTCCGGCACCGGACTACGAAAAAAAAATCATTGAGAGCTTCTCCAGGCATGTGAGCAGCTACGAACGCCACGCCCAGCTCCAGCGCTCCATGGCCGAAAGGCTGGCCACCTTTCTCCCCCCGGCCCTGCCGGAACCCGTTCTGGAAATCGGCTGCGGGACCGGTCTGTTCACCCGCCACCTGCTGGCGCATGGGACGGGGAAACTCATCCTGAACGACATCGCCCCGGCCATGACGGATTCTCTGAGAGACCACCACGTTCTGCCCGACGGTTGCCAGGTGGAAGTGGGCAACGCCGAAACGCTGAAGTTCCCCGAAGTGGGGCTGATTGCCGGAAACGCCGTTTTCCAATGGTTCCGCGAGCCTGCAAAGACGCTGCGCCATTTCTCGAAAATCCTAAAAAAAGACGGCTTCCTCCTGTTCAATACATTCGGCAGCAAAACCCTGGGAGAATTCCGGGAAACCGGATCACTGGGAAGCCCCAATCTTCTTTTGACAGCGGAGGACTGGGAGGGATTTCTCGAAGACTCCGGGTTCAAAATCCTGCGGCAGGAAGTGGAGGAGCGGCAGATGTTCTTCCGGAACACACGCGATCTCCTGCGGAACCTTCAGCAGATCGGAGCGGCGCCTTTCCAGCTCATGAAACCGGGAGACTTGAGAAGCCTGATCAAAAATTACGACCGCGAATTCCAGACCCCGCAGGGCGTCTACACCCATTGGGAACTGTTTTATTTTCTGGCCCAAAAGTAGTCTTCGGAGACCATGAAGCCTTTATCTCATAAAGTGTTCATGAAATTTTACCGTTAAGCAGGAAATGGCGGCCACGGCAATCAATTCCCGAAATATCGAAGAAAAAAACCTGGCGCTCCTGCGAAACCGGGACCCCGGCCTGGCCCGTCTCATTTCCAGTCTGGGAAGTTCCCCGGAGCACCGTCTCGTGCCGTCGCGGGAAGGCACGCCGACCCTGATTGCAATCTCTCCGGAAGGCCGTGAGGTCAGCCTGCACAGCCGCTACAATCCGTTGGAAGAGGCCTCCCGCCTGGTCAAAACCATTTCCACCCGATCGTCACTCAATTTCCTTGTCCTCGGTTTCGGCCTCGGTTTTCACGTCGCCGAGCTGATCCGCAACATTCCGCCATCCGCCCGGGTTCTGGTGGTGGAGTCCCAGCCGCACTTCATCCGTCTCGCGCTGCAACTGCCTCACATGCAGGAGATTCTCGAGTTTCCCCGGATAAAACTGATCACCGGGACAGATATTAAAACCAATCTGCTGGCCGAGTCATTTGAAGAATGGAGCGACACGTTCACGCTGAACGGGTTCACTCCGATACGCTTCACCCCCGTCACCCGTCACGGTGAAGATTTTTATACCCGGGTCGAATCTGAACTGGCGGAAAGCATCCGGCAGACCCAGGTGGCGCACAATACCCGCCGCGCCCTCTCCCGGCTGCTTTATCGAAACAGTCTCGAAAACCTGGAAACTGTGATCCGGACGCCGGGAGTCTCCCGGCTGCAGGACAGCGCCCAAGGCCGGGCGGCCCTGGTCGTCGGTGCGGGCCCTTCTCTCGACAAAAACATTCACCTGATCCGGGGAGCCGGCGACCGCGCACTGGTGATCGCCGTTTCGACCGCGTTCAAACCGCTGGTCGAGGCCGGAATCGATCCGGATTTCGTCGTCGCCATCGATCCCAAGATCATTTCGTTTTCGGCTTTCAGCAACACACGCATCCCGGCGTCTACACGGCTGGTGTTCGATCCCGCCATCCCGCCGGGAATCGCCGAACTGTTTGCGGGCAAGCGTTACGTCACCGATTCCCCGCTTTTTTTAGGGCCATTCCTGGCGACTGTCCTTCCGCCAAAAGGAAGCCTCGGCACCTCGTCCTCGGTGGCGCACACGGCGCTCTTCCTGGCCCGGCACCTCGGATGCAAGCCCATCGTACTGGCCGGACAGGACCTGGCCTTTTCCGGCACCCGTTCGCATTGCTCCGGCTCCTACCATCTCGACCAGCAACTGCTCAACGCGGCAAACAATGTCACCACCGGAAAACTCCGCCAGAGCCAGCGGGCCCATTCCACCGGCGCGTTGCAGATATCGCGCGACCTGTTCGGACAAACCGTCACGACCAGCTCCGCCCTGGACTCCTTCCGCTTTCCCTATGAGCAGGAGGAGGCCCAGGCTCCACGCGCCATCAACGCGACTGAAGGCGGTCTTTCCCTGAAGGGGTTTGAAGAGGCCACGCTGCGGGAAACCCTGGCCTCGTTTCCGCCCATGCCCGCGTCTAAAACGAGCGCCGTCCGGGACGAACCGCTTGCGCCTGAAACCGAACGCAAAATACAGGCGCTGCTTGAAGAGCGCGTTCGGAAATTTGAAACCCTGTCGGAAAAGTTAAAGAGCTGGCTGTCCCGCCCGGTGCCAGCAACTCAAGCTGATTTGACCCAAAGGAATGCGGAGTCGGAACGACTGCTTCAGGACGCTGTGGACGACGCAGACGGCATCCGCCTGTTGCAGGAGTATCTTTACTCGGAGTTCCTCGACTGGAACCGGGAAAACGCGCGGATCGAACTGGAACCGGATGCAGTCAGGCAGGCTGAGATGAAATTTGAACGTGATCTAAAACTATTCGGTGGGGTCGTCGAGGCAATCGATTGTCTGGATAAAAGCTTTTCGCGGTTCTACTAACCCTCTACTTTTTACATCCTGTCAACAGGCCGGAATCGTCCGGCAGCGGAATTCGCTGCGGTTTTGAAAATCCCGCCTTCTTGAGCAGCTCTTCCGTTTCCTTCCAGGTGTAGGTCTTTCCGGTCTCGGTAAACAGCAGCATGGTGAGGGAAAACATCGAGGCCTGCAGCGGCTGGGTGCGGTCGTCTTTCAGAAAATAATCCAGCAGAACCAGCCGCCCGCCGGGGTTGAGGGCGCGGTGCATTTTCCGGAGCAATTTCAGGTTTTCCGCCGGGTTGTAAATATGCAGGATATTGGAAAACAGGACGGTGTCGAACCCTGTGCCGAAATCCGTGTCGAACAGGTCGCCCGGCCGGGTGTCGATGCGTTTCCAGACGGGCTTGCCGCCCCAAATCTCCTTCGCCGTTTTCAGGGCCGAAGCACGGTCGAGCAACACCGCTGAAGCTTCTTTGTCCCTCTTTAGAATACAGGCCGAGTAGGTTCCGGGTCCGGCTCCCAGGTCGAGCAGTTTCCCAACCGGTTTCCGGCACACCTTCTCCGCCACGACACCGGCGCGCGACAGGCTCCTCTCGTGCATGGCGTGGGTGAACAGCGCCCTTCTTTTGGGATTGTCCGGTTGGTGCTTGCCCGTGAAGTTTCTTCCCTTTTTGATGACCCGGATGAGGTTGCCGTACTCCTCGTAATTCTCCTGCCGCAGCATCACCGTGCCCTTCTTGTAATCCGGGCTGGTCTTGCAGAAATGCTTGCGCATTTCCTGCGTGTTAGCGTAACGCCCCTCCTTCAGTTTAAGAGCTTTCAATGTCACCAGGCAATTGAGCAACGCCTCGGCAGCGGTGGCATCCATTTTTGCCTTTTTGGCGATTTGCTTGGCTGTGAGGCGCTCACCATCGATATGGGTGAAGATATCCAGTTCCAGCGCGGCCAGAAGCAATTGCGCTTCTTCCAGTTGGTCGATCGTCTTGACGAATTGTTCGTAGGTCAGCATGCGGCTCATTCTTTAAGCAGTTGTTGAACTTTCTCCTCGAGTCCCTGCCCGGACCCGAAAACAGTCTCACGCAGAACGCCTTTTTTATCGATCAGGATCGAGGACGGGGTGCCTTTCAGTTGGTAGCGGTCAAAGGTGGCGGCGCTGTATTCCTTCTGTTTCAGGTAAGTGGTCACCTGCTCCCGCACCCAGATTCGATTGGACTCCGGCATGTCATCAAACATGGGGAAATCCCGGTGGATGAGGTCGTTGACCTCCTCCTGGGTCACCTCCCCGTCCCGGCGCGTGATGCGGTCCCAGGCCACGGCGAACGGGATGAAATACTGCAGCCGGTCCATGCTGAGCATGTCCATCTCCGCCAGGTGACGGTGGGTTTCCCCGACCACTTCTCCCGTTTCCAGAAGCTTCACCAGGTTTTCGAGACTGTTGAGACGGTAGTCCTCGAAGGCCGTGGCAAGCCCCCACACCTCCAGCGGCTGGTCCCTGTTCTTTAGAAAAATGTCGATGGCTTCCGGCAGGCCGCCCACAAAACAGCCCGGGCAATTGACCTGGAACACTTCGATCAGGACCACCCGGCCCCGGCAGGCGTCGAGCGCTGGCGGGTCGCCCTGGACCCAGCGGTCGATTTCCAACGGTGGTGCAGGATTATTGAGCAGTGACAAGGACCGGATCCTCCTGTATCTGGCGTTCGAGTTTTTCCATCAGGTTGCGCACCGACGGCGGCGGATTGCGTTCCAACCCCCTGTGCAAAACGTACAGGGCCTGGCTTCGCCGCGAGTTGCGGTAATGGGTCAATCCCAGAAGCAGGCTGGCCTCGTGCCATTTGTCGCCGTTCTGAATCTGATTGAATACCGTCGAAAGTGACCGGGCGGCCTTGTCCCATCTCTTCAATTTGTAGTACGACGCCCCCAGTCCGAACAGGATGTTGTCGCGCAGCTTCGATGGATAACGCGTATTCAATACCCTGATGAATTGAGAGGCGGCTCCGGAATATTTTCTTTGGCGGAACAACCGGTACGCCAGCTTGTAATCGTCCATGCGGAACAGTTTCAGTTGCCGGGCCCGCAGAAGGTCCTGCAGCAGTTTATCGAGGTCCCCCACCTCCCCGCTCAGCCCCGTGAGCCGTTCCTTGTTCTCAGCGTTTTTCTTTTCAATTTCCGCCAACCGTGCCATCATATCGCGGTCGAGTTCGGCCAGCTTCTGGCTCCAGGACGAACTGCCGGCTTCCAGGTTCCGCGCGGCGATATCCATTTCATTAAACTTTAAAATCAAAGCCTCGATATCCGCCGCCAAAGCGTCCAGTTCCCTTTGCCGGGCCCGCCGGGCTTCCAGTTCCGCTTCGGAAGGAGGCTCCCACCGGTACATCTCTTCCGGATCAATGCTTTCAGGTACCTTGAAAGAAACTCGCTCGGGAGCCTCATAAGGCAGCTTGACACACCCCGGGTTAAATATTAATAAAATAAGAGGGATGATAAAGATTTTCGGCTGAAGTGTTCCCATCAGGAGCCCCGGCTGGATGATCGTCCCAGTTTAGACCATAACAGTTTAATTTACAACAAGTTGCGTTTTATGAGCGATTACTACCAAATACTTGGCGTCCCAAAAACGGCTTCCGCCGATGAGATCAAGAAAGCTTATCGGAAAAAAGCGCTGGAATTCCACCCGGACCGGAACGAAAACGACCCGAAAGCCGAAGAGAATTTCAAAAAAGTCAGCGAGGCCTACGCCGTTCTCGGCGACAAGGACAAGCGCAAGCAGTACGACCAGTTCGGCTCGGACGCCTTCCACAAGAAATACTCGCAGGAGGATATTTTCCGCGGATTCGACATCAACGAAATCCTGCGTGGTTTCGGCATGAGCGGACGCGGCGGTCCCACGGTCGAGAGCTTTTTCGGCAATCAGGGATTCGGTGTCGGTGGCGGGGGATTCGAATCCTTTTTCGGCGGCTCCCCCCGGGGACCGATGAAGGGCCAGGACATCGAAAGCCGGATTGACATCAGCTTCGAAGAGGCGGCGCTGGGCAGCGAGAAAACCCTCACCTTCAAAAAACCGGATGGGGAAGTGACCGCCCAGGTCAAAATTCCGCCCGGGATCCAGTCCGGGAACAAACTGCGTCTGGCGAAAAAGGGCAACCCCAGTCCGAACAACGGCCCTCCCGGAGACCTGTACCTGAGAGTGCAGGTCCGGCCGCATCCCATATTCCGCCGCGATGGCAACAACATTCACGTCGAGCGGGAAATCAAAATCAGCGAGGCCATGCTGGGCACGCGTCTGGACATCCCGACCCTGTTTGGCAACAAGAATCTGATCGTTCCTCCCGGAACCCAGAGCCACGCCAAACTGCGCATGAAGGGACTGGGAATCCCCCACCCGGCGAATCCCGGCGACCAGATTGTGACTCTAAAAATTGTCTATCCAAAACACCTGGACGACAAGCAAAAAAGCCTTGCGGAAGATATTAAAGAAGCAGGCTTATAGCATTAAAAAATAAAGGAATTATGATGGCAAAAGTGCGTTTTGTTCCGGATGAC
This sequence comes from Nitrospina sp., assembly GCA_020430445.1. Taxonomy (GTDB): domain Bacteria; phylum Nitrospinota; class Nitrospinia; order Nitrospinales; family Nitrospinaceae; genus Nitronauta. Next base: position 13,456 of record JAGQJZ010000067.1, read on the forward strand.
GCCGTACACGAATGTGAGGACGGCATGGCGCTCATCGACATGTGTGAAGACCTGGATGTTTCACTCAAGTTTGGCTGCACCGAAGGCACCTGCGGCGTTTGCGAACTGACCGTGGTTGAAGGACGGGAAAACCTGTCCCGTCCCACGGAAGAGGAGCGGGATTACCTTTACGAGGAAGACATCGAGGGCGGCATGCGTCTGGGCTGCCAGATGAAAATCAAAAAAGGGGAAGTGAGCATCACCTGGAAAGGCCCCCGGGCCAAATAAAGGGAGTCGCCAAAGTTGCATCGGGCCCGGAGCCGCGCCCGGCTTTCTCCGGCCTGTGGGTCCCTCCGTTCAGAGGGAATCACTTCCAGGACCAGTCCTCCGGAGCCGGCGTTTCCGGGCCCCACAGCAGTTCCTCTTCACCGTTCCACCCCACCACCCAGCGGGAAAAGACAAACAGCGCGTCGGAAAGGCGATTGACGAAGGGAACGGCCCACGGCCCCAGTTCACTTTCTTTGGAAAGCGTGATGATGCGCCTCTCCGCTCTGCGGCACACCGTCCTCGCCTGATGCAGGTGGGCGGCAACGATCCCGCCTCCGGGAAGTGTGAAGCTCGGCAAAGGCTTGAGTTCCTCGTTCATCGCATCCACCACGGCCTCAAGCCATTCGACGTAACTTTCATTGACCGCCAGGCCTTTGCGTTTTCGCGGCGACTCAGGGTCCGTGGCCAGTTCGCTGCCCAGGTCGAACAGCCAGTTCTGGAGCACGTGCAGGATTTCGTCGAAGCGGTCCCTTTGGGCGCAGGACGGGGTTTGCCGATTGTGGTACCGGACCAGCCCCAAAACGCTGTTCAACTCGTCGACGGTTCCATACGCTTCCACCCGGGGGTGGTCCTTGGCGATGCGTCCTCCACCGACCAGGGAGGTCTGCCCCTTGTCTCCCCCCTTTGTGTACACCTTGCTGATCCGGACAACTGGCTTTTCCATACAACCCCTGATTGAATTATTCTTGACTTGTTCCGGGCCTTTGAATAAGATCAGCCCAGATTTAAACTCTTTAAGACAGTCCTGTGAGATTGTCAAGAGAACGACCATGATACCATTCCAACTCGCACAACCGCATCCTCCGACGGGGCGCCTTTCCCCTGATGGGGATTTTTTTTGCCCTGAACCGCCGCCCTCCCCCTCTTCTCCGGAAACGCCATGCCGCAATCGACGATGAATGCGCAGGACATCCAACGGGCCATCACCCGGGTTGCCCACGAAATTCTGGAACGCAACAAAGGGCCCGCCAATCTGGCGCTGGTGGGCATTCGCACCCGCGGTGTGTTTCTGGCTCAAAGACTGGTCCGGGAAATCCAGAAAATTGAAGGCACCGAAGTTCCCATGGGGGTGCTGGACATCACGCTGTACCGCGACGATGTGGGAACGGGCAAACAGAATCCGGTCCTGAAAAAGACCGAAATCCCCTTCTCGATTTCAGAGAAAAAAATCGTGCTGGTGGACGACGTGCTGTTCACCGGCCGGACGATCCGCGCCGCCATCGACGCCCTGATGGATTTCGGCCGTCCGGCAGCGGTCCAGTTGGCGATCCTGGTCGACCGCGGCCACCGGGAGTTGCCTATACGCGCCGACTATGTGGGGAAAAACATCCCCACCTCCCGGCTCAGCCGGGTCCAGGTCCATCTGTCCGAACAGGATCAAAACGACCAGGTTCTGGTCATCAAGGAGCAGCAGTAGAACGTGAGCTTTCCGCATAAGGACCTGCTGGGCATCAACCAGCTTTCAAAAGAAGACATTCTGACCATTCTGGATGCCACCGAATCCTTCCGGCAGATCTCCCAGCGCCCGATCAAGAAAGTGCCCACGCTCCGTGGGAGAACGATCATCAACCTGTTTTTCGAACCCAGTACCCGCACGCGGACCTCGTTTGAAATCGCGGGAAAACGCCTGTCCGCCGACGTGATCAACATCTCGGGGTCCACCAGCAGCGTCACCAAGGGGGAAACCATTCTCGACACGGGATACAACCTGCAGGCGATGAACCCCGACATCATCGTGGTCCGGCATTCCACCCCGGGCGTTCCGCACATCCTGGCGCGAAACCTGGAGTGTTCCATCATCAATGCCGGTGACGGGGCGCACGAGCACCCCACCCAGGCCCTGCTCGACATGGCCACCATCCGGGAACACAAGAAAACGCTGCAAGGCCTGAAAGTCGCCATCGTGGGAGACATTTCGCACAGCCGGGTGGCGCGTTCCAATATTCTGGCGATGAACAAACTGGGCATGCAGGTCACCGTGGTGGGCCCTCCCACCCTGATCCCGCTTGAAATGGAATCGCTTGGAGTGGAGGTCTCCCACGACCTCGTTTCCGCCATCCGGGATGTCGACGTGATCATGATGCTGCGGATCCAGGCGGAGCGGCACAACCAGACCTCGTTCCCCAGTCTGCGCGAATATTCAAATCTGTTCGGCCTGAACGCTGAAAAATTGAAGAAGGCCCGGGAGGATGTTATTATCCTGCATCCCGGCCCCGTCAACAGAGGCGTGGAAATCTCCCCCGACGTGATTGACGGCAACCATTCCCTCATTCTCAACCAGGTGAACAACGGTGTGGCGATCCGCATGACCCTGATGTATCTCCTGCTCGGAGGCTCCGATGAAAATACTGATTAAGGGCGGCCGGGTCATCGATCCCGCCAACACGATCGACGGGTCGTACGATATTCTCATCGAAAAAGGCAAAATCGCAGCCGTCGAACCGCCCGGGAAAATCACCTCCGAAAACCCGGAGGGAACGAAGGAAATCGACGCCACCGGCCTGGTGGTCGCCCCCGGGTTTCTCGACATGCACGTCCATTTTCGGGAGCCGGGATTCGAGTACAAGGAGACCATCGAAACCGGTTGCCAGTCCGCCGCTGCCGGCGGGTTCACTTCCGTTGCCGTGATGCCGAACACCAACCCGGTGAACGACAACCGTTCCGTGACGGAGATGATCCTCTCCCAGGCGAAAGCGAAGGGCGTGTCCAATGTTTACGCCATTCCGGCCATATCCTGCGGACTCAAGGGCGAACAGTTGACCGACATGGGCGAGCTGGCCGAGTGCGGAGCCATTGGTTTTTCCGACGACGGACGCCCTGTCATGAGCAACGAACTCATGCGCCGCGCGCTGGAATACAGCCGCATGTTCGACCTGCCGATCATCCAGCACAGCGAAATTCTCGACCTGACCCTGGGCGGCTGCATGAACGAGGGGCGCGTGTCGACCGAACTCGGCCTCAAGGGCATGCCCACCGAGGCGGAAGACATCATGGTTTACCGCGACATCGCCCTGCTGCCCAAAACCGGCGGCCGTCTCCATGTCGCCCATATCAGCAGCGCCGGCGCGGTCGATCTGGTGCGCGACGCCAAGGCCAAGGGGCTGCCGGTCACTTGTGAAGTCGCGCCGCACCATTTCATTCTCACCGACGAGGCCGTGAGGGGATTCGACACCAACACCAAGATGAGCCCTCCCCTGCGCGCGCAACGGGATGTTGACGCCATCCTCGAAGGCATGCGCGACGGCACCATCGACATCATCGCCACCGACCACGCTCCACACGCGGAACTGGACAAGCAGGTGGAGTACTCCTGCGCCGCGTTCGGCATCGTCGGCCTGGAAACGGCGCTCCCGCTCTCCATGGAAATGGTCGAACAGGGCGTCATCACGCTGCAGGAAATGATCGCCATGCTGACCTCCAGACCGGCGCAGTTGTTCAAGCTGGACAAGGGCACCCTCTCCGTGGGGCGGGAAGCGGATGTCACCATCTTCGATCCCGCGGCGGAATACAAAATCGACATTCAATCGTTTAAATCCAGAAGTAAAAACTCACCCTTCGATGGCCGTCAGGTTCGGGGGCGCATCTGCCACACCCTGCTGAAGGGCAAAATCGTTTATTCCGGGAATTAGAAATATGGAAGGTGTTCTGGTTTTAGCGGATGGCACGGTCTTCAGGGGCCGGTTGTTCGGAGCGGCGGGAGAAGCCCGCGGCGAGGTGGTTTTCAACACCAGCATGTCGGGCTATCAGGAAGTGTTGACGGACCCCTCCTACGCCGGGCAGATGGTCGTCATGACCTATCCGCTCATCGGCAACTACGGCATCAATCCCGAGGACTTTGAATCCGAAAAGCCCTGGCTGACGGGATTCATCATCAAGGAGCTGAGCGCCATTCCGAGCAACTGGCGGTCGCGCGAAACCCTGGATTCGTTTTTAAAACGGTCCGGAGTGGTCGGCATTCAGGGATTCGACACCCGCGCCCTGACGCGTCACATACGCGACCGCGGGGCTCAGCAGGGCATCCTCTCACCAAATGTGAATGCGATCAAAGAACTGAAATCCCGTGCCCGGGCGCTCCCTTCCATGGAGGGGCAGGACTGGGTCAAGGAAGTCACCTGCGCGGCTCCATACGACTGGACCGAAGGCGAATGGCAACTGGGCCGGGGATACGGTCACGGCGATCAGGACCGGAAGTGGAACGTCATCGCTTACGATTTTGGCATCAAGAGAAACATATTGCGTTGCCTGGTGAATGCCGGGTGCAACGTCAAGACGGTTCCGGCGTCCTACCCCGCTGAGCAGATTCTACAGGAAAAGCCGCACGGCGTGTTTCTCTCCAACGGCCCGGGCGATCCGGCGGCGGTGCCTTACGCTATTGAAAACGTCCGCAAGCTGGTCGGGGAAATTCCCGTGTTCGGGATTTGTCTGGGACATCAAATCCTCAGTCTGGCCTTGGGCGCCAAAACCTACAAACTGGTCTTCGGCCACCATGGGGGCAACCAGCCGGTCATGGACCTGGAAACGCAGAAAGTGGAGATCACGTCGCAGAACCATGGGTTCGCCGTGTCCTCGGAAAACGAAGGCGATTTCGACATCGTCTCCCTCAATCTCAATGACAGGACCGTCGAAGGATTGCGTCACAAAACCAAACCCGTCTTTTCCGTGCAATACCATCCCGAGGCCTCGCCCGGCCCGCAGGATTCCTCCCATCTCTTTGCCCGGTTCGTTCAAATGATGGAGTCCGTGCATGGAGCCCCGTGAGTTCGGCGAGTGGATCGAAACCATCGGCGGGCATTACGGGGAACCGGTCTTGCTCCGCGCGAGGGAGGAATACCAGACCCTGACCGGACAAATATTTCAGGACGACAAATCCTACGAATCGCGCATGGGGCTTTTTTTTGAATGGTTCACTGTCGACCGAAAGCTGCCGGAGTCCGGCAAAACGCCACTGGAAGAGTTTTTGGACGATCCTCAAAACACGCAAGATGGAGCGAATCCTGGATTCGCGGAAATCATGACTCAAACCCTGCACGGAATTTATCAAGTGACCCAGGCAAAACCGGGCGGTCTGCGTGTCCGGGAGATGTTCGGCGACAAGGAATACCGTGTCATGGATCCTGAGGGCGGGATGTATTTCAACCGGCACGATGTCTTCGAAGGACGCTTGATCCGGCTGCAGGACAGCGGCTTTTTGAGCGCAAACTTTCTCTACCATCCCCCTCAGGCGGTGAAATTCATCAAATCCAAAGTCAAGGCCATCCAGGCTCAGGAAAAAGAGGCGGAGAAGGAATTCAGGAAAATGGAAAAGGAGCAGGCCGTCATTCAGAAAAAGCAGGCCGTGCATGAAAAGGAATTGGCCCGCCTGGTCGCCAAAATCGAAAAGACAAAGAAACCGGAAAAACGCGAAACCCTGGAACAGGAGAAACGGGACCTGGAAGAAGAAGGACGGGTTCTCGCCCGGGGGAAATACGAGACCGCCCAGCGGGTTGCAAATTATAAATCAATGCAACTGGGCCAGTTGCTACACGAAAGAAGGTTTGAACTGATCCAGAAACTATCCTACATGAGCTTGAAGTGGGAGCGCTCCCGCCAGATAGCCCTGACCGACATTTATAAAGACTGATGCCCAAACGAACCGACATTAAAAAAATTCTGGTGATTGGAGCCGGGCCCATTGTCATCGGCCAGGCCTGTGAATTCGACTATTCCGGCACCCAGGCGTGCAAGGCGCTCAGGGAAGAGGGTTATGAAGTGGTGCTGCTGAACAGCAATCCCGCCACTATCATGACCGACACGGAGTTTTCCAACAAGACCTATGTCGAACCGGTGACCCCCGATGTGGTGCGCCGGATCATCGAACGCGACCGTCCCGATGCCATCCTGCCGACCATGGGCGGTCAGACCGGACTGAACACCGCCC
>JAGQJZ010000068.1:0-16314 GCA_020430445.1 Nitrospina sp.
GCCGTCGTGGTGCCGTCACCGGCGTTGTCGCTGGTTTTGGAAGCGACTTCGTTGACCATCTGCGCGCCCATGTTCTCAAACGGGTTTTCCAGCTCGATTTCCTTGGCGACGGTCACGCCGTCCTTGGTGATGGTGGGGGATCCGAATTTCTTATCGATTACGACATTCCGCCCTTTCGGACCCAGTGTCAGCTTGACGGTGTCTGCCAGCTGATTGACCCCGGCCAGGATTTTATGTCGGGCTTCCTCGTTATATACAATCTGCTTTGCCATGAATACAGCTCCTTGTGTTTATGTAAGTGGTCGTTTCGGTTCAGTTGAAAAGAAAATCGGGTTATTTTTCCACCACGGCGAGAATATCGTCCTCGCGCATCAGCAGAAGGTCCTCGCCGTCCAGCTTGAGTTCCGTTCCGCCATATTTGCTGTAAAGAACCTTGTCCCCTACCTTGACATCGGGCTTAACGCGCTTGCCGTCGTCCCCAACCTTGCCCTCACCCACAGCCTTGACCCGGCCCTCGATCGGCTTTTCCTTGGCGGAATCCGGGATGATGATGCCACCCTTGCGCACTTCTTTCTCAAGGATCGGCTGGACCAGAATGCGGTCTTGCAACGGACGAATTTTCATAATCTTCCACTCCTTTTTCAAAAAATGTTACACTTTCGGTTTAAATGACATTAAACGCATGCCACCGGGGACGGTGGCCGGTCTGAACTGTATTTTTGTGTGGATTTTGCGGTTAAGTCGTCATTTCGCCCGGTCTTGGGCCTTTTTAGCACTTGCCTTGGGAGAGTGCTTATCTTAAATAAGACCCGGATTCCGGATGGCAAGGCGGAATCGTAAAATTTTTCAAAAAATTGGGGAAAACTTTATAAATGCCGAAAAAACAACCCTCGAAACAGCTTGAAACGTTCCCGAATCCGCACCCGGAGCGGGATTACGAAATCCATATGGAATGCCCGGAATTCACCTGCCTGTGCCCGATGACGGGCCAGCCGGATTTCGCCACCATCGAAATTAGTTACACCCCGGACAAGCTCTGCGTTGAACTGAAATCGCTCAAACTCTATTTGTGGTCTTTCCGCAACGAGGGGGCGTTCCACGAGGCGGTGACCAACCAAATTCTCGACGACATCGTCAAGGCGATCAAACCCCGGCACATGCAGGTGGTGGGCGATTTCTTCGTCCGCGGCGGCATCCACACCATGGTGACGGTGACGTACCCCGATCCGGGCGGTAAAAAGCGCAAAAAAGACTGAAGGGGGCGTCATGTGGATTCGCGAAGGGGAATGCCATCAATGTGGGGAATGCTGCCGGATGGTGAACATCACCGCCGTGCGCGATGTCACCCTGCGCCAGCACGGCAGCCTGGAGGAACTCCGCCTTTACATGAAATACCGCGGCATCCGCGTGGTGGGGGAGGATGTCGCCACCAACCGGCTGTTTTACGAGCTCGACATCCCCTGCGAACAGCTCACCGAAGACAATGGCTGCCGCGTTCACAACTCGCCGGAAAAACCGCTCCTGTGCCTGAAATACCCGGAAGAGCCGGGAGACATCCCCGAATGCGGTTACACATTCCGTAAAAAGAGCCCGATGCCATGACCGAACGCTTCCAGGATCACAGAAACGGCGCCATCACCGACACCGCCACCGGCCTCATGTGGGAGGAGAGCTACGCCTATGCCGAATCCGGCAATTACATGACCTGGTACGAGGCCGAAGGCTATGTCGCCCGTCTCAATCAGAAAAAACTGGGCGGGTTTTCCGACTGGCGCCTGCCCAACAAACTGGAACTGCAAAGCCTCTACCTGATGGGGCGGACGTTTGAGTCGCGCGGCCGCACGTTCGAGTTACACATCGACCCGGTGTTCGAGTTTGGCTGGGGCAGTTGTTTCTGGACCTGGCGCGAGTGGCTGTCCGGCGCGCTCAGTTTCAGCTTCGATCACGCCGACCTGCGCTGGTACCCGAAGGGGAGCCCGTCGGCCACCGTACGCGCCGTGCGGGAAAACCTCAATCCGTCCCTGTTGCTCAAACCTTTTGCGGAGGCCGGCCGTGGCGCGTGAACGGGCAGGGAAGGGCGATTCGGGACCCGACCCCGCGACTGTAAAGAGGGAAAAGGAAAAGGCGCGGCAATTGCGCTCCACCTCCTGGTGGCAGGCGCTGGTGCAGAAAGGCGTGTGCCATTATTGCGGCAAGACCTTCGCGGCGGAGGAGATCACCATGGACCACGTGGTGCCGCTGTCGCGCGGCGGGCGCTCGACCAAAGGCAACATCGTCCCCGCCTGCAAGGAGTGCAACACGAAGAAAAAGCACGCCACCCCGGTCGACATGATCCTCTCCGGCGATCTCAACAAGCCGTTGGATCTTTAGCCAAAGCTGGAAAAACGGGTCGAAGTTTCCAACACATCTGTAAAAATAGTTCTCGTCATCGCGAGCGACCAAAAGGGAGCGCGGCGATCCAGAAGTCTGGATTGCTTCGTCGCGAATGCTCCTCGCAATGATGTCTTTTGGTAAATCCGAGGAGTCCTTGAAGCGGATAGCCTTCCCTGAAATGAGCTTTAGGAGGCAGGGGACTTGTCTGGGAACGCGGGTTGTTGTAAAAAATAACCGTTCAATATTTTCAGGAGGCGGGTGTGGACAGCGACAAAATGCTTAAATTCATGAGCTGGGTGATCGGGCTCAGCGTGGTGTTCGGTATTCTGCTGTTCCTGTTCAAGACCTGATCGCCGGGCTGGAACCGGTGAGAAGACTTCAGATTATTTTGCCGAAGAAAAATTTCGAGGACGCCCTGTCCCGAAAGATGCAGCACGGCCGTGGGGTCTGCCCGGCGGCGAGACCCTTACCGCTTCCCTTATTGCGGGGAATCATGCAGAGCCCTGTCCTGAACCTGCCGAAGGAAATCAATCCAGAGTTCTTAAACACCGTGTGGTTGTGAAAGACGCGCGTGCTGGCAGGTTTTGCTTTGGAAAGAAATTCTGCATGACACGGTGCTGTTCCCCCCCTGGTTGAGAGGGCGGGTTGTCACGCCAGCAGGCCCATGCCGGTTTGCACGATCTTGTCCACGGCTTTCGCCGCCTTGACCGCTTTATCAATCGCCCCCGCCACTTTTTGCGAGTCCTGAACAGCCTCGACTGCGGCCTGACGCGCTTCCTGCAGCGATGCGATGGCCGGTTGCAGTTCTGCGGCATTCGCCTGCAAATCCTTGAGGATGGTTTCTTCCCACAGGTTTTTATAGACCCTGCGCAGTTGGCGGAGCCGGGTGTCTTCTTCTTCGCTGACGGAAAGCAGCAGCAGTTTGTTCAATTCGTTTATTGTGTCGCTCAGGTTGCCGCGCAGGGTTTCTGCCATGGGTTCCTCCACAAATATGCGTGAGATTCAGAAAAAGGTTCGGCCGTCAGGGCGTTGCGATGCTGTCGTTGAATTGTTTGATGGATTTCCCAAACGCCGCCATCTCGCCGATTTTTGAAACCAGTTCATTCGTCGTGAACTGGTCGTCCATGACGGCCTGGTACAGCGCTGCGTGCGCGGTTGCCAGATGGTCGGCGGCCTGGGCCAGCTTCGGCGGATAATCGTTCAAACGGTCGGATGCTTCGATCCGGTTGTGTATGTCCCTGATCGCGGAAACGCGTTCTTCCAGCGGCATCTGGTTTTTGCGTTTTTCATAGTCCTTGATGATTTCCGTGTAGGCCAGTTGGAATCCCGCGTTGGCGAACTGGACCATTGCGGGGAATTCCTTTTTCAGGATGGCGCAGAGATCCTGCACCGCCGGATTGGTTTGAATGACGATTTCCTTGATCGCCTTGCGCCGCATCTTTTCCTGGATGGTGGACCCGATCGCGTTGACGGCGGTGGCCACGAGCTGGATGGATTTGTCGGAAATGGTGTGGCTGCCGCCGAGTTTTTGCACGTTGGTATTCAGGCCCTTCATCGCGCCGTTGAGGTCCCGGGTGGCCCTGTCCATGTCCCGGCCGAATTCGGCCGCGCTCAGGTCGGAAAGGGCCTGGGCGTAGCTTTGAATGCTGTCGAGCGCGCCGACGCGCTTGTCGATTTCCGGTTTTAACTTCACGGCCAGCATGGATTGGACCTGGCTGGGGTCGTTAATTTTGAGCGAGGTGTCCGAAGCGAGGTCGTAGACTTTGCCTTCATACGTGCCACTGTTGACGATCTGGTAGCCCCGCTTCGTTTCTTCCGCCAGTTGCGCCGCCGCCTGGGAAAAAGCGCCGATATGGCTTTTGGGGTTTGAGCTGCATCCCACCGCCATGAACAGTGAGGCCAAAAGCAAAAAGTGCAAATACCTGTGAATGGGTGTCCGTTGTGTTTGCATGGAAAAGGACGCCTCCTCAATTTTTAAATCGGATAAGTAAATTGCCGACAGCCAAAAGATATTGGCATTGGATGAGTGGAGATGAAGCAGAAGCTTTGAACCGCAGAAAATGCGCAAGCAGGATATGGATTTTCCGGGGGCTTGTCAATGGATTCGCTAGTTTTTCAATGGGTTTGATGGGGGTGGGGCGGAGTTTTGGACGGGGTATCCGGGGTCGTAGGCCGGGTAGCGTGATCGAAGGCGGAGGTTATCAATTTTAACTAATTTTATAATAATTTATATAAATTATCCTATCGGTAATATATAATCCGGGACTCACGTCATTGATAACGGGTGTTTGCCGAAAGGAGATCGCGGTGCCAGGAGGTTCATCAGGCGACGAGGCTTCCAGTTCCAGTAGTGGCTCCGGCCGGGAAATCGTTCCGGTTCGCAGCACCCTGGGGCAACGGGCGCGGCGCGGCCTTGCAATGCTGCTGTACCCCCTGAACGCCACCATCAGTTTCATCAACTGGGCCGACGACCAGATCCTCGAGATGTACCGCGCCCTGGTGACGTACACCTATTTTGGTCCCACCCGCCATCTGGCGGAAGGGTTCGCCCCCGCCGGCCCCAATGCCATCGGGCTGGTGATGGTGTCGAGCATGTCCTCCGGCAATATCCTGACCTCAGCCTACCAGCATCTCAAGACGGTTCTGGAAAGCCCAAAACTCCTGGAAAAAAAATGGGGCCATACGGGCATTTACGTCCGGATCGGCGGGCGGATTGTCCTGGTGGTGGGATTTGGCGCCAATGGGCTGACTGTGTTCACCCAGTCGAGGGTCCGGGGCGGAAGGGCTCACCCGGGGCGGATCTATGACAACCGCTTTATGCTGGACCTGCCGACGGCCCAGACGGTGGAGTTCCAGGTCGACCGGGGGACGGCGTTGCAGGCTTACCGCGAACTGTCGGGATTGCTGCGGGCTTACACGGAGCGGGGCAGGATTGAAGCGGATTACACGACCAATCCCGAGCGCCGTGTTTCGCAGGGAGGCCCGGCCCTGAATTACGGCGAACAGGCGTATAAAAACTGCGTGCTATGGGCGATCCAGCATTTGGAGCGCATCGTGGGGAGGCAGCTTCTGGTGGACAGGGGACCGCGCCTGGTTGATCCGCCTCTCCGGGTGGTGGACCTGGGGCCCACGGTGCGCGGTACGGGCCGGCCTTCGCCCCTTTACAACGCGTCCAGCCAGGGGCGTCTGGTCCGGGAAATCCATTACCTCTCGCTCCGCCGGAACGCCCTGGTCTCCGTCGCCGAATCGGCGTCGAGCCGTGAATTGAGAATGCCCAGCAGGGAAACCGACGATCTGGTTCCGCGCGTGGGGGAATACCCGCGTTCCTTCCGGATGATCCGCCTGGCGGGCAATATTTTCGTCGTGGGGGCGAGTCTCTATTTTGGTGTCCGTGCCATTCGCGGCATGGGGCCGCTCGCGCAATTGTCACGCGGACGGCAGATTGCCGGGGCGGCTCTGGGCACTTACGGGGTGATGCAACTGGCGCGGGATATCTGCAATCTGGAGTTCGAACGCCTGGCCTACCGGATTGGATTGCTCGGTCCCCCTCTGCTAGCCATCATTGCGCCGGAGTCCCGGAGCAGGATCCTCTTGTGCACAATTTTGACCTGGGGGATCCACAACGTCGCCGGTTTGCTGATGCGTGTGCTGGCCTGGTACAGCAGGGGGCGGAGGTAGCGAAAGAGATTAAAGCGCGGCGGTTACCCCGGAATCTGCATGTCCTTGCCGGGAGCCTGGATCTCCGACCGGTCGCGTTCCAGCATCTGCATCAGCCGCGGGTCCATTTCCTCTGTTTTTTGTTCCGTGCTGCGTTTGCTGACCACGGTCTCGCAGACGAGCAGGACGTGGTAGCCGAGTTTGGATTTCACCGGCTCGGGGATCATCATCTTCTCGGTTTTCAGGATGGCCTCAACGACCTCCTCCGTCAGGGTGTCCGGAACGGGCATGTTGCGGTAAATCCAGTCGAGGTCGCCACCCACCAGTTTGGACGGGCACAGGCTGTATTTTTTCGCCAGCCGGCCGAAAAACTTTTCCGTTTTTTCGTAATCCTCGAACACCTTGTCCGGATCGTCCGAGGGCACCTTGGCCAGGTCTTCCTGGAATTCCTCGACGATCTTGCGGAGGGCTTCCGCCGCCTCCAGGCTGGACACGATGATCTGCCGCGTGCGGTGCTCCATCGGCTTGTCGGTCTTGGCTTTGACCTTCTTGGCAACGAAAACCTTGCGTGGCTTGATTTTCGGCTTCGGTTTGGGCGCGGTCTCGCCTTCGGTTTGTCCGGCGCGCGGTTCCTTCGCCGTTTTGTCCCGCTGGTAAACGGTGTTTTCGGGTTCCTGGGGAGCGTCCTGCGATTCTTTATTCTCGTCTGCCATGGTGATTAGCCTCGTGAGGTGTCCATATCCGTTACGATGCACAATGCGTGCTTGAGGATTTCCCCATTTTATTCTCCTGCAGGTTCTGAGGCAAGGGGGAGTCAGAATCCGAGCGATTCCAGATAGCGGATGACGCCCTGCTCGGAATTGGGAGCGATGATCGCGTCCGCGGCTTCAAGGACCGTGTCGAGAGCGTTTCCCACCGCCAGCGCCTTGCCGGCGATCTTGAACATTTCGAGGTCGTTCAGGTAATCGCCGAAGACGACGATCTTCTCCAGCGGGAATCCGGAATGCTCGGCCAGGCGCCGGACCATGCTCCCCTTGTTGGCTTCGGCGTGGAAGGCCTGCAGCCAGTAAAAACCGGGGTCGGAGATGTCTTCCGCGAAATACAGGTTGAGGTCGTGCGGGTAGGTGGTCTTCAGGTGATCGTGGATCGGGGTCAGTTTCTCCGGCCGGTCGATCACCAGAAACCCGGCGATGCGCTCGCCGTTGACGAAGTGGTAGTCCTCCACCTGGCACAGGCGGCGGTCGGTTTCCAGGCTGTCGAGGTAACGCTGCGCGCCGGGGTTGTCCGCCTTGCCGTGCATGACGCGCGATTCTTCTCCATACGTGTAGACGAACGGGTCCATTTGGTTGGGACGCAGCAGGTCCATGACCCCGTGCACCACGTCGTGCTGGATGAAGTCTGTTTCAAGAATATTGTGTCCCGTGTGAAACTCGGTCAGGAACACGCCGTTGAACAGGATGGCGGGATGGGTGAGGTTGACCTTTTTCAACAGGGGGTGCGCCGAGTCGTACGTCCGCGCGGTGGCGATTGTGAAATTGAGCCCGCGCTCGATCAGGCGGTTGAGCCGCTCCGCCAGGGCGTCCGGAAAATGGCCGCCGGGTTCGAGCAGGGTGCCGTCGAGGTCGGATACAAACAGGTAATCTTGAGGGTTCGTGATCATGGTTTTATCGTAACAGGTCCGGGTTATGAATGTGTAAGGGAAGGCTGGTGTTGCCGACTGAACTGTGAGAGCATTTTAATGAGTGTTTTTTCGGGAGCGATTCATGCGAAATCAGGTGGTGAAACTCAGCCTCTTTCTTATAGCAAGCATTCTGCTGTCCGGCAATGCCCAGGCTTTCGATTTTACCGGCTGGGACGCCCTGCTCAAAAAATATGTCAAGCCGGTCACCCTCGACGGGGTCAAACTCAACGGCGTGGACTACCCGGCGCTTCAAAAAGACCCGGAATACGCCAGGACGATCCGGGCGCTGGAAGCGTTTCCCCCCGCGGCATTAAAATCCCGCGAACAGAAGCTCGCGTTCTGGATCAACACCTACAATATCATGGCCGTCAAAATGGTGCTCGACCATTACCCCGTCAACAGCATCAAGGACGCGGGCGGCCTGTTTTCTTCCGTCTGGAAAAAGGACGTGGGCAAGGTGGGGGGCAAGACCGTCACCCTGAATGAAATCGAACATGAAATCCTGCGTCCGATGGGCGATCCGCGTATTCACGTGGCCATCGTCTGCGCTTCGGTCAGTTGCCCGGACCTGAGGCCGGAAGCCTACACGGTGGAAGCGCTGGACCGGCAACTCGACGATCAGATGCGGCTTTTCCTCGCCAATCCGTCGAAGGGCCTGACCGTGGACGGAGGGGACGTCGCGGTCTCTTCTATTTTCAAATGGTTTGCGGAGGATTTTGAAAGCCGTGGCGGCGTGCCCGGGTTCCTCACGCCCTACGCGCCGCCATCCGCCCGAGCCGCGCTGAAATCGGGGGACCTCGACTACTTGGATTACAACTGGAATTTGAACAAGCTCTAGTCAAAAAAAGAAAAGCGCCCAACCCCGGTAGGGGTGGGCGGCTTTTTTTTTATTGCTTAAAACCGGCTCAGTCGGCGTGTTTTCTCAAGAAAGTGGGAATGTCAAAATTCGCCGCATTGGCCAGGCTGCCATGCGCTTCCTTCTTGATCGTTTGCGCCAGCTTCTTCAGGTTGTTGCGCTTGAAAGTCGAGAGGGTTTCCCCTTCCTCTTCCTCGGCAACCGCGTCCACCATTTCAGGCTCGCCGCCGACCACCTGACGCAGCGGCATGGGCGATTCCTGAGCGGGGGAGGCGACCAGGCCGAGGCTCGTGCTCTTGTGCGCTTCCTGGAATCCGGTGGCGATCACGGTGACGCGCATTTCGTCCTGCATCGACTTGTCGATGACCGCGCCGAAGATGATGTGCGCGTCGTTGTGAGCCGACTTCTGAATCAGCATCGCGGCTTCGTTGACGTCGTGCAGCGTCAGGTCCTCGCCGCCGGTGATGTTGATCAGCACGCCCTGCGCCCCGTCCACCGCCGCGTCGTCCAGCAACGGACTGCAGATGGCGTTCTGCGCTGCTTCCGCCGCCCGGTTTTCACCCGAAGCGATGCCGGAGCCCATCAGCGCCTTGCCCATGCCGGACATGATGGTTTTCACGTCGGCGAAGTCGAGGTTGATCAGTCCCGGGATGACGATGAGATCGGAAATGCTGCACACCGCCTGCCGCAGCACGTCGTCGACTTCCTTGAACGCGTGCATGAGCGACGTCTGCTTGCCGATGAAGCTGAGCAGTTTCTGGTTGGGGATCACGATCAGCGTGTCGACCGCTTTCTTCAACTCCTCCAACCCGGCTTCCGCCTGTTTTTTGCGCCGGTTGCCTTCGAACTCGAAAGGCCGGGTGACCACGCCGACCGTGAGAGCGCCGACGTCCCGCGCCACTTCCGCGACAATCGGGGTGCCGCCGGTTCCGGTACCGCCGCCCATGCCGGCGGTTCGGTGATGAACACCATGTCCGCGCCTTCCAGCATGCCGCGGATCTGGTTTTTGCTTTCCTCCGCTGCCAGCCGGCCCATGTCCGGGTTCGATCCCGCGCCCAGGCCCTTCGTCGAGTCCGTGCCCAGTTGCAGTTTGTACGCACACGGCGACGCTTCAAGCGACTGGACGTCCGTGTTGGCGACGATGAACTCCACTCCCTGAATGTGGGAGCGAACCATCGAGTTGACGGCATTGGTGCCGCCCCCGCCGACGCCCACGACCTTGATGCAGGCCGAGTACTCGTTCTCTTGTTCAAATTCAATCAGACCCATGTTGTCCTCCTTTTTGGCTTAAAAGAATTCTTCCGCCCAGCCTTTCATTCGGCTGAAAATTTTATCGAAAAGATTGCGACCCTCAAGTTCATGAACATTGCCCTGGCGGTGAGACCGCACCCCGTAATGGATGAGTCCCGTGCTCGTGGCGTAGATCGGGTTGTTCACCACGTCGACCAGCCCGGCAAACCCGGTGGGGGTGCCGATGCGGACCGGCATCTGGAACACTTCCTCGGCGAGAACCGCCATGCCGCGCACGCACGAGGTGCCGCCGGTCAGCACGATGCCCGAGGAGATCATGTCGCGGAAACCGGAGGTCTCGATTTCGTGGTTGAGCATTTCGAACATCTCGCGCGTCCGCGCCTCGATGATCTGGCTGAGGATGTGGCGCGAGATGGTCATGTCCGTGCGTCCGCCCACTCCCGGCACTTCGATGTGATCGTCCTCGTCCACCAGCCCGGAGTAGGCGCAGCCGTGGACGTGCTTGATCTTCTCCGCTTCCGTGTTGGGGGTGCGCAGGCCGATGGCGATGTCGTTGGTCATCTGCGCGCCGGCGATGGCGAGCACGGACGTGTGCTTGATCGCGCCCTGGTAGAAGATCGCCAGGTCGGAGGTGCCGCCGCCGATGTCGATGATGGCGACGCCCAGTTCCTTTTCGTCCGCCGAGAGCACCGATTCGCTGGACGCCAGTTGTTCCAGTACGATGTCGGTGACGCCCAGCCCCGCGCGGTTGACGCACTTGACGATGTTCTGCGCCGAAGTCACCGCCGCGGTGACGATGTGGACCTTGGCTTCCAGCCGCACGCCGGCCATGCCCAGCGGCGTTTTGATGCCGTCCTGGTGGTCGACGATGTATTCCTGCGGCAGGACGTGGATGACCTCGCGGTCGAGCGGGATGGCGATTGCCTTCGCCGCCTCGATGACGCGCTCCATGTCCTGCGTGTTGATCTCGCGGTTTTTGACGGCGATGATGCCGTGGCTGTTCAGGCTCTTGATGTGCCCGCCGGCGATGCCGACGAAAACGGATTCCACCTCCGTTCCCGCCATCAGTTCGGCCTCTTCCACCGCGTGCTTGATGGACTCCACGGTGCTTTCAATATTGACCACGACGCCTTTGCGCAGACCCCGCGACGCGGCCTGGCCGAGACCGATGATCTCGATATCACCGTGCGAGCTGACCTCGGCGATGATGCAGCATATTTTGGTGGTGCCGATATCGAGCCCGACCACCAGTTTGTGATGTTTTGACATGAGACCTACCCCTCCTAACGGGTTACGCTTTGTGGGGATTGCCGAAACCCTTATGCCCCGGTTTCGGTTTGATCACCACTTTGTTTGAAAACGACAGATCGATGGACTCGACGCCCTCGCCGGTCGGCTTGAGCGCGTCGAGAATGATTTTGAAATTGTGAAACCCTTCCTGAACCGCGTCCGCCGCCAGCCGGACCTTCAACCCCTGGTCGCGCGTGGAAAACGTCAACAGGTGCGGGCCGGTCACTTCCACCGTGGTCACCGGGTCTTCGGCGAAAAACTCCAGTTGGTTCAGATAATGCATGGCCTTGAGTCCCCGCAGCACCTCCTCGGAAATCACCTGTTGTCCCAGTTCCGGAGCCGCGCCGGACATGCCGGTGATCAACGGCAGGTGCGCAAACTCCTCGGCGTCGTGGGTGACCAGGGTGCCGAAGTTGTCCATGACATAAACGGACTCCAGTTGAATGCGGGCGTAGGGCTGCCGTTCCTCGATCTGGACGAACACCGCGTTCGGCCACTTGCGCTGGATCGACGCGGTTTTCACCCACGGGTGCCGGGTGAGCGAGGTGGTGAGTTTTTCCAGATCCAGCAGGAACAGGTTCTCTCCCGCCAGTTGCGGCATGCTCTCCAGTAGGCTCTGCTGGCTCAACCGTTCCACACCCTGAAAGGAAACCTGGCTGACGGCGAACCGGCTCGAGGTGGTCAGGAACAGGTAGGCGTGGACCGCGCCGAAACAGAACGCCAGAATCAGCACCCCGCGGGCGAAGGTTTCGGCCGCGGTTTTGAACAGCACGCCGAGGTCCGGCAGCCACGGGCGGCGTTCGGCTTCTTCCTGACGGCTGTGCCGGCTCCGCCTCTTGTGCGGCGGTTCCTGCAGATGGCGCTTGCGCGCCGGGTGCGTCAGTTTGCGTTCCGCTACGGCGAAGGTCATGCCGTGCTCTCCTCAGGGATGTCGAGCCGCGCCGACCGGGTGATTTCCCGCACCAGCGCGTCGAATTCGAGTCCGCTTTGTTTGGCCGCCATCGGCAGCAGGCTGAGCGGCGTCATGCCGGGAATCGTGTTCATCTCCAGAACGTAGGGAGTCCCTTCCGTGGACAGGATCACGTCCACCCGTGGAAATCCCCGGCCGCGCAGGACGCGGTAAACCTTCCGCGCCACGCGGTTGCAGGCTTCCACCTGTTTTGCGGTCAGTTGCGCCGGGCACTCGTACTCCGTCTTGCCCGACGTGTATTTCGCTTCATAATCGTAAAACCCGGACTTGGGCCGGATGTGGACGATCGGCATGGGGTTGTCTTCGTTCATCCCGATCGCCAGCAATTTGCCGTCGATGAATTCCTCGACCAGCGCTTCTTCCGAAATTTCAAACGCCATGTTCAGCGCCGGTTTCCATTCCGACTCCTTGCGCACGACGCTGACGCCGATGCTCGATCCCTGGTCCGACGGTTTCACGACCACCGGCAAGGGAAGCGGGCAGGGGGCGCCGTCGAAGCGTCCCTTGTAGAACACGGCGTAACGGGGGGTCGGAATGCCCTCCACCGTCAAAATGCGTTTGGTCGCCACCTTGTTGTAGGCCAGTGTGCTGCCCAGCACGCCGGAACCGGTGTAGGGGATGCGCATGCACTCGAGCAGGCCCTGGATCGCGCCGTCTTCGCCGAAGGTGCCGTGCAGGGCGATGAAGGCGATGTCCGGCTTCAACTCCGCCAGACGCGCGGCGACATCCCGGCCGACTTCCACTTTCACGGCCTTGAGCCCCTGGCGCAGGAGCGCGTTCAGCACTTCCGTGCCGGTGGTCATCGAGACCTCGCGTTCTTTCGACAGGCCGCCCATGAGCACGGCGATGGTTTTGTTTTCAAGCGAATCCATCGGGATTGCGCCTTTCATAAAGCGGGGTCCGCCCCGGCCTCGGGTCAGGAGGCCGGGACCAAAGGAAGGAGGGGGAACCTTTGTGTACGGACCCTTTGTTTGTATTCGCGGCGTGTCACGCCGCGCTGCCGCCGCGACTCACCAGTCGCCGGCGATGATCACTTCCGTCTCCAGTTCAATTCCGTTCCGTTCCTTCACCTTGGCACGCACGTGGTCGATGACGGCGCGTACATCGGCAGCGGTTGCCGATCCCTTGTTCACGATAAAATTGGCGTGCTTGATGGAAACCGAGGCATCGCCCACGGTGTATCCCTTGAGCCCGGCCTGTTCGATCAGTTGCCCGGCCTTTTCCCCTTGCGGGTTCTTGAACACCGACCCGGAGTTCGGCAGCGACAGCGGTTGGGTCTGGCTGCGCCGTTTCAGATGGCGGTCGATGCGGCCCTGGATTTCCGCCGCGTCGCCCGTCTTCAATACGATTTCAGCATGGACGATGACCCCGGGCTGTTGCGGAAAAATCGTCTTGCGGTATTTGAATTCCAGTTGGTCCCGCCCGTAAGTCACCAGGTCGCCTTCCGCGTTGAGGACGGTGACGCTTTTGAGCACGTCGCCTGTTTCGGTGCCTTCCGCGCCGGCGTTCATCACGACCGCGCCGCCGAGGGAGCCCGGCACGCCGACGAGGTCTTCCATCCCGGTGAGCCCGTATTTGGTGGCGAACTTGGCGAGGTAGGACATCTTGACGCCCGCGCCCACTTTGAGCGTTGCGACTTCTTCGCCCTGGGCGTTGGTGGAAAACTCCGGCAGGGTGATCCGCTTGAACCCGCGCTTGAGGGACACCACGATCCCCCGCACGCCCCGGTCGCTGATCAGCAGGTTGGAACCTTCACCGAGGAAGAACAGCGGAGAATCTCCGTGATTCCGCAGGATCAGTTTCAGATCTTCCAGGTCCTGCGGCAGGATGTACAGGTCGGCCGGTCCGCCCACCCGGAGCGAGGTGTGTTGCGACATCATTTCATCCGGCCGCACCTCTCCCTTGATCTGGTTGAGCCAATGGCTGGAACTGGTCATGGACTTTCTCTTGTAAAGGGTGCGGCCCAGAATGGTCCGGCACGATTGCGAAGCGGTGGCCTGGCGGGCCGGTTTCCCGTAAGCCTGCAGATGGGCAAAGCGGATGAGACGGGTTTTCCAGGTGTCGTGTAACATCAACGGGTGTCCTTCTCAGGAGTCCCCCGGCCAAGCGCCGTGGGAAGGTTGGCGAGCAGGTCTTGTTCCAGTTCCCAGACATTTCCGGCGCCGAGCGTCATGACGACGTCGCCGGGTTGCAGGTTCTGAAACAGATGATCCAGGGCGTCCCGGATCGTGGGGAGATGATGGACATCCTTGTGTCCGTATTCCATAACGCCGTCTGCGACCCGGCTTCCGCTGATACCGGGAATCGCCTCCTCTCCGGCGGGATAAATGTCGAGCACCAGCAACTGGTCCGCATCGTTGAACGCGGAGCAGAACTGGTCGAGCAGGTGCTGCGTGCGTGAATAGCGGTGCGGCTGGAACACCACCACCAGCCTGCGGTTGGGCCACACCTCTTTGGCGGTGCGCAGGGTGGCCTGGATTTCCGCCGGGTGGTGACCGTAATCGTCGACCACGATCAGTTCTTCGGACTGGTGGATGATTTCGAAGCGCCGTTTGACGCCGCGAAAATCTTTCAACGCCGTGGCCACCGCCTCGAACGACAGGTTCAGTTCCATGCCGACGGCCACCGCCGCCAGCGTGTTGAGCACGTTGTGGCGTCCCGGCGCGACGGAATGGATCCGCCCCAGTTCCTCGCCGTGGTGGAAGACGTTGAACCAGGTGTCGAGACCCTGTATTTCGATGCCGCGCGCGGTGTAGTCCGCCTGGCTGGTCAGGCCGTAAGTGATGTGCCGCTTTTCCAGTTTCGGAATCAGC
This sequence comes from Nitrospina sp., assembly GCA_020430445.1. Classification (GTDB taxonomy): domain Bacteria; phylum Nitrospinota; class Nitrospinia; order Nitrospinales; family Nitrospinaceae; genus Nitronauta. The sequence continues at coordinate 14,892 of JAGQJZ010000068.1, forward strand.
GATTGGATGTTGGCGTCGTCCAGGCACAGCACCGAGGTGCCGTAGAAGGGCAGGCGGTTGAGAAAATCCAGAAACGCGGCCTTCATGTTGTCGAGCGTGCCGTAGAAATCCATGTGTTCTTCATCGAGCGTCGTGACCACCGCGATGGTGGGGAACAGTTTCAGGAACGAGCCGTCGCTTTCGTCCGCCTCGACGACGAGGAACTCGCTGGTGCCCATCTTGGCGTGGCTGTCGACGCTCTTCAGACGACCGCCGATCACCACCGTGGGGTCGAGGTGCCCTCCGGCAAGCACCGTGGCGACGAGCGAGGTCGTGGTGGTCTTGCCGTGCGTTCCGGCGATGGCGATGCCGTGCTTCATGCGCATCAGTTCCGCCAGCATCTCCGCCCGCGGGATGACGGGGATCATCCGCCTGCGCGCTTCCAGGACTTCGGGGTTGTCGGCTTTCACCGCGCTGGAGGTCACCACCACCTGGCTTTCGGCGACGTGCGCCGCGTCGTGGCCGTAGAGCACCTTCGCGCCCAGCCGTTCCAGGCGGCCTGTCAGCGGCGTGCGCGACAGGTCGGAACCGGTCACTTCGTAATCCAGATTGATGAGCACCTCAGCGATGCCGCTCATGCCGGAGCCTCCGATGCCGATAAAGTGAATCCGTTTTGTTTTTCCAAGAAACATGCTGCATGGTTCCTCACCGCCCGTTTGATCAGGCGGCGCGACGTTCAATCAGTTCAAGACACTGCTCCATGACCCGGCGCGTTGAATCGCGCCTTCCCAGCGCGAAGCTGGCGCGGGCGCGCTGTAAGCGCAGGGACGGGTTCCGGAGCATTTCCGTTATGTGCGCGGCGATTATTTCGCCGTTAACTTCCGAATCGAGGATCACCACCCCCGCGCCCGCCGCTTCCAGCACGCGGGCGTTCATCTCCTGGTGGTTGTGCGTGGCGTGGGGGAACGGGATCAGCACCGAGGGCTTGCCGCAGGCGGTGATTTCCGCCAGCGTCGTCGCCCCGGCGCGGCAGATCACCAGGTCCGCCTGCCGGTAGCGGGATTCCATGTCGAAAAAAAACGGGGCCACTTCCGCCTGCCAGTTCTGTATCTCATAGGACTGCCTCACGGTTTCGGTGTCGGCCTCACCGGTCTGGTGGGTCCAACGCACCCGGTTTTTGAATTCCACAAGCGGCTCCAGCGCGGCGGTCACGGCGCGGTTGATCGAGCGCGCGCCCTGGCTGCCGCCGAGGACCAGCACGTTCAACGGCTGGTCCGGTTCCGCCGGTTGCGGTTCTTCGGCTTTGGAAAACGATTTGCGGATCATGTTGCCGGTCACCACCACCTTGTTGTCCGGAAAAAACGAGCGCGCTTCCTCGAAACTGATGCAGACGCGGTCGACCCATTTGCCGAGGATGCGGTTGGTCACCCCCGGCCAGGCGTTC
>JAGQJZ010000068.1:16412-19255 GCA_020430445.1 Nitrospina sp.
GGCGCTGCGGCGAGCACCGGTCCCGAAACGTAGCCGCCGACGCCGACCACCAGCCGCGGCCGGTTGGCGATGAGGAATCCCATCGCCTGCAACGCGCCGACGGGCAGCTTCAGGGCGGAGACAAGCTTGCTCATTCCGCGCTTGCCGATGAGCCCGGCGGAGGCGATGGTCTTGAGCGCCAGGCTTTCTTTCGGCAGCACGCGCGATTCGATGCCGCGCTCGGTGCCGACGAATACGATTTCAATGTTCGCGTCGTGTTCCATCAGTTCTCTTGCGAGTGCGATGCCGGGGTACAAATGCCCGCCGGTGCCGCCGCCCGCAATGACCACCCGTTTCGACATCGCGCCGTCAGGCCCGGGTGGCGTGTTCCGAAATATTCAACAAAACTCCCATAGACAACATGCTGACCACCAGCGACGATCCGCCCAGGCTGATGAAGGGCAGGGTCAGTCCCTTGGTCGGCAGAATTCCTGTGGCCACTCCCATGTTGGTGAGCGCCTGTATTCCAATGACCAGCGTCAGCCCGAAGGCCAGATGCGTTCCAAAAAGGTCGCGTGCGCGGTAGGCCGTGCTGAAGCCGCGCCACAGTAGCATGCCGAACAGGATCAGCACGCCGAGAGCGCCGACGAGGCCGAGTTCTTCCCCGATCACCGAGTAGATGAAATCCGTATGCGCTTCGGGCAGGTAAAACAGTTTTTGCCGGCTGTCGCCCAGCCCGAGTCCCCAGAAGCCGCCCTGCCCGAAGGCGAGGAACGATTGCACCGCCTGGAAGCCGGAGTCCGCGCGGTCCTGCCAGGGATCAAGAAATGCCAGGATGCGCCGCGTGCGGTAGGTGTGGCTCAGGACCGCCGTCACCAGGAACGGCAGGACGGCGAGTACGGAATACACCAGGAACTTCGGCCGCACGCCGGCGACGAACAGCATGGTGAAGGCGACCACCGAAATGATGAGCGCGGTGCCGAAGTCCGGCTGCAACAGGATCAGCGTGAAGAAAATACCGAGTACGATCAGGTTGGGCAGGTAGCCGTACGCGAAGTCGCGCAGCTTGTCGGCGCGTTTGACCATCGACCGGGCGATGAACAGGATGACGGTGAACTTGGCCAGTTCCGACGGTTGGAAATTGAAGACGCCGAGGCTCAGCCAGCGTCGCGCGCCGCCCGCTTCCATGCCCAAGCCGGGCAGCATCACCATCAGCAGCAGCCCGAGCGTGCCCGCCATTGCCGGGTAGGTGAGGGCGTGCAGCTTGTGATAGTCCGTCTTGAGCGCCGCCACCAGCACGCCGGTGCCGATCAGAACCCACAGCAGGTGGCGCTTGAGGAAGTACAGGGAATCCTGGTACTCCTCCTGCGCGTACACGGCGCTGGCGGAATACACCATCACGATACCGGTCAGCACCAGGGCGCAGACGATCAGCGCCAGCAGGGTGTCGAAGTGGGACTGTTTGGTTGTGTTCTTGGCGTTCATTCGTTTGTGACGGTTTTTTATTTAAGCTGGTTGACGATTTCCTTGAACTGCCTGCCGCGGTCTTCGTAGTCGCGGAACATGTCGAAACTGGCGCATCCCGGAGACAGCAGGACGACATCGCCCTCGTTCGCGCGGGCGCTGGCGAGCGAGACGGCTTCCTGCATGGAACCGGCGTCTTCGTAAGTGAAACTGCCGTTCAGCACGTGGCGGATTTTCTGCTTGGCCTCGCCGATCAGGATCATGTGGCGCACCTTCTGTTTGAACAGGGTCTTGAGCGCCTGAAAATCGCCGCCCTTGTCCTGTCCGCCGATGATCAGCACCACCGGCCGGTCAAACCCTTTGAGTGATTTTTCGAGCGCGCCGGTGTTGGTGCCCTTGGAATCGTTGATGAAATCGATCCCGTGGTACGTGCGGACGAATTCGAGACGGTGCTCCAGGCCTTTGAAGCGGCTGAGCGTCTTGCGCATGGCGCTTGTGGGCACGCCGGTGCGGTCGGCAATGGCCAGCGCCGCCAGGATGTTTTCCAACTGGCACAGGGCCGGCTGCGGCAATTCGGAAACCGGCATGACTTCGCGCCCGGTGTGCACGTTGAACAACTCAATCATCCCTGCGTCGATCGAAGCGCCGTCCCCGGTTTCGCCGCTGAGGCTGAAGAAAACTTTTTTCGCGGGGGAGTGAGCGCCCATGGCCGCAACCACGGGATCGTCCGCGTTCAACACCAGCACGTCGCCGGTCTGCTGGTTCGCGGCCATGCGTTCCTTGAGCGCCGCGTAGTGTTGCAGCGTCTTGTGACGGTTGAGGTGGTCCGGCGTCAGGTTCAGGATGGCGGCGATCTTCGGATGAAAGTCACGCGCGGTTTCCATCTGAAAGCTGCTGACCTCGATCACCGCGTAATCCTTCGGCGGGTTCTCGACCAGATCGCAGAAGGGTGTGCCGATGTTGCCGCCGACGGCGACATCCTTTCCCGCTTCGCGAAGCAGGTCTCCGACCAGTTGCGTGGTGGTGGACTTGCCGTTGGTGCCGGTGATGGCGATGACCGGCGTTTTGAAAAAGCGGAACGCCAGTTCCAGTTCGCCGGTGATTTCAATGCCCGCGTCTTTCGCTTCGTCGAGGTCCGGGGAATCGATGTCGATCCCCGGGCTCAAAACGATCAGGTCGGAATCCGCACCCGGCCGGATGCTGCCGAAGCGGGTTTCAATGCCGGGCATCAACCGGGCCTTGTGTTCGGCGAGCTGGTCTTCCGTCCTGGCGTCAAACACGGTGACCTTCGCCCCCCTGCGGGCGAGCAGGTTGGCGTCGGCCACGCCGGAGCGGGCCATGCCCAGTACGCTGATTTTCTTTCCCTTCACGTTCATGCTCATCTCAGTTTGAGTGTGCTC
>JAGQJZ010000006.1 GCA_020430445.1 Nitrospina sp.
CTCCTTCTGCGTTGTGCCCAACACTCGGGGGCGGGAAAAATCGCGTTCCCCTGAGGAGATCTTAGACGAGACGCGCCAGCTCATCGACGCCGGCGCGCGCGAGATCATCCTCCTCGGCCAGAACGTCAACTCCTACGGCAAGGTGGGGCTCGACCGGTCCTGTTCCTTTCACGAGCTCTTGCACCGTGTGGCGGAAGTCGAAGGCGTCGAACGCCTGCGCTTCACCTCCAGCCACCCGATGGACTTCACGCGCGAGGTGATCGAGGCCTACCGCGACCTGCCGGCGCTGATGAACCACCTGCACCTGCCGGTGCAGAGCGGATCCGATGCAGTTCTGTACCGCATGCGGCGGCACCACACGGTGGAAAACTACGTCGACCTGATCGGGGAATTGAAACGGGAGGTGCCGGGCGTCGGCCTGACGACGGATATCATCGTCGGTTTTCCCGGCGAAACGGATGAGGATTTCGAGATGACGCTGGCCCTCATGCAGCGCATCGGTTTCCACAACAGTTACATGTTCGCCTACAGTCCCCGGCCTTTCACGCCGGCGGCGGAATACGAAGACTCCGTGCCGCACGAGGTCAAGCAGGAACGGCTGCAACGGCTCATCCGGCTGCAGGAGGAGCTGGCGCGCGAGGCCGGGCAGAGCTTCATCGGCCATGAAGTCGAGGTATTGGTGGAAGAGAAAAGCCTGCGCGAAGGGGTGGACTACCGCGGCCGCAACCCGGAATACTGGAACGTGCTCATCACCTGCCCGGACGCCACGCTCTCGCCCGGCGACACCGTCCGCGTCAAAATCGAAACCGCTTCCGGCCACGCCCTCCGCGGCTCCTTGCGGAGGGCCAACGGAACCCCCTAAGACAAAGAGAGCTTTGCAAAAGTCAAAAGCGAACATCCAAGGCGAGATTCTTCGGGACTTTGGGCCCTCAGAGTGCCCCATCTTGGGCGATTGTTTTTTTATGTAGGAAAGATTCTGCAGCAAACCCCATGGAAGGAATTGTACGCGAGAAGACGTCAGCCGCGCGCAAGCACTTAGTAAATGCCGAGGCGGTAGTAGATGTCTTCTTCGAGCTGGTCGAGGTGAGGCTGCATGACCTTGAGGCCGAGACGGATGTCGCGGATGGCCTTCACGTCCGGCGGACGCGGCCGGTCGGCCATTTTGCGCAGGGCGTCGACGCAGAACATGTCGAGATCCGCCAGTTGGTCGAGGATGGTTTCCGGCAGGTCCGGCAGGGTGACTTCCTGGTCTTCAAAATAGCGCAGGATTTCGATGAGCCGCAGCTTGATGAACGCCGTGCGCGTCCTCAGCTGCGTGACCAGTTTCGGCTCGGGGTGTTTCAACTCCACGCAGATCGCGTTGAGCATCGTGCGCAGTTTGCGGTAAAACGCGTTGTGCTGTTTCTTGCTGTAAAAAGCGTCCTGCTTGCCTTCGAACAGCAGTTTGAACACCGCCTCCGGATTGAAATCGTCCTGCCCCATCAGCGAATACAAAATCGCCTTGAATTCCGGTTCGCTGAAGGCGAGGCCCATGTCCTGGAAAATCTCGTCAAGCGAACCGGTATTGCCCTGTGGCATGCGGGGCGCCTCTTCCCACACCGCCTCTTCCGGCAGCACCGCCTCAAGCGGCGCAAAATGCAGACTGCGGTCCGATCCGCGGTACAGGCTGAGGTGGGTGAGCGATTCGATCAAATCCGTCAAGGCCAGGGCCGGCGGCGTGAGGTATTCGTCGTCCAGGTAATACAGGGTGCGGAGCAACTGTTTTTCCAGGGTCGGCGTTTTGGGAGGCTCGTCCTCCCACTGCCGTTTCATGGCGGTTTCCAGCGCCACATAAAACGCCCGCTGACGCAGACGGTCGCGGCGCAGGTCTTCCCTGCTGTAAATTGAAAAACGGAACCGGCCCGCGTGATAATCCGACAGGGTCACTTTGATCGCGTCGCCGGGCTTCAACCTCCCGCTCTCCACGAGCGGTGCGATGTCCCACACGGTGAGATCGATGCGGCTTTTGCCGGGCAAGTGTTCGTTGATGCGGATACGGTCCGGGAAATGCGCTTCGCCGCAATACTCGTAATGCGTCAACACCTCTTCGATGTAAAACGACACCTGCCGCCGAGGCATCTCGTTGCCTTCCAGGTCTTCAAACGCCAGGTCCTCTTCGGCCAAACCACCGGAGAGGAACGGGATCATCTGATGACCGGGAATCATCACCTTGTTCTGCCATTCCAGCGGGCTGATCTGGATGAGCAACGGCAGGTGGCCGATACGGTTGAGCACCAGTCGGTACGGCAGGTAACCGCCCTCCGGAGAATCGATCAGCAGGTGATGTCCTTGCAGGTTCTGCTTCAACCCTTCCAGAGTCGACGGGGCGATGCGCCGCCGCCAGCGATTCTTGACGCGCTCAAGATATTCTTCGGCCGAAAACGGGGTGGAAGACTCTTTAATGAGAGATTCTGCGACGGATTTCAGGGTGCGGGTAGAGGGCATGGGAGCAATCTTCCGGGAGGGCTTTGCAAAATCAAAAGCGGGGATTGATGGTTCGCTCCGGTGAATTCGGAGCGGATGCGCGAGACCTCGAAAAATGCAAAACGATTCTAACATAAAACGGTTCACCGATTAACCCCCGGTTGCGTCTATTTTTCAGAACCGCGAACACACAATTTTGCCCGGCAAAACCTTTGAAATTCCACGGAAAGTTTTATAATAAGCTCACACCCGTTTTGTTAGGATCGGATTTTTTTTGGATTGGAAGGAGAACCCAATGTCAACGGATCAGGAAATTGAAATCCAGTACCGGAAAATCTTCAAGCGCCTGAACACGCGCAAGAAGTTCAATATCGCCTCCATTGAAGGCACGCATGTGGTCGTCGAACAGGACGAGGAAATCTGCGGACAAAAGGAACCGCGCAAGTTCGAGTTCAATTCGGCGAAGGAACTGGAAGATTTCGTCACTCAGGAAAATCAGACCGAACGTGACATCAACGCACAACTCAGCAGCAACGACATGCCCTACCGCTAGGTCCTTGCGGACGGCCAATGTCTTACAGCGCAATGTATCAAAGTCCATTTTTACTGCAGAATCGGGCCGGATTTGCGCTGCCCGTCCGGCGAGGACCCGCCAGGCGCGAGGCCAATGTTTTGGCACAAACGATTTTAACCGTGAGTTTCAGAGCAAAATCGCGAGATTTGTCACGCCGCCGACCGCAAGGTCCGCGAGGCCCGAAGAATCTCGCCTTTGCTTTAGCGAGAAACGGCAGCGAGGGAGCAATCCGGACTTCTGGACCTACCCCTTCGGGGCACGGGTTCTTCGGACGCATATCTGGGCCGCGCTCCCTTCGGTCCCTCGCGATGACGTTTATTTTCATTCTTGGGCGAATCCAGGGAACTCACACAAACAGTTGTATCTGGAGTGGAAATGTCCACCAAGCAACCGCGTTGCCCCACCTGCAAAAAGACCGTCGATAAGGAGGGAAACGACTCGTTTCCCTTCTGCTCGGAACGGTGCCGCCTGCAGGACCTCGGAAAATGGCTCAACAACGCCTACACCATCCCCGGGTCCTCGCCGGACAGGCAGCATGACGGCCTTTCCGATTTTGCAGAAGAACTCATTGAATAAATTTTCAGCAACAAGAAGCCGCCCTGCGTAAGGAGCGCGGCAAGGCGTCGGCCGTACGTTCAGCGGTCAGGGGAGGTCTTCGAGTTTTTCGACGAGGAGGTTGTTGATGATGCGTTCGCGCAGTTTGCGCTGCACGACCTGCTGATAGACTTTCGTATCGCGCAGGGAGATGGAGAACACGTCGATACCGCGCCCGCCACGGCAGGCGATTTTGGCGCGGTGGATCTGGATGCTGAAATCCGCGAACGCCTTGGCGATCTTGTAGAGCATGCCCGGGTGGTCCCGCGCCTCGATGCGGATGAAGGTGAAGCGGTTTTCCAGCAGGTTGTCGATTTCGATTTTCGGCACGATGGGCGCCTTGGAAGCCTTCTGCGAGGTCAGCCGCGTCCGCGATTTGAGCAGGGACTGCAGGTTCGCCTTCCCCTCCATCAGGTCTTTCATGGTTTGTTCAATATCCCGCCAGACCTTCTCCGCTTCCCCGTGAATCTTGAAGGTCTCCGCGCCTTCCACCTGCAGGTGGATGAGCACCTTGTTGTCCTTTCGCGTGTAGATCTGCGCGCCGTGGATGTCCATCGCCCGGGCCGTGAGCGCGCCGACGATGTTCATGAACATGTCCGGCGAATGCACCGAGGCCATGACCAGGTCGTAAAACCCCACCTCCGCGTTGTATTGATGCGTCAGGATGAACGGCTGGTCCTTCATCTTCCGCAGCAACTGGATGTGGGCGACGATGTCGTGCGATCCGGCGGTGACGAGATAATCTTCCAGCATGAGCGAAAAGTGAAAGTCGATTTCCTCTTTCGGGCATTGCCCTTCCAGCGCCTTGTAAACCGCCGCGCGGGTGGTGGCCGGTTTGTTGTCGAGCCCCATCGGGTTGAGCAGGAAGTTGCGCGTGCGGTGAAACAGTTCGATGAGCAAAAGCCGTTTCCAGGCGGTCCAGGTATCCGGCGCCACCGCCCTGAGTTCGCCGTAGCTGTACAACACCAGCATGTCCAGCCTTTCCGGCGTCTGCACCTTGGTGGCGAGGGCGCGGATGTTGTCCGGCTGGTGGATATCCTGATGGAACGCGATCTCGTTCATCGTGTTGAGGTTGTTGACCAGAAAAGCCAGTCCGGTGGACCGGGCCGGGCCGAGGTTCAGCCGCGCGCACACGTTGTCCAGCGCCTCCGAGGCCGGCATGCCTCCCCCGTTGCCCTGGCCGTTGCCCAGGCTGTGCAGAAGGCAGGCCAGCTTGAGCAGCGGCTTGTCTTTTAAGCGGGCGAAATATTCGGCCAGTTTTTCCAGGTTTTCGTTCTGGCTCTGGGGCAATTCCTCCAGAAACTGCACCATGCGCAGGGCGTGTTCGTCCGAGGTGAAGCGGTGGTAAAAATCGTATTGCACCCGGCAGTGGGTGAGACCGAATTCGGGCAGGATCCGCCCCAGCAGACTCACCTCGTGCATCTGACGGAGGAAGACCGCGCTGTGCGGGTGCTCCAGCAGGCGCGCCATGAACGCTTCCAATTCTCCAGAGGGAAGGCCCGCCGCGTCCAGCAGGTGAGCGCTTTTCCGGATCAGCCGCTTGAGCGGAACCTCCAGTTTCAGACCGTGCTCCCGGCACAGGTCGAACACCGTCAGGAGCAGCGGCGGCGATTCCTCAAACAGCGTCTCCGAATTGCCCTTGAGGCTCAGCAAACCTTCCCGCGCCACGAAACCATGACCGAGATCGCGCCCGGTCAGGTTGGAGATCACTTTGGTGATCGAAGGTCCGGTGTCCAGGCACCGCTGGAAAATGGATTCCGAAATCTGGTAGATCGTCGTGGCCCGGAGGAAATACTCGCGCATGAATTTTTCCACCGCCGACTCACCGCCTTCCGCCCGGTATCCCAGCTCACAGGCGATTTTCTCCTGCAGATCGAAGGTGAGCACATCCCCTTTCTTCCCCGTCTGGTAATGCAGCTCGTTGCGGATGCGCAGGGTGAAATTGACCGCCTGCTCCAGTTGTTCGATCTCCTGCGGGCTGACCACCTCTTCGCGTTTGATTTCGCGGAAGGACAGGACACCAAAACGGACCGCCACCGCCCACAGCGCAACGTGATAATCACGCAGGCCGCCGGGGCCTTCCTTGATATTCGGTTCCGGGTTCGCGCCCACGCGATCGCCCTTTTCATAACATGCGTATTTTTTCCGGAGCTGCTCATTCAGGAACTCCCGCGCCCGTTTTTTGAGCACGTTCTTGCGCACCGAGGCGATCAATTTCTTGTAGAGGCTCCGGTCCCCGGTCAGGTAGCGCGTTTCAATCATCGAAGTGCGCACGGTGGGGTCCTCCACCGCCAGGTCCTGGCAGTCGCTCAGGGTCCGGCAACTGTGGCCGATTTCCAGGTCGATCCCCCAGAGGACCGAGATGACCTCCTGAACAAACGTGTCCAGCGCCTTGTTCATTTTCCGGGCCAGCAGAAACAGGAGATCGATATCCGACGCGGGGTTGAGTTCGCCACGGCCGTAGCCGCCAACGGCGACGAGAACAAACTTGCCGGTTAAGGCCTGGTCGCGGTAGGCCTCCAGCTGACTGACCGAATGGAGCACCTGGCAGATGACACCGTCGATAAGCGCCGCGTGGGCGTGGACCACTTCGCGTCCCCCCGCCCCTCCCTGATGCCAGGCGCGGATCCTCTCCTTGCCCTCGCGGATCACCTGCTTGAACCGTTTGAAATAGTCGAGCCGGTCGCGGGGGTCCACCGGCAAATCGCCGACAGAGTCAAAATCCAGGCGGAACGGCTGCGGGCCGGCCTGGGTCATGGAAAATTTTGAGGTGTCCTCGGGGTTCATACGGTATGCAATCCGTCCTTTTTCCTGGTTGATTCCAGGGCGCAACGCCTCAAGGCGGCGAAAAGAGCGCTCAGGGTAGAGTAATTAGTCTGATTTTACAAGGGTTGCGCAAAGAGCGCTAGGCCCGGCCGAGGGAGATGCCAATGGCCTCGGCGCAGGTGACGAGTTGGTGGCCGGGCGGAACGGTACGCACCTTGCCGGCGCATTCGTCCAGGGGAACGAGGACCACTTCCAGGGATTTCAGGGCCACGAGTTTGCCGAATTCGCCCTGGCAGGCCGCCTCCACCGCACAGTGACCGAGCCGGGTGCCGAGCAGGCGGTCGAAGGAGGTCGGCGTTCCGCCGCGCTGGACATGCCCCAGAACGGTGCAGCGCACTTCGAGGTCGAGGTTCCGCCCCAGGCGCCCGGCAATGTAATTGCCCACCCCGCCGAGCTGGGCGACTCCCTGCAGGCGGGTGCCGGCGGCTGCGCTGACGATCTGCTCGCCCCCCATCTCCCGCGCGCCTTCCCCCACCACAATGATGGAAAACGGGCTGCCGCCTTCGGCGCGCAGGCGGACTTTTTCCTCCACTTTTTCCAGGTCGTAGGGAATCTCCGGGATGAGGATGATGTGCGCCCCCCCGGCGATTCCGGACTCCAGGGCGATCCATCCGGCGTTCCGGCCCATGACCTCAAGGATCATCACCCGTTGATGGCTCTTGCCCGTGGTGGTCAGCCGGTCCAGGGCGTCGACGGCCACCTGCACCGCGGTCTGGAAACCGAAGGTGTAGTCCGTTCCGTAAAGGTCGTTGTCGATGGTTTTGGGGATGCCGATGACCGGGCAGCCGGCCTGATGCAGCTTGAAGCCGATCTCCTGGGTGCCTTCCCCGCCGACGACGAACAGGCAGTCGAGCCCCATCCGGTTGAAATTGTCGATGGCTTCCTTCGACCGGTCTTCCGTCGCCAGCGTGCCGTCCGGCAGGACCCGCCGGTAGGCGAAGAGGTTTCCCTTGTTGGTTGTGCCGATCACCGTTCCCCCCAGCGGCAGGATGTCCCGGGTCGAACGCACGGTGAGCGGCTGGGTGCGGTTTTCCAGCAGGCCTTCGAATCCGTCTTCGATGCCGATGACGTGCCAGTTGTGTTTGATGATGGCCGAGCGGGTGACCGAGCGAATGACGGCATTCAATCCCGAGCAGTCGCCGCCGCCGGTCAGAATACCCACACGCTTAATGGCCATGATCCTCCGTTTCCATTTCCGCTCCTCCGGCGAGCGCTCCGCTTTCTCCGGATTCCACGGGCACGCCGACAAAATCGTAGTCCAAAACCCCGGTCAGGCGGACCGGGACGATGCTGCCCGCTTCGGCGGAGCACTCTTCCAGAATCACCTGGCCGTCAATCTCCGGCCCCTGCGTCGGCAGGCGCCCGGTGAGCAGGCAATCTTCGTCCAGCCCCTCCACCAGGACCGGGAACACGCTGCCGATCCGCCCCGTATTGTTTGTTCTAACAAGGTCGCGTTGGGTTTCCATGAGGATCGAACGGCGCTCTTCCGCCACCTCTTTCGGCACCCGGCCGGGATAATTGAAAGCCGTGGTGCCTTCTTCATCCGAATAGACAAACACCCCGAGGTGATCGAACTGGTATTCCTTTAAAAAGTCGTGCATGTGCCGGAAATGGGCCTCGGTTTCGCCGGGAAACCCGGTGATGAACGTGGTCCGGAGGGCCACGCCGGGAATACGCCGCCGGAGTTCATCGAGCATTTTACGCACCCCCGCTTCCCGTTCCTGCCGTTTCATGTGGGCCAGCATGAAATCGTGCGTGTGCTGCAGGGGGATGTCCATATAAGGAACGACTTTATCGATTTCCGCCACCGCATCCATCAGACGTTCCGTCACCATAGTCGGGTAACAGTAAAACAGGCGAATCCAGGAGACCCCCTCCACCCGGTCGATCTGCCGCAGCAGGTCGATGAGCCCGTCCTTCAGGCGGATGTCGTAGCCGTAGAGGGTGGTGTCCTGCGAGACCAGGTTGATCTCCCGCACGCCGTTTTCCGCCAGAGCCCGGACCTCCTGCAGGATGGAATCCGGAGTGCGGCTCTTTATGGGGCCGCGCAACTGGGGAATGATGCAGAAAGCGCACTGGTTTGAACACCCTTCGGCGATTTTAACGTAGGCCATGTGCCGCGGCGTGGTTTGCACCCTTTGCCCATAGTTTTCAAGGTACTGCGCCGGCTCGTGGACCAGGTTGCGGCGGCTGTCCCGGTTGTTCAGCAGGGATTTCAGCAGCGGGTATTGTTTGGTCCCCAGCAGGTGGTCGATTTCCGGGATCTCGCGCAGCAGCTCTTCCGGATGCCGTTCCGCCAGGCAACCGGTGACGATGAGCTTGCGGCAGGCCCCCTGTTCCTTGTAGTCCGCCATCTCCAGGATGGTTTCGACGGACTCCTTGACCGAAGACTGGAGAAAACCACACGTATTGATGATCAGGACCTCCGCCTCCGCCTGATCGGAGGTGAGTTCGTAGCCGTTGACCGATAAATCCCCGAGAAGGGATTCCGTGTCCACCAGATTTTTGGGGCAGCCCAGGCTGACCATGCCAATTTTCTTCATTCGACCTTTTTCCTTTTTTTGATAACGCGCCATCATATCACCAAAAATGGACGCTTCGGAAAAAACCGCCCGTCATCCAATGCTCCCCACGAAGGCCCATTTTGTCCGACTCGCTATCGGCAAAAAAGCCATTATTGCCTTGACATATAAAGGAAAATGGAGAAAAATATCGCAATTTCAATATCTAGGGGCAAAGGGACAAAAAATACTATGTGCAGAGAAAAATTCACCCACGGTCGCGTTTTTTTAATTTTAACGCTTGTTGCATTGCTGATGCCCGTTCAGGCGTTTGGTCAGTTGTCTGTCAACAAGGCTGGTAAAAACTGGAAACTCCAGTTGAAGACCCAGTTTTTGCATGATGACAACGTTGCCCAGAATCCGGATACCCCTCCTGTCGTCACGTCGCAGGAATCCGACTCAGGTTTCAACGGCAATCTGGGATTCAATTACACGCACAAATTCAACAACAAGATCAGCCTGGCCGCGGATTACGACATTGACGCCACGGTCTATGGAGACCTGAGCCAGTTCGACCTGATCGCCCAGATGTGGGGGCTCAAGCCAAAGTACAAGTTCAACGAAAGCATGTTCGTGGACATGCAGTACTTCTACATGTGGAACATTGCCGGCGGCAACAGCTTCAGCGGCGTCAACTACATCAATCCCAGTTTCAACCACCTGCACAAGACCTTTGGCCTCACCCGTGTCCATTATTTCTACAAGAATACAGATAATTTTCAGAACCAGGCCCGTGACGGGGATCAGCACGGCGGCGGTATCACCCATATTTACCTGATTCCGAACAGCAAGAACTATGTGGGTGTCGGCTACCAGGTATCGGATGAAGATACCGACGGCGGCATTCTCGCTTCCGGCGCTTTCCGGGACTTCGACCGCATGATCCATGACTTCAAGGTCCTGGGCCGTGTCATGCTTCCCGAGGACATCCAGTTGAGCGGTGAATACAAGTTCTCCTACCGCGAATATGACAATTTCGCCGCCAATGCCGCCGCCACCCAGCGTGACGACAAACAGCACAATTTCCGCTTCCGTCTCCGCAAAGTGCTTTTCGAAACCCTGGGGTGTCTGGACAACGTCACCATGCGGCTCGACTACCTGCACCAGAACAACGAGTCGAATTTCCTCCTGCGTGACTACCACAGCAACCGGTTCATGGGCGGTCTTGAAGCCAGATTCTAACTATCCACACCCAATAACTGAAAGATGGACATGAAAAAATATCTCAGAAAAAGCCGTTTTGCTGGCCTGGTCGCCCTGGTGTTGGCGACGGCCTGGGCCGTGACCGTTGTCTCACCGCCGGATCTGCCCGCTCAGGATATCGATGACGTGATCCAGCAACTGGATCAGGATTTCAGCGTGGGAAGCAACAAGGAAGAATTGAAGCGGTCCAATATTGAAACCGCCAACGAACAGAATCGGGAAGACATCAAAATCCTGGAAAGCGAAGGCCCGGTCAGCGGCAACATCATTATTTCCTATACCGCCGTTATCGACCCGAGCGATTTCACCATCAACAGCGTCTCCGCACTGGGGCAGACCTTTCCCGTCAATGAAATGGTCTCCGTCACCGGCATGGGCAACGTGACCACCACCATCCCGGTCAACGCGTCCATTCCCTCGGGCCAGTCGGTTTCGGTTTCGATCAACCTGACCTGCGACACCAGCCCGAACTGTCATGCTCAGGCCAGCATCAGCGGCGTCATCTCCTGCACCACCGTGGGAACCGGCATCATGGTGTATGGTGAAACCAAGACCATCACGACGGCTTGCAATACCTGATAACTTTTGGCTGACTTTTCACCGGGTTGGGCGGAACTGTGAAAGCAGCTTCCTCCAACCCGTTTTTTTTGCACAACACCATGCACGCACACAAACGCACATTGACCTGGTTTTGCAGTTTCCTCTCCATCCTGTTTCTGGTTCTTTCCCTCATTCCTTTCTCCGGCGCCGTGGTGGCCCAGGACGATATCGACGACGTCATCAACAACCTCGAGGCCGACTTCCAGTTCGGCGGCAAGGAAGATGTCAAACAGTCGAATCTCAACAACACCAACGAACAAAACCGGGAAGACATCAAGATCACCGAGCAGGAAAACCTGCAGAATGCACAGGACGCTGCCGTGGTCATGGTCGATGTGATCCTCGACCTGGAAACGGTGACCGATCCCATCACCGTGGAAATCGTCGGGGGCTCCACCCTCGTGTCCGGATCGATGGGTTTTTCACAGCACAACCTGCAGTTCCCCGCGGGCTCCAGCCAGACGCTCAAGATCACCTGCAACGGTTCCTCCTGCAGCTATCACTTCTTCTTCGTCAAGGGAGCCACCTGGGATTCCACCACCGGGCCGGCGCTGGAAACGAACACCAGCGGCATGGGCAATATGGACACGTTCCTCTTCACGGTCAACGGAGACAACTCCGGCCCGACCCTGATCAACCCAGGCCCGACCCCAAGCTGACCCCTGCGGACCGGTCCGGTCCTCAACCCCGTTTGTCACCTCCTCAGGAAGAGCTTTGTAAAAATCAAAGCAAAGGCGACGTTCCTCGCTCCGCTGTGTTCCGTTCAGAATGACACATTGATATTTAAATCCGGCATTTCGGAATGGGGGCCCCTCGTATTGAAGCTTTGCATAATCCAGAAAAAACCTTCGAGGCGAGGTACTTCGCAGAGCCTGTCCTGAGCGAAGTCGAAGGGCTCAGTATGGCGTAGCAGTGTTTTATTGTCATTCTGAGGGCCCCAAGGCCCGAAGAATCTCGCCTTGGACGTTCGCTTTTGTTTTGCAAAGGTCTCCTCGTCATTGCGGGGGGAGGAAGCTGGCCGCAAGCAAGGCTTCGCCGCCACAAAAAAAGCCCCCGCCCTCCGGAGCGGAGGGACGGGGGCCTCTTTTTTCCGGCCTAGTGCATGCCGTCCATATCCATTTCCATGTCTTTTTCAATGGCGTTCTGGATGATGTCCTCCTTGATGGACTCCTGCACCTCTTCCCTTATATCGGTTTTGATGCTTTCCAGCAGATCGTCGAGGATATCGAACATCGCGATTTCCTCAGGCGTCAAATCCACCGGCTGACCGGGGGTCTGGTTGGCGGGAACCACGCTCTTTTTCAGGTCCGCCACCAGCACCTGCTGATTGCCGGCGCCAACCTGGACCTTACCCTCCTTGACCATGAACGTGTCCTGCGCGCCATTGGTCTCGGCCGAAAAAACGGTCCCTTTGACGCCCGCCGTGGCCGTCCGGGTCTTCACCTCATAGGTGGACCCTTCGACCAACCGGCTGACCACGTTGAAAATCTTCCCTTCAGACAGGTCCAGCTTGGCCTTGGTGACATCGCCTTCAAGGTCCGTGTCATCCAGGGTGACCTCCGAATTGGGCATGATCCGCACGATGCCACCCTTCACATAGACAATGTCCGCCATGGCATCCGCACTCACGGTCTGGATTTTGGAATTGACGAACAGGGCCATGCCATCGCGTCCTTTCTTCCCCCGGCTGGAACCGGGTTCGAAAACACGTACGTTTCCCTTGACCTGGTTGAGTGACGCCACCTTCTGCGCCCAGGCGGCCCCTTCCTGCAGCAGGAAGAAACTCAGAACGAGGAACGGGAAAATGGCGAAAAACTGGATCCGCTGGCTGATTGATTTCGGTTGAGGGGTCATGGTTTGAGTGGTTGAATTGTTAGTCAATATGATTTATTTGTACATATCGGATACCGGGCGCCTTTCACTTGAGGGCGCATCTGATCGCGCATGCGGCTGTGAGCCGGCCCCGGCGTTTCCGGACCCGCGAGTGCCGCAACTAAAAACTTTGAATAATCAGAGATCCTCTGGATTCTCCTTTCATAGGTTATGAAAAACAGCGGCTTTTTGCAAAAGATTTTGGAGCTGACACCGGCACGGGTGGGCATTCTGGTCACCCTCATCATGTGCTCGTTTGTCTTCACCAAACCCTATGCATTGGAAATCCTTGAGTTACAGATGATCGACCTGCGGTTCAAAACGCGGGGGCCCATCACGCCCGGACCGGAGGTGGTCATCGCCGTGGTCGACGAAAAAAGCCAGGACAAACTCGGCCGCTGGCCCTGGCCCCGGTCCACCCTGGCGAAACTCATCAACAAACTCACCGAGTACAACGCCTTCACCATCGGCTTCGACATGGTGTTCTCGGAAAGCGGCGAAGACGTGTACCAGACCGCCGTCCGCCTGATTGAGGAAGAAACACAACGGGAAGACGTGGATCCACAGTCGGCCCAGCGCCTGCGCAAGGCGTTTGAGAACCGGGCCACCGGCGACGAGTTGTTCGCCGAATCGATCAAAAACCACGGCAACACCATCCTCGGCATGCTCTTCCACGACCCGGAGGACGTCAAGCACCTGACCCCGGAGGAAACCCGGACCGGTCTGAAGAGCATCGAACGGTTCGCCTACAAGGATTATGAAATCACCGACCCGCGCGGCATGCGCTATATCGACACCGCTCTGGCCAAGCCGGCGGTGGAGGCGAATCTCCCCATCTTCGCCGATGCGGCCTACCAGGCGGGCTTTTTCAACCTGACGCCGGACCCCGACGGCATCATGCGGCACTACCCGCTGATCATGAAAGCGGGCGAGCATTATTACGCGCCGTTCTGGCTGCACATGATCGCCAATTACCGGGAAAAACCGAACCCGAAATTCTACGCCGACGAGAACGGCGTCAGATTCCTGTTCGTTGGCGACCTGTCGATTCCCGTCGATCTCAACGGACGTTTTCTGGTCAATTACTACGGCGGTCCGCAAACCTTTAAGCATTACCCGATCTCGGACTTTCTCGAAGACAAGGTGTCCGCTGACGAAATCGACAGCAAAATCGTGCTCATCGGCGCCACGGGCAAAGGCATCTTCGACCTCCGGGCCACGCCGTTCCACCGTGTCTACCCCGGGGTGGAGATCAACGCAACGATCATCGACAACATCCTGCAAAACCGGTTTCTCAAGCCACCGCCGTGGTACGACGTCTTCACATTCGGCATGATCCTGGGGCTGGGCATCCTCCTCACCCCGTTTCTATCACGGCTGTCGGCGGCGGGCGGTTTCTTTCTCACGCTGGGGTTTCTCGTCGGGTACTACTTCATCAACCTGCAGTTTTTCATGGGCTCTCCCCTGATCAACGCAGCCGCCGGCCATTTTATCGATTACCGGTTGATCGAAAGCGGCTACCTGCTCAACCTCGTGTACCCCTCGTTCGAAATCCTGTTCGTGTACCTGTCCATGACGGCGGTCAACTATTTCCGAGAAAACAAGCAGAAGCAGTTCATCCGCGGCGCCTTCGGCCAGTACCTCTCTCCCACCGTGGTCAAACGCCTGGTGGACGACCCCAACCTGCTGCAACTGGGCGGCGACCAGAAACGCATGACGGCGTTCTTCTCCGACGTCGCCTCGTTTTCCACGATCTCGGAAAAGCTGACGCCGCAACAACTCGTCGAACTCCTCAACGAGTACCTCACCGCCATGACGGACATCGTGCAGAAACACGAGGGCACGATCGACAAATACGAAGGCGATGCGATCATCGCCTTCTGGGGCGCTCCCATCGCCCGGCCGGACCACGCGCTCCTGGCCTGCCGCGCTTCCCTTGAAATGCAGCATCTGCTGGTCGAAATGCGAAAGAAATGGAACGAGGAGGGGCGCGCCGAACTGACCACGCGGATCGGCCTCAACACCGGGAGCATGGTCGTCGGCAACATGGGCTCCACCCACCGGATGGATTACACCATCATGGGCGATTCGGTCAATCTGGCTTCACGCCTCGAAGGGGTCAACAAGGTGTACGGCACCGCCATCATGATCAGCCAGTTCACTTACGAAGACATCAAAAATGAAATCGCCTGCCGGGAACTCGACCTGATCCGCGTTGTGGGCAAGGCGGAACCGGTCGCGATTTACGAGGTCCTCGGCGAGCACAGGGAGATGGACGCGGAGTTCATGAAGGGCATCGGCCTGTTTCACGAAGGCCTGGCCCTTTACAGGAAAAAGGAGTGGCAGCAGGCCACCGATCGCTTTCAGCGGGTGATGGAAATCATTCCGGGGGATCGGCCTGCGCAGACCTTCATCAAACGGTGCGAGGAGTTCCAGCATTCGCCCACGGTGGCCCGCCGGGCGGAAGACAAGGCCCGCATGCTCCCCGACGACTGGGACGGCGTGTTCCAGATGACTTCGAAATAATTTCGCGGTGAGACGCCCGGCAGGAGGGGGAAATCAGCCCTTCGCTTCTTCCAGTTTCTTGAGCATCTTGCGCACAAGTTCCGGATAGTTTTTCTTCTTGAGGATCTTGTAGAACTGGGTTTTCAGATTGGTCCGCATGGAAACCCCGTCGAGCACCACATCGACCACGCGCCATTGCTGGCTGCTCTGCTTGAGGATGAAGTCGATCTCAACCTCTCCTTCCTCCTTGTGGATGACCTTGAGGGGCACGGTGGCCAGATCTTTTTTCTCAACCGTCTTGCCAAACTTCAATTCAAGTTCGCTGAAAAACTTGGCGGAGTTGGGGAACGCCACCACTTCGAACAATTCCCTGAGCAGGGAAA
Organism: Nitrospina sp.; assembly: GCA_020430445.1. Lineage (GTDB taxonomy): Bacteria > Nitrospinota > Nitrospinia > Nitrospinales > Nitrospinaceae > Nitronauta. Next base: position 15,582 of record JAGQJZ010000006.1, read on the forward strand.
CAAAGGTCCCCTGTTCCTGTTCGGTCCTTTTTTCCCAGTATTTCCCGAGGGTCTCCCGACTGACCAGTTGCACGTCCAGATACTGGACGGCTTTTTCAGACAGCTTTTTATTGGATTCCAGTTGTTTCGGGGTCAGTTTCTTCCCATCCTGAATGCCCTGGATGGCGCTGATGAGGGATTTGACGGTTTCCAGCGGGGACAGAGTATCCCCCATGGCCCAACCGAGGGGGGCCAGCGTGGAGACGGTCAAAAAAATGAGCGCGGGCGCTAATAATCTGATCCTTTTCATAGCCTCGGGTATGTTAAATTAAAGAAAGGCCTGCCCATCAATTATCAAGACAGGGGGGCAGGCGGCATCTCAATTCTTTTTATTATAACCCAGTTTGAAGGGCAAAAGAATTCAGATTGGCAGGAAATTCCCGGACCGGTCCGGGCCGGATTTCATCCGAAAAATACTCCATGAAACAACTAGTTACAATCGGATTGGCCCTGACCGCCCTGTGCTGGAGCGGAATCCTCAGCCCGGCTGCGGCCAGCGCACGGGAATGCGGCCTGTACGACGGGCCCTCCCGCCTGGACGTTCTGAAAAACCAGGAACACCGTTTCCTGAACAAAATCCAAACCTCCCCCGGCAACATCCAATCCTATTGCCAGTTGTCGCATATCCACTACAAAATAGCGGCAAACCTGCAGGAGAACCTGCGCGACCACGAGTATGCAAAGTGCATCGAATTCGCCGACGCCGCGATCCAGCGCAACGCGAAAGCCGGCGCCGCTTATTTCATCAAGGCCCTGTGCATGGGCAAACGGGGCGAACTCAACGGCGTCTGGCAGAGCCTGTCGATCATCCGGGATTTCGAGAACAATATGAAAATAGCCGCGCAACTGGACCCCGGCCTGGATTTTGGCGGGCCCAACCGTGCCCTAGGGCGTTACTACTTCAAACTGCCCCGCCTGTTGGGCGGCAGCATTGACGATGCTATCTCCAATCTTGAAACGGCCATGACCTACGGCCCCGATTACTGGGAAAACCTGCTCTACCTGGGCGAGGCCTATTTCGACGACGACCGGTACCAGAAAGCCCACACCCTTCTGTCCCGCTTCCTCCAGGTTTCCCAGGCCATGCCGCAGAACCCGGACATGACCCGGTTCCGTGACCACGCCCGGGAAATCCTGAACGAGATCAAGGCGAAAACCGGATCTCTCTGATCCCGATGCTCGAAGAACTCCGCATCCAGCACTTTGCCATTATCGACCAACTGGAAGTCGCATTCGGTCCGGGACTCAACGTCCTGACCGGGGAGACCGGCGCGGGCAAGTCCATCATCATCGGCGCGCTCAACCTGGTGGTCGGCGGGCGGGCGGACACCGACAGCATCCGCACCGGCAGCGAATCCGCCACAGTCGAGGCGGTGTTCCAGATCAGTGACGCGGACACCACCGCCTGGCTGAACGCGCAGGGCATCGATGCCGAAGACCGGACGCTCATCGTGCGCCGCGTGCTGTCGCTCAAGGAAAAAAACCGCGTCTTCCTCAACGGCGCCGCCGTCACGGTGGCCCAACTGGCGGACCTCGGACGGCGCCTGGTCGACATCCACGGCCAGCACGACCACCAGTCCCTGTTCCATCCGGAAACGCACGTCGAACTGCTCGACCGCTTCGGCAACCTCGAATCCGCGCGCGCGTCCTTCGACAACGCCTACCGCATCTGGCAGGACCTCGCCCAGCGCCTGCGCCAAATCGAAAAAAACCAGGCCGACCGCCTGCAGCGGCAGGACCTGCTGAGTTTCCAGATCGGCGAGATCGATGCGGCCGACCTCGCGCCGGACGAGGAGGAGGAGCTCTTGGCCGACAAAAACCGCCTGCGCCACGCCGAAACCCTTCACCAGGCCCTCGACCAGGCTCTCGACGCGTTGGCGGACGGCACCGGCTCGGCGCTCGAATCGCTGGGGCAGGTGCGGCGCAAGCTGGAGCCCCTTCCCAACCTCGACCCCGCGCTCGCTCCCATGGAGGAACACGGCAACAACGCTTATTACGAGATCGAGGCGCTGGCCGACGAAATGCGCGGTTATCTGAAGAGCATCGAATTCAATCCGGGACGGCTTGAAGAAATCGAGGACCGGCTGGCGGAAATCAACGGACTCAAACGAAAGTACGGCAACGACATCGCCACCATTCTCGAATACCGGGAACAGATCGGGAAAGAACTGGACGGGCTGTCGCTTTCGGAAGAACAAGTGGCGGAACTGAAACAGGAACTCGGGCGGGCGGAGGCGGCGCTGGCGGAATGCGCCCGCGGCCTCGCCGAGGGCCGCGAGAAAAGCGCGCAGAAACTCAAAAAAGGGGCGGAAAAAGAACTCAAGGACCTGGAGATGAAAAACGTCGTGTTCGAGGTCCGCTTCGACTACCCGGAGGACGCCGCAGGCTTCGTTCAGTTCCGTGGCCATCCCGTGCGCCTCAATCCCACCGGCCTGGGAACCCTCGAGTTCATGTTCTCGCCCAACCCCGGGGAAACACCCAAGCCGCTCGCCAAAATCGCCTCCGGCGGCGAAATCAGCCGCGTCATGCTGGCGCTCAAATCGCTGTTGCAGAAACAAAGCCGGGTACCGGTCATGGTGTTCGACGAAGTCGATGCCGGGATCAGCGGCAAGGTGGCGGAGAAAGTCGGCCACAAACTGAAAAAAATCTCCGAGACGCGCCAGGTGTTCTGCATCACCCACCTGCCTCAAATCGCCGGGCTGGGAGACACCCATTTCCGGGTGCACAAAAAAGTGGAAGGAAAACGCACGCATTCCTCCATTGAACAACTCGACTATGAACACCGCGTCGAGGAGATCGCCCGCATGTCCGGCGGGGAAAAAATCACGCCCGCGACGTTGGAACACGCCAAAGAAATGATAAAATGATTTGCCGTCGGACGCAGGCTGTCCGGTCTCCGGTGTGTCCTTCGCGGCAGTCTTCCTGATCCACCCCTTCGTTTCAGGCCAGGCCCTTCCGGCCCGCCCGCAGACAGACCCTGGGTTCGAACCACCGGTTCGTTCCGGCTCCCATCGCCAATTCCACCATGGAGATACCCGCCGCATGTTCTCCCTTCGAATAATCGCCCTCATCGGGTGCCTGCTGCTGCCGCTGGCCGCGCTGGCCGCGGACGACGAAACCCCCGAGCAAAAAATCCGCTACCTGCTGGAGCAGGGGGAGGAAAACATCGCGCAGGGACACCCCAGGCCGGCGCTGGCCGACTTCAACCGCGTACTGGGGATCGATCCGTACAACGTGCCCGCGCGCCTGCACATGAGCGAGGCTTACACGGCCCTGAACGAAAATCAGGATGCACTGAACATCCTGAAAGAAGCGTTGAGCATTGAGCCGGAAAATGGGCCGGCCCATCTCAAACTGGGAATCCTGCTGGACGACCTGGACCAGAATGAGGAGGCCATCGCCGAACTGGAACATGCGGCGCGGCTCCTTCCCAAATCCTCCATGGCCTGGCACCGGCTGGGGAATCGGCACGCCCGGTCGGGCAACGCGAACTCCGCGCTTCTCGCCCTTGAAAAGGCGCGGGCGCTGGAGCCCCTGCGCCCCGGCCTGCAGGAAGCCCTCGGCCGCGCCTACGGACAGGCAGGCGACCACATCAAAGCCGCCCAGGCCTTCACCCAGGCCCTGAAGCAGAACCCGAAGTCGTCCAAACTGCATTACAACCTGAGCGTCGCCTACGTGATGCTGAAACGCTACGACGAGGCCATTCACCATGCGCAAAAAGCCGTGAGCCTCGATCCGGAATACGACCTGGCCTACAACAATATCGGCCTGGCCCAGCGCGAACTGGGACACCACGGAGCGGCGGTGGAAGCGTTCTCCAAGGCCGTCCGCCTCAACCCCAAGAATCTGCTGGCACGCTACAACCTGGGCAATCTGTTTCTCGACGCCCGGGAGTTCTCCCGAGCGGAAGAGGCGTTTCTCGCCGTCACCCAACTGGAACCGGAATTGCCCGAGGGATATCTGAAACTGGGGCAGGCCCGCCTGCATGAAAACAAACGGGAGGAAGCGCAAACCGCTTTTCGGAAAGCCCTGGAATTGAACCCGAATCTGGACGAAGCCAGGCAGGGCCTCCAGTCCGCGCAGAAGACCGTCGAAGACACCCCCCCGCACGCGCAACCACAACCGGCCGTGACGGCGCAAACACCCGCGCCCGCCTTGCCGGACCCGATGGCTCCCGCCGTGATACCCGCGCCTCCGGCCCCAAAAACCGAAACCGCGGCATTGAAGCACGACAGTAAGACAGCGGAAACGGACCGCAAAACGCCCCCCCGCGCGCCTGTAAAAACACGCGCCGGTAACAAGGACTGGATGGCCGAAGGCCGACGACTCGAAAACGAAGGCAAACTGGAGGACGCGGCGAAAGCGTATCAATCGGCGGCACGGGAGCAGCCGGAAAACGCGGAGGCGTTCCTCAATCTCGGCGTGACTTATGAAATGCTGGGGCAACAGGACGAGGCGCTGGACGCCTTCAAAACCGTGGTGCGGCTTTCACCCCGCGCGGCCGGAGCCTGGTACAACCTGGGCCGCACGCAGGCGGCACTGGGGCAGGCGCACGACGCGGTGGCCAGCTTTTCGAAGGCGGTCGAGATCAATCCGGATTACGCCGAAGCGCACCTGGGGCTGGGCCTGATGTACGACCAGCTTGAGGAAGGGAAAAAAGCCATCACGCACACCGAAGGCGCGCGCCGCCTGTTTCTGGCGGCCAGCCGCAAGGACCTGGCCCAAATAGCGCAACAGAACCTGGCCAACCTGCAGATCAAATACTCCACCGACCGCTAATTCCCCGCGATCAGGATCAAAAACAAAGGCGGGATGCTCCACTCAGCATGACACGTCAGGAGCCATTGCACTTTCAATAACGATTCTGGAATGATCCTCGCCGGAGACCATCGGCGCCACGACGTTGCGGCCCGCAGGGACTCGGCAGTAAAACCCATCGAAGAAATGTTGCCTGACAGGAAACCGCCACGCTGCGGGTGGAACCTAGTGCGCCTTGCTTCCCTGCTGGGCCACCGCTTCCGCCGCTTTTTTGGCCGCCTCGGCGTCTCCCAGGTAGTAATTGCGGATCGGTTTCAGGTCGGCGTCCAGTTCGTAGACCAGCGGGATGCCCGTGGGCACGTTGAGTTCCGTGATGGTTTCCTCGCTCATGTCATCGAGATGCTTGATGAGCGCGCGCAGGCTGTTGCCGTGGGCGCAGATGAGGACACGCTTGCCCTGCCTGATCACCGGCACGATCGTTTCCTGCCAGTAGGGGAGGAACCGCGCCACGGTTTCCTTCAACGATTCGGTGCAAGGGAGCTGCTCGGGGGAAAGTTCCGCATACCGCGGGTCCTGGCCCGGATGCCGTTCGTCATTGAGTTCCAGCGGCGGCGGCGGGATGTCGTAACTGCGCCGCCAGATTTTGACCTGGTCCTCGCCGTGCTTCGCCGCCGTCTCGGATTTGTTCAATCCCTGCAATCCGCCGTAGTGCCGTTCATTGAGCCGCCAGGACCGGTGAACGGGAATCCACATCAAGTCCATTTCATCCAGAGTGATCCACAGCGTCCGGATGGCGCGCTTGAGCACCGAAGTGAACGCGATATCGAAAACATAGCCTTCCTGCCGGAGCAGCTCCGCCCCCGCCCTGGCTTCTTTCGCCCCCTGTTCCGTCAGGTCCACGTCGGTCCACCCCGTGAACCGGTTCTCCAGGTTCCAGACACTCTGCCCGTGCCGCATCAACACCACTTTATACATGTCACTGACCTTTCGTTGTTCTGAAAAAAAATACCGTCCGCCTCGAATTACTTTGAAGGCATGTTAATTAAATCTTTGGCAAAAGTCGAGACAGGGAAATAAAATTTCGATCCGGCATGCAAATTCTGGTGAAAAAAAAGCCAGATAAATTACAATCATTATTCGTCAAACCGCCCGCAACCCGACAGGAAACCCCAGAACCATGGCCGACAGCATCGAACATTATTTCAAGCCGATCACCCACACCTTCCTCGACAAGGACTGGAAAGAGGGGTTCACGGTTTATTACAAGTCGACCGACGGCAGCCAGGTCCATTATCTGGTGTTCGCCCAATACCTGCCGGAAGACTATTCACGTCTCGAAAAAATCATGAAGGAGACCGACCGGCAGGAATTCTTCATCCATGAAAACGACCTGATCCGCTACTACCGCCAATGCGTGCTGGTCCGCCTGCGCGAGCAGATACAGGCAAAAAACCCCAAACCTCTCGAGACGATCGGCCTGATCTACCCCATCGTCCGCCGCATCATGGGGGACTATCTGGAATACGACACCTCGCCGCGCATGCTGCGGGCGCTCGATGAACTGCCGGATTTTCTATGTCCGGTTTTCAAGCATGGGAACATTCCGTTTCCCGCGCTGGCCGGCCTGACTTTAAAGGACGGTTCCATCGAAACCCATTGCGCCAATGTCGGTTTGTATGCGCTGTATTACGGGCGGATCCTCGATGTGACGGAATCGGAATTGCGCGACCTGTTTCTCGGCGGGCTGTTCTCCGACCTGGGCAAAAAGGATTTTCCCCCGGGACTGGAGAGCAAAAGCAAACTGGAACAGGTGGACTGGTCCCTCATTCGCAAACACCCTTCCAGCGCAAAAAAAATGCTGAACGATATGAAATGTTATTCGGAAAATATTCTCAGGATGGTGGTGGAACACCATGAAAATTTCGACGGGTCGGGTTATCCCTTCGGCCTGGAGGGAGACAAAATTTCCTTATATGGCCGGATCGCCCGCATTCTGGATGTCTTCGACGCCATGACCTGCGAGCGGCCCTTCCGGCCGCCGGTCAAAACTATCGAGGCCCTGACCCAGATCAAGGACAGCATGGAAGGTCATTTCGATCCGCGCCTGCTCACCGCCCTGTTCAAATCCTTCACCACGAGCTGATCGAAGACGGTTTCATTCCGCACGGCCCATCCCACCGCGGCCTCCTTCATCTCACCTAGCGGCTTCCGGAACGCGCCTTTCCCTTTTTCGGTTCCAGAAGCGCCTTCAAGGGAACCGCGATCGCGTCGGACTGGGTGTCCAGTTCCGCCTTGCAGATTTGACGCACGCGCCGGTGCTGGATGAGATTGGTGGCGAGAGAAAACTTGGCCGAGCTTGCGATCATGTACCGTTTCCTGTCCTGCTTGTCGTCCAGCCAGGCGAGCGTGGAGATGACGCGGCGCACCGGCTCGGGAGAACCCGTTGCCATGAAATTGCCCCACAACGCGTCCAGAATCCATTGTCCCTGTTCCAGGGGAATCTCCGCCAGTTGATGCGGCTCGTTGTCCCGTAAAAACGCGAATTCCTTTTGCAGTCTTGCATGCCGCGAAAAAATGCCCTCGACCTGTTGCTTGGCGTCGGGAAGTCCGGAGTACCACAGGCCGAAGACGACCACGCCCAGATGCCGCTCCCTGATCGCATCCAGCGTCTGCACCCACCCCGGGACACGCGTGGGGTTGTCATGAAACACACCGGATAAAAACCCGAAGATGGGAGAGATCGCGTTTTTCTGGTCGAGCATCCCGGAGGAACTGAGATAACCCACCAATTCAGGAATCCGCTCGGGATCGGGTTTCAGGTAGTAATGTTTCAACCACCTTTTCACGTCGGAAGGAGTCTGAAACGTTTCCGCCGCCAGGGCCGGACCGGCCAGCACCCCCAACACCAGAACTAGAGAAGCGATTCGCCACATGTTTAACCTCTTTGGATTCGGACTGAAAATTTCCTGTACCGTGCGCGGAGTCACAGTTCGATTTCCCGCTCAGGATGGACTTTCTCCCACAAAGCACCGGGTTCCCACAGAGTACCGTAAGCGCCGGTGTTGCAGTGAAGAAAAAATTCGCGATTTCCCTTCGCCCCTTCTATCGGCGAACGCACCACGCCGGCCAGGCCCCAGCGCAGGGTTTCCACGCAGGCGGCGACTTTCACAACAGCCGAGTAGTGCTTGGCCGGATCGCGAATCACGCCTTTTTTTTCGACCTCCGTACGGCCCACCTCGAACTGCGGCTTGACCATGGCCAGCACGCTTCCCGTCTCCTGCATCAGCGGAAACACACGCGGCAGGATCAGGTTCAGCGAGATGAACGAAACATCGATGACCGCCAGGTCGAACAACAGACCGTCCACATGCTCCGGTTCCAGTTCGCGGGCGTTGAGCCGTTCCACCACCTGCACGCGCCCGTCCTGACGCAGCCGGTAGTCGAGCTGGCCGTATCCCACATCCACCGCCACCACTTTTTCCGCGCCGTGCTGCAGCAGGCAATCGGTGAACCCGCCGGTGGAAGCGCCGACATCCAGCGCCGTCAGGCCAGTAGGATCGATACGGAATTCTTCCAGGGCGTGACGGAGCTTCAATCCCCCACGGCTGACATAAGGGTTGGGATCTTCGAGGACCAGCAGGAGTTCTTCAGGGTCGAGCAGACGGCCCGGCTTGTCCACCACTTCGGAACCGTAGCGGACCTTGCCGGCGAGGATCAGCGCCTGGGCGCGCTGGCGGGACTCGGCGAGTTTTTTTTTACCAGCAATTCATCGGCGCGAACGCGCTCACTCTTTTGGCTCACCGCTCCCCTCCACCGGAAACAGTTCCACCGCAAGGTCTCCCCTGCGTTTCTGGGTCAGCTGTTCGATCTTCTGCTCCGCCTCGTTCAGCTTTTCAGAACACAGGCGGGACATGCTGATCCCCTCTTCAAAAATCTCCAGCGACTTGTCGATATCCAGCTCGCCTTTCTCAAGGTGCTCGACAATTTCCTCCAGCCGCTTCATGGCTTTCTCAAATTTGATGTCCTTGTTTTTTTCCGCCATAACAAATCTCCTGTCGCTTATTTTAACCTTCATCAACCGTAGCGTCCAGCTTCCCCTCCGCCAGCCGGATGTGGAGGCGGTCCCCCGGCGCTACCTGACTTTTCCGGGTCACCACTTTGCCGGTCTTGTGCGCCGTCACAAGGCCATACCCCCGGCCCAGCACCTTCAGCGGACTCATCGCCTCGAGTTGCTTGATCAGCCCTTCGAAACGGTTGCGTTCCATTTTCAAGCGGTCTTCCATGTTGCGGGCCAGCAACTGGTTCAGATAGATCATTTTGTCACGCGACGTCCGCACCTGGCGTTCCGGGGAGGCAGACAACAGGCGGCGAACCCGCGACCGCAATCCCTCGCGCTGCACCCGCGCCCAGGTGTCGAGGCTGCGCAACAGGCGGCCTCCCAGGTCGTCCAGCCGTTGTGCGGGATTCTCCAATATCCGCTCCGGCTCGCGGAAGAACCGACGGTCGATGAGAAAGCGCAGCCGTTCCCGGCTGTCTTCTATCTGCCAGTGCATCTGACCGACCAGTCTGTCGGTGAGGTCGCGCAGGTTGTCCAAAACCTCGCCGAGAACCGGCACGGCAAGTTCCGCCGCGGCGGAAGGCGTCGGCGCCCTGAGGTCCGCCACAAAGTCCGCGATCGTGAAATCAACCTCGTGCCCCACGGCGGAGATGATGGGCAGCTTCGATTCATGAATGGCGCGGGCGACCACTTCCTCGTTGAACGCCCAAAGGTCTTCGATCGAGCCGCCGCCACGCCCGACGATGAGGAGGTCGAGTCCTTCCACCTGATTCAGCCGGCGGATGGCCCGGGCGATTTCCTCCGCCGCGCCTTCGCCCTGCACCTTCACCGGATCGAGGAGGACGGACACTTTCGGGTTCCTGCGCCGGAGAATATTGAGAATATCGCGGATGGCCGCGCCGGTGGGCCAGGTGACGACACCTATCCTCCAGGGAAACTCCGGCAGAGGTTTCTTGTGACGCTCGGCGAACAGTCCTTCGTCTTCAAGCTTTTTGCGAAGCTGCTCAAACGCCTTTTGCAGGGCGCCGAGTCCGCGCGGCTCCATCGTCTCAACGATGACCTGGTATTCACCGCGCGCATCGTAGACGGCGACTCTGCCGCAGACCAGAACGTGGTCCCCGTTCTCCGGCTGGAAATTCAGCCGCGCCCGCTGGCCGCGAAACAGAACGCAGCGGACCTGGCTCTTGTCGTCCTTTAACGTAAAATAGGCGTGCTTCGACTGGGCGACGGTGTAGCCGGAGATTTCCCCTTCCAGCCAGACCGAATCGAAATTGAGCTCCAGCACGCCGCGGATCGCGGCGGTCAATTCCGATACGGTCATGATCGCGGGAGCCGTTTCCGCTGTCTCGTCCATGCGCGAAAACAGGTCGGAGCCGCCGTAGGGGTCGTTCATCGGGAGTGTCCAGGAAGCGGGTTCAAGGCGCTTGCCGCGCCTCCCTAACGGAGGGCGGACTCTTTTAATGGCACGTTGCCTCTGGTGGTTTTACCGCAAAACCGGGTGGAGTATCACGCAGGCCGCGCACGGGCATCTGCCCGTCCGGCGAGGCAACGAACCTCTCTCTCATACAGTTTTCGGAGCCCGGTTCAAAAATGCCCTCCGGGCCTCCACCCAAGATACCTTTTTTTTCCTGCCGGGAAAAGGGAATGGTGGAACGGGTCTGAAAAGAGGACGTTACAACCCGTTGGCGGCCTTGAAGGCGCGGAGGGTGTTGTCCATCAACATGGCAATGGTCATGGGCCCGACACCTCCGGGAACGGGCGTGATGTGGGACGCTTTCGGCGCGACCGCGTCGAAAGCGACGTCTCCCACCAGCTTGCCATCGACCCGGTTGATGCCCACGTCGATGACCACGGCGCCCTCTTTCACCATGTCGGCGGTGACAAAACGGGGCCGTCCGATGGCGGCGACCACGATGTCCGCCGAGCGCGCCATGCCGACGAGGTCCTGCGTGCGCGAATGGCAGACGGTTACGGTGGCGTTTTTCATCAGCAGCAACAGCGCCATGGGTTTGCCGACGATGTTGCTGCGGCCGATGACCACGGCGTGTTTGCCTTCAACCGGAATCTCGTAATGCGCCAGCATTTCCATGATACCGGCGGGCGTGCACGGCACCAACTGGGGCGCTCCGGTGGTCAGGTATCCCACATTGACCGGGTGGAATCCGTCGACGTCCTTCGCCGGGTCGAGAGCCTTGAGGACCTTGTCCGAATCGATCTGGTCCGGCAGGGGAAGCTGCACCAGAATGCCGTTGACCTCGTCGTTGGCGTTCAGGTCTTCAATATGACCCAACAGTTCTTTTTCACTGATGGTTTCCGGCAGGTGCAGCGAATAGTTTTTGAATCCCATGGCGTCGCAGGTTTTGTTTTTGTTGCGCACATAAACGGTCGACGCCGGGTCTTCTCCCACCTGGACAACGGCCAGACCGGGGACCTTCCCTGTTTTCTCCTGCAGCGCCTGCACTTCACCGGCGACCCGCTCCTTGACCTTCGCCGCCACCACCTTGCCATCGATCAACGTCATTTGATTCCTTTCTTATTTAGACCAGAGAAATGATTCGACTAGAGAAATATCCGGACCGTGTCCTCGAACTGCTCCGACATTTTGGAAATCTGGGGAGCCAGTTCCTTGGGGTCGACCCCGATCCGGCTCCAGGTGTCCTTCTGCAGATTGGGAATGGAAAACTCTTCCGTCTGGGCGAGGGACATATCGTGCACAATGTAATCGGCGGTGTGCACAATCCCCGCTTCCGCCTGGTATTTGGGCGCGGCCTGGGGATCGTGATGGTATCCCACAGCCTGGACCAGGCGCTCGGGCAACTGCCAGAAACGCAGGAGCGCCGCTCCGACCGCGGCATGGTCAAACCCCATCTGCTGCATTTCGACCAGATGCAGGTTCGTCGCCCCGTCCCGGCTCTCCATTAAAGTATCACGGGCCAGCCCGGGCTCCTTGATATACAGAATCAACCGCCCCAGATCGTGCAAAATACCGCACAGGTAAAGCCGCTCCACATTGGGATCTTTGCGCACCTGTCCGATGGTTCGCGCCGCCATTCCCGTGGCGATGCTGTGCCGCCAGAAGGATTCCATATTGAACAGGGTGTTGGGGATCCCCTTGAACTGATAGATGACCGAGGTGGCCATGGCCAGGCTGACCACCTGGTCCAGTCCAATAATGGAGATGGCGTGACTGATGGTCTCGACCTTGGAGTCGAGGCCGAAAAAGGGACTGTTGACCATTTTCAACAGGCGCGCCGAGAGCCCGGGATCGTGGCTGATGATCTCGCCGTAGTCTCCAAAGGACTTGTCCGGATCCGACAAGGCTTCCTGCAACTTGTAAAACACCGCGGGCAGGCTGAAGACCTGGTCTCCCTCTTCCAGGAGATCTTCGGGTTTTTCAATGGGCAAGGGTTGTCTCCCGCATGGGGTTGCTACCCCACAGGCTTGTCGATTTCGAGTTCCTTGATCAGGCGGGAAAGATAGGAGCGCTGGACATCGAGTATCTTCGCCGCCTTGGTCCGGTTGCCACCGGTTGATTTCAGGGTGTTGGTGATGAACGAACGCCGGAAGGCATCGCTGGCCTCTTTCAGGGTCGCCCCGATATTGATTTCGATAGGAGATTCCGAGGACTCGAAAGGAAACGAATCGACCGTGAGCTCTCCGGAATCCTCCAGAACGATGGCGCGTTCCACCGCGTTTTCCAGATGCCGGATGTTACCGGGCCACGAATAACCTTTCAAGTGCTGGAGCAGCCCCTTGCCAAGCCTGGGCCGGGGTTGCCCCGGCGGCGTGTGCTTCTGAATAAAATACTGGACGAGGTCGCCAATGTCTTCCGGCCGTTCGCGCAGGGGCGGAAGCTGCAGGTTGATGACATTGACCCGGTAAAACAGGTCCTGGCGGAAGGTGCCTTCGTGCACCATTTTTTCGAGATCCCGATTGGTGGCGGAAATGAGGCGCACGTCCACCTCAATGGCCTGCGTTCCGCCCAGGCGGAGAAAGGATTCCTCCTGCAAAACCCGGAGGAGCTTGACCTGCATGTCGAGCGGCATTTCCCCGATTTCATCGAGAAACAGGGTGCCGCCGTCCGCCGCCTCGAACAGGCCGATCTTCCGGGAGTCCGCGCCGGTGAAGGCGCCCTTCTCATGGCCGAACAACTCCCGTTCCAGAATGGAGGCCGGCAACGCGCCGCAACTGATTGAAATGAACGGCTTGGACTGGCGCGGGCTGTGATCGTGAATCAAATGCGCGAACAGTTCCTTGCCGGTACCGCTTTCACCGGAGATCAAAACCGACGCCTTGGAGTTGGCCACCCGCTGCGCCTGGTAAATGCACTTCCGCAGGGTGGTGCTTTCGCCAACGATGGTATAACCCTGCCGGTATTCCTCCTTCAGCTTGTCAAATTCGTCGGACAACAGGTCCTTGTCGCGGATGACGCCAAACGCCATCGACAACATATTGGCAAAATACCCCAGGGTTTCGACGTCTTCGTCGTCGAACGCCTCATCGTCCTGCTTGTCCAAAAGCTCCACCACGCCGATCACCTCGCCGTTGAGCTTGATCGGGTAACAGACCAGGGACTGCACATCGGTATTGGTTTTTTTGCTGGCCAGGGAAAACCAGCGTTCATCCTCGTTGACGTTGTGCGAGACCACCGGCTTTCCGGTTTCAACCGCCGCTCCGGCGATCCCCATGCCTGCGGGAATGTCCACCGCTTTCAGCTTCATGCTCTCTTCGCCAGAAGCAAGGTAAAATCCCAGATTTCCCGTTCTCTCGTCCACCATCAGGATCGAAGCGTTTTCAGCGCCGACGGTCTGCATCGCCAGCTCCAACAATAGACGGTAAAATTCATCCTTCCCCTGATGTGTCGATTTGAACATCGAGGACAGGTTGCGCAGGGTCTGGATATTGGGGAAACGCTTGAATTGTTTCATTCCGCCTTATCCCATGAACAAGAATGATCAAAAATGAGCAAAGCTTTTGAGAAGTATATGCTAAATTATACATGAGAAGTGTTTTTTGGAAAGATTTTATTAATCCAAAAACCCTGTTTTTAAATGACTTAGAAATTATGCGGTTGCTGTAAAATAGGTTTTCCTCCCCTGCCCTCGTTAATCAGGGGCGTGGCCCTTCTACCTATTCGCAATCTGGTTCAATCAAATCTTCGGGCATGACCCTTTCCTTAAAGTCACACATTCGAAATCTGCTGTTGCTCGTTCTGCTCACCGGGGTTTCCTTTTACGGCACCCTGTCGACCCCGTGGCTGTATGACGACGATCACGCGGTGGTCCACAACGCCGCCACGCAAACCCTGGAGATCTACCCGCAGGCATTTCACCCGGACAACCTGTTCAACCGGCCGGTGTTGCAGTTCACTTTCGCGCTGAACCGCGAGCTCGGGGGCCTCAACGTGCAGGGCTACCATCTGGTCAATATCGGCCTGCACGCGGTCGTGGGCGTGGTCTTTTACATTCTCCTGCTCGACCTGCTCTGCCTGGTGCCGGAAAACCGACGGGCCGCATGGTCGCGTCTGCCCTTGTGGGCGGCGGCGCTGCACCTGGTCCACCCGCTCGCCGTCGAACCGGTGGCTTACCTTTCCAGCCGTTCTTCCCTGCTGGCAACGCTGTTCTACCTCCTGGGGCTGCTCTGTCTCGTCCGTTTTTACAAAAGGACCTCGGACACCGGCCTCGGCGGGCTGGAGCTTCTGGCCGGGTTCGCCGTGTTCTTCTACCTGGGTTGTGGAACGAAAGCGATCATCGTCACCCTTCCGGTGATGGCGGTGGTGTTTCTGGCCTTCAAGGACTCGAAACATTTTTTCGAAAAGCGGGGACAGGAGGCCCTGCTCATCCTGGCTCCGGCGCTGGTGTACCTGTTCTGGCGCACCACCCAGCTCGGTTCGGCCATCAACCTGCCGGGCGATCCGTCTTCCGCCCACATGAGCCGGTTGCTTTACGGGCTCACCCAGATCAAGGAGTTCACCTTTTATTACCTCCTCAAATACTGTTTCCCCATCAACCAGAATTTTGAGCCGGATGTGCGCCTGGTTTCCGGCTTCAGCGATGCGGGAATCTGGATTTCCCTGATCGTGATCGGGCTCGCCGCTTTTGCGATTCACCGCTACACCCCGCGCCTGCTGTGGTTCGGGGCCGTCTGGTCTCTGGTCACGCTGCTGCCCACGTCGAGCGTCGTCCCGCTCAAACAGATCGTCACGGAACACCGGTTTTACCTGCCCGGCCTGGGCATGAGCCTGCTGGTGGCGGGCCTGTTCCTGATGGCGGCCCAGCGGTTTTCGCGGGCGGGCCTGGGCTTTGCCGGGCTCTTGCTCTTGTGCTTCGTGTTGACGCAAAACCGGATACAGGACTTTCAATCCGCCCTGAGCCTGTGGGAGGACACCGCCCGGAAAAGTCCGAACAAGGCGCTGGTGCACAACAACCTCGCCACGGTGTATCTGGAACTGAAACAGTTGGAAGACGCCGAGCAGTCCCTGAAAACCACGCTCCAGTTGAATCCCCAGCACTCGCAGGCGCGGACCAACCTGGGGGTGATGTACGCGCAACAGGGACAAATGGAACAGGCGGTCACGGAATTTCTCTCGCTTGTCAAATCCGGCTCGAGCGACCCGGTGGTCTTCTTCAACGCCGGACTGGCCTTGAAGAACCTTGACCGGCCCGCCGACGCCCTGCCCCTGCTGGAGCAGGCGAACAACCTCAAGCCCGACAACGCGCAATACCTGTTCACCCTGGGACAGGTGTACCAGTTGCTCAAACGCAACGACGACGCCCTGCTGGCTTACCGGAAAAGCCTGAAACTGGAACCGGAAAATTTTCAGGCGCAACTGAACATGGGAACGGTGTTCTGGAGTCAGGGCCACCATTTTTTCGCCGACAGCGCCTTCCAGCGCGCCTACGCACTGGCGCCGGAATCGACGGTGGTGCTTTCCAACCTCGTCAGCTCCAACATGGTGTTTCAAAACTACGACCAGGCCATCCGCTACCTCAAGGAATGGCTGAAACTGGATCCAGAAAACAGCTCGGCCCAGCAATACCTCATCGCCGCGCAACGCCTCAAGGAAACGCCCAAATAGGTTTCCGGATGAACCGGCCCAATCCAACCCTGCGTTCCGACATCGTCTGCCTGCTGGTCATCGTTTTCAGCGGACTGCTCGCCTATGCCAATCACCTGGACAACCCCTTCCAGTTCGACTCGGTCCGCTTCCTGACCGAAAACCGGATGTTCGCCGATCCGGCGCAACTCCTGACCTGGGAATTCTGGAAAACAGAATACACGTCCCGAAGCGGCCTGTTCTGGACCTTCGGCCTGAACGCCGCCCTGCACGGTATGTCCCCTTTCGGATTTCATCTGGTCAACCTGGCGTTTCATCTGATGAATGCCGTCCTGTTGTTTCTCATAACCGGCGCGGCGCTGGAATATTTCGGCTGGGAGGGAACCGGCAACGAGCGGCGCGGGGTCAGCCTGTTCACGGCGCTTTTGTTCACCCTGCATCCCATCCAGACCGAATCGGTGGCCTATGTCATGAGCCGGTCGGAACTCGTCGCCGGATGGTTTTACCTGACCGGTTTTTATTTTTTCCAGAGACAACTGGCGCAAGGGAACACACATTCCTCCGCAGCCTGGGTCCGCGTCACCCTGCTGACCGGGTTGATCCTCGTTCTGGGCTACAGCATCAAACCGACCATCGCCACGCTCCCCGCTGTCATGACGCTGTATTTTTTGCTGGGGAAGAACGCGGACGACCCGTTGATCCTGTCGCTGCGCCGCCGGGCGCTGTGGCTGACCGGCGCCTTGCTCATTGCGGTGTCGCTTCTGGCGGCAAAACTCATCTCCGATCCCTACTTCCTGGCGGGAACCCCGGCGGCGGTGGAGCAGATCGGCCGCCAGACCTACTGTCTCACCCAGCCGTGGGTGGTGGTGTTCTACTACCTCAAACTGTTGCTGTTCCCCTTCAACCTCAACATTGACCCCGACATCGCTCCGGTCACCTCCTGGGCGTCGCCGCGTTTCTGGGCGAGCCTACTCGTGATCGGCAGCCTCCTGACCGCGGCATGGAAACGGGGGCGGACACGCCTGCCTTTTTTCGGACTGGCGTGGTTTTTCATCGTGCTCGCGCCTTCCTCCTCTTTTGTCACCCTGCTGGACATGGCGGCGGAGCACCGAGTGTACCTGGCGGCGTGGGGATTTTTCCTCTTCATAACGCTGGCGCTGTTGAACGTGGTCCGGCGCGTCTCTAAAAATCCGGGGAAAAGACGGACGCTTGCGGGCACCGCGGCGCTGGCGTTGCTGATCGGTTGCGCCGGCCTGACCGTTCAGCGGAACGCGGTGTGGTCGGACGAACTGGTCCTGTGGCACGACGCGCTTGCGAAATCACCGAACAAGGTGCGCGCGCTGGTCAACCTGGGGCACGCCTACACCCTGCGCAACGAAGTCGACCGCGCTATCGAATATTACGAACGGTCGCTTCAACAGAACGGGCATTACTTCCAGACCTACTACAACGTCGCGGTGCTTTACCTGGAAAAGGGGCAGGTGGACCGGGCGTTCGAACATTTTAAAATCGCCGCCAATATCGACCCGACGGTGCCGGACGTGTTCGGACGGCTGGGAGACATTTACATGCAGCGCCAGCAGTGGAAGGAGGCGGACGCGCATCTGCGCAGGGCGGTGGAACTCAACCCCGGTTACGCCGCGGCCTTCCGCAGCCTCGGCATCCTCCACTATTTTTATTTGAAGGACCCCAAAACCGGCGCGGCGTTTCTCAAGCGGTCGCTGTTCCTGAATCCCGGGCAACCGGACGCGGACAAAATGCGTCTTTTAATCAGCCGGGTGCCATAGCGTAAACGGCATTGTCGTTTTCCGCATGTTGTGTTATTTTTCTCCGTACTCTTGCCGAAGTGGTGGAATTGGTAGACGCGCCGGACTCAAAATCCGGTGGGGGCAACCCCGTGTCGGTTCGACTCCGACCTTCGGCACTCCTCGCGGAGGGCAATGTCTTGACACTCAAGATATCCCTCCGAAGTTTTTTCTGCAGAATCGCGCAGGCTATATATTGGCTGTGCGCAAGCACTCTTTCCAGAGGGGTGACAGCTTATCGCCCTGAATATCCTCTGGCACTAAATCAGCAGAATCGGGAACGATTTTCACGCCGCCCGTCCGGCTAGGGCCTGCTCCCCTGCAAGCCTTCCTCGCGTTGGCCATGTAAAAACCCTTGCATCCCGGACTCCCTCCAAAAAAACGGGAATTAAAAAATCCGCTTTGGATTTTTACGTCTTCGTTCTCCCTGATTCTCGTTTACACTTACACTTTTTGCTCCAAAAAACCGCTTCACGCATCCTCTTTAATAGTAGACAAACCTGCCGGGACGCCCTTAACCTGAATAGAGGCTGGGGGGCCATCAGGAATTTATTATGGGCAAGTCAATGTCGCGACAGTTCAATCCAAGGGATTTGATTACAGAAAACCTGGCGACTGCCCCTGCCGTTTTCCATCACCTGCAAACAGCACTGGCCGACCCCAATACGACCTTTGAAGATTACGCGGAAATCATCCAGGCCGACACTTCCCTTGCCGCGCGGCTCCTGAAAATTGCCAACAGTCCGTTTTTCGGATTTGAATCCAAGGTGCAGAGCATCACGCATGCCATGTCGGTCATCGGCCTCGAGCAGATCATCGACCTGGCCCTGGCGTCCCTGGTCATGGACAAATTCCAGGGAATCCCCAAGGAGCTGGTGCTGGTGGACGCGTTCTGGCGCCACAGCATCGCCACCGGCATCTGCGCCCGGCTGATCGCCCGCCACCTGGAAAAACACAATGCGGAACTGGCCTACCTGATGGGCCTCCTGCATGATCTGGGCAGTTTGATTTTGTACCGGCAGATCCCGGTACAGTCCCGCCTGATCATTTCTGAAGCGGAAGCGGACGGCCGCCACCTGTTTGATCTGGAGAGGGAAATCCTGGGATTCAACCATTCGGAAATGGGCGCCCTGCTGCTGATGGAATGGGGCCTCCCCCCGGTTTTTTACGAGACCATCGCGCACATCCACCAGCCTTCGCGCGCGGGCGAGAACCGCGAGATCGCCACGATCATTCACCTGGCAGACTGCGCCGCCTACTTCATGGGGCTGGGCACCAGCGGAGAACCCGGCCAGCCGGAAGTCGAACCCGGTTCCCTCAATGCCATCGGCCTGAGCAACGAGGATTTTGCCGGCATTCAGGACAAAACGCTGGGGCAATACAGTTACACGGTTGAAATGTACCTGATTTAATCTCCGATAGCCCTTCCCCTCCCCCGGACTTTCCTCTTATAATTGGCGTTTATTAATTTCTCATTCTCGACAAGCGCCATGGCACAAGAAAAATCTGAAGGGATCAAACGCCTGGAACGGGCGAAAAAAAACCTCAATGGGATGCGCCTGGTCAAAAAAAACCTGGGCGGTATTGATCTGACGCAAGGCAGCCTCAAGGAAACGGACCTCAGCGGGTCGAACCTGAAACAGGCCCGTTTCACCGGCGCTTTCATGAATGGGGCGCAACTGGCCCGGGCAAACTGCGAAGAAGCGGAATTTTCCCGGTCCAACGCCGTCTGCATCAACTTTGCAAACGCCCGCCTGAACCGAGCCAACTTCACCGAAGCGGACCTCACCGAATCCAACTGGACCGACGCCACGGCGGACGAGGCGGTCTTCGCCGGCGCCATCATGCGGCGGGCGGTCCTGCTTTCGGCTTCTTTTGAAGGAACGGATTTTTCACGGGCGGAGATGAACAAGGCGGACCTGCGGGAAACCCGCTTCTCCCGGGGACTGCTGGAGGGCGCCAACATGTCCCAGTCGCGCCTTTACAAGGCGGTCTTCATCGGCGCGCGGCTGGCGGGTGCCAACCTGGCCGGGAGCAACATCAGCGGAGGGGACTTCCGCAATTCCGATCTCTCCGGGGCGGACCTGACGGAATGCAACCTCAATCGCGCATTTCTACGCGACAGCAACCTGACGGGAACCGGTCTTCAGCGCACCAACCTGAGAGGGGCCGACTTCAACGGTGCCCTCCTCGACAACACGCAACTCCAGGGAGCCGACCTGACCCTGGCCTTCAACCTGACCGCCGGGCAGTTGAAGGGGGCTCTGCTGGACTCCAAAACCAAGCTGCCCGAAAACCTTCAAGTCCGCTGGATATCGGAGACGGAATTCGAAGTGGTCTCAACGGACGATTCCTAACCGAAGCGGGAGGTGACCTCCTCCGGGTAGGATTCGATCTTGTGGATCGCCAGGTCGGACCCTCTCTGCTCGTCTTCTTTTTCCATCCTCAACCCAAAAATCGAATCGAGAATTTTGTAGACCGTAAAACCGGCTCCCACGGCAAGGCCCACCGCCAGCACGGAACCGATGATCTGGGCGACCAGGGAAACGCCCCCCAGCCCTCCCAAAGCTTCCTGACCGAAAATTCCCGCCGCGATGCCTCCCCAGGTCCCCGAAATACCGTGCAGGGGCCAGACGCCCAGGACATCGTCGATTTTCATCTTTTCCTGTTCCCAGATGAATCCCTTGACGAAAATAACCGCCGCGATCGAACCGATCACGAACGCACCGATCGGGTGGACCAGGTCGGACCCGGCGCAGATCGCCACCAGCCCGGCCAGGGCGCCGTTATGGACAAACCCGGGGTCGTTGTCAGAAATCAAAAGAGCGGTGATGATGCCGCCGGCCATGGCGAACAGCGAGTTCATGGCCACCAGGCCCGAGATTCCCTTGATCGTGGCGGCGGACATGACATTGAAACCAAACCAGCCCACGCACAGCATCCAGCTCCCCAGCGCGAGGAAAGGGATGTTGCTGACGGGAATGGGTCGGCTCCGCCCCTGGGAATCCCACCGGCCCAACCGCGGCCCCAGGATGAGAACCGCAACCAGCGCCAGCCAGCCGCCCATCGAATGGACCACCACCGACCCGGCGAAATCATGAAAAGGCGCGCCCGCCAGATTGGCCAGCCAGGAGCCTTCCTGCCCGAGAAACGGGATCTTGCCCCACACCATTCCCTCGAACAGGGAATAGACCAGACCGACAAAAATGGCGGCGGCGAACACCTGCGGCCAGAACTTCGCCCGTTCGGCAATGCCGCCTGAAATAATCGCCGGAATGGCGGCGGCAAACGTCAGCAGGAAAAAGAAGTGCACCAGTTCATAACCCTGGTTGTCGCCGACAATCGACTGGGCCGAGCCATAAAAGTACACGCCGTAAGCCACGGCATAGCCGACCGCAAAATAGACCACGGTGCTGAAGGCAAAATCCACAATAATTTTGACCAGGGCATTTACCTGGTTCTTTTTTCGTACCGTCCCCACCTCGAGAAAGGCAAACCCGCCATGCATGGCGAACACCATGACAGCGCCGAGCATCATGAACAGCACGTCGCCGCTGTGTTCCAACGCCACAAGATCCATATTCATCGTGAGACCTCCTTTTTCTCCTCGGGAAGCCGTGCAAGAGTATAATAAAAACGGGCGGATTCCCCTAGTCCCTTTATAAGCGGACCTCTAATAATTCGATGTTTTTTTCCGGCAGCCTGCACCCCCTGAAAAACCGGGGCCCGGCCGCGGCCAATCACACTTCTATTTTTTAGAGGCGCCCTTAAATAAAACCCGGTCCCGGCTCAAAAGCGGGCTCATTATAGTTCACTTTCAAAACAGTTCGTTCACCAATATGACCGAAATCATTCAGGACCTGTCACTGCTCCTTCTGGTCTCCCTGCCGATCAACCTTCTGTTCCACAAAATCAAGTGGCCCTCGATCATGGGATACCTGGTGGCCGGTGTCTTCATCGGTCCACATGCCATGGGCTGGATTTCAGACCCGCGTTCGGTCGACCATCTGGCGGAAATCGGGATCATCCTCCTGCTCTTCCTCATTGGGCTCGAATTTTCCCTCAGCCACCTGCTGAAAGACGTCGGCCGCATTTTAACCGCCGGAACCCTGCAACTCGCATTGACCGCGGGCGCGCTCACCCTGATCGCGCCGATGATGGACCTGGGGTACGGCAAGGGACTGCTCGTTGGTGTTTTGGCGGGACTCAGCAGCACCGCCATCGTGCTGAAGATGATCACCGACCGGGCGGAGATCGACACCGCGCAGGGCCGCGTCGGCATCGGCGTCCTGCTGTTTCAGGACGTCCTGGTCCTGCCGCTCATGCTGCTCGTTCCCCTGCTCGGAGGAGAAGTCCCCCTGTCGCCGCTGGACCTGGTGTGGGCCCTGATCAAATCCGCCCTCGCCGTGGGCGCGGTGTTCCTGGCTTCCCGCCTGCTCGTGCCAAAGGCCATGCACGGCATCGCCCGCTCCGGCACGCGCGAACACCTGACGCTGTTTGTGATCCTGCTCATCCTCGGCACCGCCTGGGTGGCACAGCATCTGGGGTTGACGCTCGCCATGGGCGCGTTCATCGCCGGCATGATCCTCTCGGAGTCCGACTACCAGCACCAGATTTCCCTCGACATCCTGCCGGTGAAGGATTATTTCAGCAGCATCTTTTTTATTTCCGTCGGCATGCTGCTCAACCTGAACATCTTCTGGCAGGACGCGGGCGTGTACCTTCTGGCCACGGTTCTTCTGATCGCGCTGAAAGGCGGCCTGGCCGCCGCCGCCGTCTGGGTCGCCCGGTTCCCCCTTAAGGTCGCGGTCATCTGCGGCTTGTACCTGGCCCAGACGGGTGAGTTTTCCCTGATCCTCAGCGGACTCGCCCGCCAGTCCGGAGTGTTGAACGAAACCCATTATCAGGGGTTTTTGATCGTCGCCCTGCTCAGCATGCTGGCGGCTCCGCCGCTCATCCAGTGGGCCAACCCACTGCTCAACCGCTGGTTCAAGGAACGCGCAACGGGAGCGCCGCCGGAATCCGAGCACACAAAACAACTGGAGAATCACGTGGTCATTGCCGGATACGGCATGATCGGGCGGCACCTCTCCGGCGTGCTGCACGAAATACGCATCCCCTTCATCGTGATCGAACGCGATGGGGAAAAAATGAAAAAGGCGATGATGCACCAGGCTCCGGTGCTTTACGGAGATTCGACGCACCGCGACACGCTCAAGAAGGCCCGGCTGGAATCGGCACGCATGCTGGTGGTCTCGCTTCCGGACCTGAAAACGATGCAACAGGTGGTGCGGCTGGCGCGGATGATGAATCCCGACCTTTATATCCTGGTGCGGACTTCTTCCGACTCACACGTCGAAACCCTGACCCAGACCGGAGCCAACCTGGTGATCCCGGAAGAGTTCGAAACCTCCATCGAGATTTTCACCCGGGTCCTGCGCGAATACCGCATTCCCGGCAACGTCATCGAACAGCAGATCGAACTCGTCCGCATGGAAGGCTACAGCATGTTCCGGGGAATCTCCCTCAACGCGGAAAGCCTGAACAAGTTTTCCACCTACCTCACGGCCACACTGACCGAGTCGGTGCCGTTGGAGGCGGCGGACTGGGCGACCGGGAAAACCGTCGAGGCAATGGACCTGAAAAACACCACCGGGGCGCGTCTCATCGCCGTGGTGCGCAAAGGAGACGTGCACGCCAATCCCGAACCGGGTTTCGATCTCAGGGAAGCGGACCTTCTAGTCGTTTTCGGACGTCACGCCATGCTGAACAAGGCAATCACGCGCATACGAAAAGGAGAGGAAACACCCGCGCCGCCGGGGAACCCGGGTTGACACAAGGGGAGGAAAAAATGGAGCAGAAGGATGCGGCAACTCCCGTCAATCTTCTTCCTTGAGGTATTTTGTGGGAATATGGCTGTTGGTCGAGGGCAGGACTTTTCCCTTCACATCGAACGCCTTCGAATCCGTGAACGAAGCGATCAACTGGGCCATGTAATGCGCCTCCACAATATCCTGCAATTCAAAAGTCTCGATGATCCGCGCTTTCTTTCTCGCTTTTTTTGACGGGTCCTTGAGGAACAACTGCGAATAGTAGTAGGTATCCAGGTGGCGCTTCTGTCCCCGGGGCGCGCCACTCTCCCTGGGAGGTGAATTCCATTTACCGGACTTCACACTGCGTGAACGCACGCGGATCTTGTCCACCATGTTCGGCGGAAAATGGTAATTTTCACTTCCGTCCCGCTTGCCGGTGATGTGGACGAATTTCTTGATGCTGTTCATGACCACCCGCGGACGGTTCAGGATCAGCATAATGAGCGCGATCACAAACACGACCACCGAGAGCGACAGCAGCAGGCTCTCCGAACCGGAGAAAAAAACCAGAAATACCGTGATCATCAGCAATCCGATACATTTCAGATACCGCACGTAATCCTGTTGCTGGGAAGAAGCGGCAATGGTCAGGATGACTTCCGGATTCTTGTATTCGGTTTCAAGATGCATCGGGTCTTTTACCTTCAAGCATTCAATTTCAAAGGCGAATGTGAAATAATCTAAGGGAAGGTCCATGGAATGTCAAATGAACAAACAACAGACCGGCGGCAGATGGCTTCAATCGGAGCTTTTATAAAAGAAGGCGTTACAGCCTGGAAGGGTTTCGGACTCCTCGTCCTCGTGCCGTTCCTTTTGTCCGCCTGTTCGGGGGAACGTCCGGCAAACCTTGGCGTCCACAGCGGCCGCCTCTCCCCCTGTCCGGCATCGCCCAATTGTGTCTCGACCCACTCAACGGAAGATGCGGAGCATTTCATCCAACCGCTGATGTTTTCCGCCAGTCCCGCAGACGTGATGAAGCGCGTGCGTCAGGCGGTGCAAGGCATCGACCGGGCGGAAATCATCAGTGAAGGGGACACCTACCTGCACGCGGAATTCACCAGCCGCGTGCTCCGTTTTGTTGACGACGTTGAATTC
This sequence comes from Nitrospina sp., assembly GCA_020430445.1. GTDB lineage: Bacteria > Nitrospinota > Nitrospinia > Nitrospinales > Nitrospinaceae > Nitronauta. The sequence goes on from JAGQJZ010000006.1 coordinate 40,266, forward strand.
TATTTCGAAAATAAAACCGGCACGCTGCATGTGCGTTCGGCCTCGCGCCTCGGCCACAGCGACCTCGGCGTCAACCGCGAACGTGTGGAGGAGATCTTCACCCGCCTCAAGGGAACGGACAAGAAACCCAAAACGTAAACCGGGTCACCAAGGACTGCTCTCCTCCTTACGGCTAAGATCGCTGGCCCCAGCCCCCTAAAGGCAAACAACCTTCAAACATCATACGGAAGCAAAACAGAGCCTGTCCTCACCCTGACAGAGGAAAACTCCCGCCTTTGGTTTTTCTTTCGATTATTCAAGAATTTCTCTCCGGCGTCGCGTTGCCGCCGCCACAAAAACCGACCCCGCCACCAGCGTGAACGCGGAAACCCCAGCGCCGTAATAAAAACTGTCCGGACGGTAACGGAATTCAACCGTGTGTTTCCCTTCCGGCACGACAACAGCGCGAAACGCCATATTGGCGCGGTGAATCGGGACAGGAACGCCATCCACCTCCGCTTCCCATCCGGGATAATAACTGTCGCTCAATACCAGAAACTGACGCCGTGCCGAGGCCACGGCGAACACATACCCGTCCGGTTCGACGGCAAGCGGCTCCACCGTGCCCGCGCCTTCCTCGTTGTCCGCCTGCGAACCGGCGCAGGGAAACTCCGCCGGGCTTTCAGGAAGAAAGACCCAGCGGCGCGGATTCCAACGCGCATCGAGCAGCGCCTGTTTGAGCGCCGGCCCGTCCGGCAACGCCTTGCAACCGCCCGCGAGAAACGCCCGGCCGAGGTAACCGGGGTTTTCATAGACGCGCAGAAGCGGCGGCGGGTAGTCGAATTTTTGCTCCAGCTCGCGACGGTACTCCTCCGGTTCCATGAAGGCGATGGGCAGCGTATCCAATGGCTCCTTTCCCGAATGCACGATGTACTTCACATTTGCCATGCGCAACAGTGGCAACCGCTTTGTGTTGGACAGCCGGTGCAACGTTCTCAAAAACAACACCTGCCGTTTCTTGCCGATCACGTTCCAGCCACGCAATTGCTGAACGCGCGCCTGATTGCGAAATTCCACCGGAATGCCGCTGGCGTGGATTCTCACTCCCCGGAAATAGCGTCTCTGTTCGCTTCCCGCTTCCATATTCTCCGATTCCGGGGTGACGTAAACACGGAACAGTTCCTTATCTCCCATAAGAAACCGGGTTGTGGGCGGGATGTCCGTGTAATAATGCTTGCCCACCACCTGATAGCTTCCCTGCGTGCTGAAAAAAATATCGAGAAAAAACACAAACACCGCCAGCCCCGCCCACAACCGTTTTCTTTTCCCCGCTCCCAGGGCAAAATAGAGAAACAGGAAAAACAGGGCGGCAAAACCCAACAACCGCTCGAAATTTTTCAGGTTGATTCCGGACCGGTTGTAAAAGGGGCGGCCGAATCCCGACTGCGTCATCCAGGCGGCAAGATCGTCGAAATAAAAATCGACCGCGCCGAACCCCATCATGCACGAAGTGGCCGCGACCAAAATTCCAAATCGCGAGCGGGACGCATGTTCCAGTCCACGCAATCGGTCCCATCCCCAGGCAGAGGCCAGCGCCAGCGCGAAAACCAGCGGCATGATGAATTTGACCGGATAGCGGAAGCTATCGAACCACGGCAGGATTTCGAAAAACAGGACATATAAAGGAGAGGCCGCGCCCAGTGCCAGCGCCACAGAGACCGCCATCACCAAAAACAGGGTCCACGCACGGCGTCCCCCCTGGACAAAATAAAACGCAGACAGCACCATCGGAATCAGACCCACATAGAGCGACTGCAGCCAGGTTTGCCCCGCCCCGGCCGGGGCGTCCGGCGCAATGGCTCCATAAGGGTCGGGCAGGACGAACTGAAACCAGTCGCGTGATTGAAGGCTCCATCTGGTGGCGTAATCGAAGGCGTATCCATCCGAGCGCATGGAATTTTCAATCAGTTCCAACGTGGGCCAAAACTGAACAGCCGACAGGCCGGAGAAAAAAATCAGGAAGCCGGCGAGGTATCCCAATCTCTGTTTCAAACCCCAAAGTTCATCCGTGGAAAACAAAAGACGGGGAAACAGCGAAAACAGAACCAGCCAGGCAAAGACCTGGTAGACCGTCTCCACCCCTCCGGCGAAAAACATGAACACCGCCACCACCGAGGCCAGAAGAGCGAAGCGGAAATCCCGTCGCTGCCATCCGCCGAAAAAACAGAGAAGCAGTAACGGGGTCCACACCACGGGCAACAGGGTCGACAGATAAAAGCGGATCGAGAACAGGTACCCGCCGAACATGAACACCAGCGCGCCCAACACCGAGCCCAGGCGGCTGCAGGCGGTGGCCCTGAGCAGCCAGTACATGAAAAATCCGGCCAACGCGTAGTGCAGGATCAGGTTGAGGTTGAACGCCGCAAAAAAATCGAGGAACAGGTACAGGACGCTGAAGGGATAAAGGACAGCTGTTTGAATTGTCGCGAAGATGGGATTGCCGGAAGAGGTGTATGGCTCCCAGAGGGGGAAGTGACCCTGCTGGAGCAACTCCACCCACACCTGGCGGAAAGGGATGAAAAACAGCGCGAGGTCCGGCCCGGACATTGTGACATTGAAATCCAACAGCGGATAGTAATGCAGGCAGGAGAGGAGAAAGAAAACGGAGAAAGCCGCCAGCAGTTCACGCAGCGGCACGCCAAAAAAAAAGCCCTGCCTGTTGAAGGCAGGGCGGGATTCAGAACGCAAAATCATTTATGCGACAGAAACATATAATAACGCATGCTCAGCCACAAACTGAAACCGGGCATTGAATAGTGGCTTTGGAATTTCCAACGTTATCTGAGTAGGAAAAGTTTTGGGGTGTTGCTGGATCATCCTCCCAGGTGACGGCAATATTTGTCGCGCTTGTTGCGTTAGCGCTTCCACCTCCCAGATCAGTTTCACTGACCACAGAGGTGGCATCATAATCGCTGGTGGAACCATTGATTAGAAATTTACCATGTAGCATGACAACAGCCCCACGAAAAGCAGCGAGGGCGCCCTGGTTACGTGCGCGACGGGCGTCAGCATCCAAATCAATAAATCGCGGCAGGGCCACGGCGGTGAGGATGCCGAGGATGACGATGACCAGAATGAGTTCGATAAGGGTAAAACCGGTTTCATTATTCCTGCGAAACATGGCACTCTCCTGAAGTTTTAAATTTCATCAGCCTGCGGAATTGACACAATTTCTTTTTTTTCGGACCCCGCTTCCGCCTGCCGCTCTATTTTTTATATCGGCTCATTTCAGAATCGAAATGCCGGTTGCCCCCCGGTTGATTTGAAAATCCATTTTAATCCGGCCAAATTCAACGAAAAAAAAATCCACTTGCCGGACCTGATTTTCGGTGGAGTTTTCCCACTCCGACCGTATGAAATCACTGTACTTCCATGTTAACAAATTCCGACAGATTTACAACAAAAACTATTGAATTCATTCAACTTAGTAAGCGTCTTGCCAGTGGCTTCAACCGACAAACAAACGGAAACACAGCCGCGTGAGGTAAACCGATCCCAAAAACAAAAACGCGCCGACCAGCACATGGTGCCGCAACACCCAGGAGTCGAGAGAACTGTTCATGGCTTCCAGACTTTCGATCGTCTCTTCGGTCGAAAACATGCGATCCAGTTTGTCGCTGAGACTCCTGAACGTCTCCGGACTGAACAGGATCAACACCGCAGTGGCGATACCCACCGTGCTCACGATGATAAACAGCCACTGCAGACTGACGGTGAAGATATCACTCAACAAAACCTGGGTCCGCGAGGCCGGGCGGATGACATAGTAGATAAACTTCTGCGGATCGAAGACGTTGACCGCGTACGCCAGCACGATAAACGACCCGATCAGAAACAGCGGTCCCACCCAAAGCCTGTTCCTCATCACCATTTCGGTCGTCGCCACCCGCCGGTCGAGTTGCTTCAAACGGTCTTCAGGATTGTAGAGGGCGTTGAACCGGCGGTTGAGGGCGCTCGCCCAGCGCGGCTTCAACAGAATGAGGATGGAGACACACAGGGCGAAACTGACCAGCAACAGGGCCAGCACCCGTCCGGTATCCATCAACACTTCGTAAACAATCTGCATGGCTTGCTTCTCCTGCGCCCGGATCGAAAAGGGTCTTTAAAGCCAAAAGAGAACGTCCAGGGCGACCGCTCGGCACGGGGCCAGCGTGAAATCCAAAATCCAATACAACGGCGAAATGCAACAGCCGCGGGGCAGCCGTGTTTCCCAACTTCCAAGTGTTCGCGAGCCATGCGAAAACCTCAGCGCACGGCCCGCCCGGGCCTACCGCGTCTTCTGCAGATTCTGTTCGATCGCGTTGTCCCCACGCTGGGCCGCGTTGAGATCGCGTTCGCGTTTCAGGTCGCTGGGCCGCACCTCCAGCCGTTTGCTGATGACGCCGGTGGACGAATCGTAAGCCCAGCGCACCACCGTGGAATCCCGCCGTTGATGGTAGATGAACCCGTCGACGCGGAACGTCGGCAGGGTGGTTCCCGACTGCTGCGGGGTGATCTGCGCGCCGGACCGGCCCTGGCTGCCGCGCACGAAGACCCAGATATCGTTATCGATTTTTTCGCCCGTCGGCACCGTGGTGCGAAACCGGTTGTACCCCTGCGGCACCTTGGTCAGGTTGTCGAAGGGATTGGCGGGAAACGCCGCCTGCTGCCCCTTGATCAAGCGTTCCCCCATGGTGTTGACGAGGTTGGCGCGGAGCAGGTCGACCGTCGCGCCTTCGGCGGTGACCTCGGTGTCTTCCGCAACGTCAATGAATTTCTGCGCGAGAATGGAGGACAGGATCCCGATCATGACAATGACCATGATCAATTCAATATAGGTGAACCCGCCGCGGCAATTCAGGCTTCGGGCCGGGTGGCCGGAACCGCAACCGCTGTTTTTTCCTGATGTCCTCATCCTCGTGTCCTCGCCATCTGGGACATGTCCCACATCGGCATGAAGATTGCCAGGGCGACGAACAGCACCATGCCCCCCATGCAAACGATTAATATCGGTTCAATACTGGCCGACAGGCTGGTCACCGCCCGGTCCACCTCTTCATCATAATAGTCCGCCACCTTGACCAGCATCTCGTCCAGAGTGCCGGACTCCTCTCCGGCGGACACCATCTGCACCACCAAAGCCGGCACCCAGCCGCTGGACTTGAGCGGCGCGGCCAGTCCCATTCCCTCTTCCACGCTGGTCCGCAGATTGCCGATCACCCGGCCGATCACGGCGTTGTCGACCACGCGCGAGGTCACCGTCAGCGCATCCAGGATCGGCACCCCGGCCCGTTGCAGGTTGCCGAAGACCCGTGTGAACTTGGCCATGGCCGCCCGCAGGACAATGGGACCGACCAGGGGGAGCTTCAGTTTGATACGGTCCCACTGATACCGCCCAGTCTGGGTGGCGATGTAATTGCGGAACGTGAAAAAGGCGAAAATAATTGCCGCCAGCCCAACGTACCAGTAATTCGTAAAAAAATTGTTGAAGCCGATGAGCATCCGCGTCGCCAGCGGCAGTTCCAGATTGACCTTCTCGAACATCCGGACGAACACGGGAACAACGTAGGTCATCAGGATGATCAGAGCCCCGGTCATGGCCAACACAACAATTTTGGGGTAACGCAGGGCCGAGCGGACACGCGCCTCGTTCGCCGCCTGTTTTTCGAGGAGGTCGGCGATCCGCTGCAGGATCTCATCCATAATACCACCCTCCTCACCGGCCCGCACCATGCTGATATACAGATCCGAAAACACGTCCGGATGACGCGACATCCCCTCCGACAGGGACAACCCGTCCTGAATGCCCTGCCGCATTTCATCGATCACCTTGCGGAAGCGGACGTTTTCCATCTGCTCGCTCAAAGCCGACAGGATGCCGAGCAACGGGATGCCGGCCCGGAACAGGGTCGACATCTGGCGGCTGAACAGGACCATGTCATCGATCTTGATGCCGGAGAAATACTGGTCGAGGTTCAGGTTGAGACTCAACTCCGTACCACCGCCTTTGACCTCCTCGATGGAAACCGGGAACTGGCCGAGACGGCCGAGCTCCTGCCCGACTATCTCGCGGCTGGGCGCTTCCATTTCTCCCTTGATCAGGCCGCCTGAACGGTCGCGCGCCTTGTATTGAAAATTCGCCATGGTGGGTTGCCCTTCCCTCCGCGTGCTCTGTCGCTAATCGATAAAAGTCACGCGGTCGAGTTCCTCCAGCGTCGTGGTTCCGGAAAGCACCTTGTTGAGCCCGTCCAGACGCAGGGTTTCCATACCCTGCTGGGCGAGGGCCCGTTCGCGGATCGCCATGGGCGGAGCCTTGCCCAGTATCAATTCACGAATCGGATCGTTGACCGTCAGCACTTCGAATATCCCAAGCCGTCCGCTGTAACCGCTCTTGCGGCAAGCGCGGCACCCCTTGCCCCGGTGCAGGATTGCAACCGGCGGCGCCGCCTCGTCCGGATACAACCGTTGCCGTTCCTCCTGCGTGGCTTCATAGGATTCCTTGCACAGTTTGCAGATGCGCCGCACCAGCCGTTGCGCCAGCACCCCGGTCAGGGAGGATGCGAGGAGAAAGGGCTCGATCCCCAAATCGCCCAGCCGGGAAAGCGCGCCGGGCGCGTCGTTGGTGTGCAGGGTGCTGAACACCAGATGCCCCGTGAGCGCCGCCTGGATAGCGATTTCCGCCGTTTCCTGGTCGCGGATTTCCCCCACCATCATGATGTCCGGATCCTGCCGCATGAGCGAACGCAGTCCGGTGGCGAAGGTGATGTTCGCCTTCGGGTTGACCTGGGTCTGGCGGATACCGTCGAGCCGGTATTCCACCGGATCTTCAATCGTTTTGATGTTGACGTTCGGCCGGTTGAGCTGACTCAACGCGGCGTAGAGCGTGGTGGTTTTCCCGCTGCCCGTGGGACCGGTGACCAGGATGACGCCGTAAGGGTTCTTCAACATCGCCTGAAACTTGTCCCGCCCCGCGCCCAGAAGGCCCAGGTCGTCGAGCCCAAACAGGAGCTTGCTGCGGTCGAGGATACGCAGGACCACGTTTTCGCCCCAGATCGTCGGGCAGGAGGAAACACGCATCTCAATCTCCCGCCCACTGACAGCGATCGAGAAGCCTCCGTCCTGCGGGGCACGGGTTTCGGCGATGTCCATGTTCGCCATCACCTTGATGCGCGAGATCAACGCGGATTCGACGGATTTCGGCGGTTTCGTGGCTTCGAACAGGACACCGTCGATGCGGTAACGAATACGCAGGTCCTTTTCACTGGGTTCGATATGAATGTCGCTGGCGTTGTCGTCGAGCGCCTGCTTGATGAGCATCTCGACGAGGCGCGCCACCGGTGCGTCCGCCACCTCGGGAACCACCCCGGGCGCCGGAGCCTGCGCCACCGTGGCCCGGGCCTGCTCGCGCCGCATGTCGGCAAGGCCGAGACTCTTCACCGCCGCCTGGATCGACGCCGCCACGCCGTAATAGTCCTGAATGCCCTTCTCGATATCGCCTTCGGAGGTGATCATCACGTCCACCTCCATTCCCGCCTGGATGGTGACCTGGTCGATGGCGAACAGGTTCAGCGGATTGGACATGGCCAGTTGCAGGCGTCCGTTCTTGATACCGATGGGCAGCACCTGATGGCGGCGGGCAACGTTTTCCTTGACCTTGTTGATCGCATCCTGCTCGGGATTGATATCCTGCAGGTCGATGATCGGCACGCCCAGTTGGCGCGACAGGCTCTCGATCAACTGATCTTCGGTCAGGTAGTGTTTGTGTACGAGGATCTTGCCGAGCTGAATACCGGTCTTCTTCTGCTCCGCCAGGGCTTCCATCAACTGCTGTTCCGTGATGGCCCCGGCCTTCATGAGGACGTCGCCCAGCTTCAGTTTTTCGCGAATGGCCATTCAAAAGTCCTGAACAAGGATACGGCTCGTGATAGTCCTGACAGGATATGATACACCTAAATAAATGATTTTTAAATAGTTAAGGGCTTTTCGGCAACGCCGGTTCGAACCGGCCGGGCACTGGACCGCAGTCATGCGGAAGGTGGGATCTCGTTGCCGGAAACGGCAGGGGGACAAAACCGTTACAGGTTATTGAACAAAACTGATCGGGTAAACATAACGCAGATAGAGGTAAAAAAAGCCCAGAGAGACCGCCAATATCATCAGCCCAACCACATCCGATTGTATTTTGAGCCCTTTCGGACCAATTTCCACCTGGTGCTGGGTCTCCGGACCGGGGCCTTCCGTCAAATCTGAATCTTTTACCGTCTTCTTTTTTACAGGAGCCCGGGCCCGGTCCTCCATTTCCCGGGTGACCTGTTTCCAGGTCAGGGTCACCCCCATCCACACAATGCCCAGCACCATAAAAAAGATCACGATGGAAGACCAGTAGTGGAAATCAAACGTGCGCTGGGCGGAGTGAATGGTGAACTGGTAAAACTCGTGCTGCGCCCGGCGCTCTTCCAGGTCCAGTTCGCTGTACACCTTCGCCTGTTCAGGCGTCAAAACGATCGAGGTCCTTTTCGCAGGAGAGGAATCTGCCGTCTCCCTCGGGCTTTTCCCTTCGGCAGAGGGCTCAGGCGGAATCCGCTTGTTGAGGTCGCGGATGATTTCAGAATCCCGGTCAGGAACCCGGGGTATGTTTTGTTTTATGGGCGGCCCCGAGCGGGCGCTTTCCGAATCCCGTTCGGGAATCCTAGGCGTGTTCTGTTGCGCGTTCAATCCGGAGCCGAACAGGCCTTCCCCCGCCAGACTCACCACAACCAAACCCGCGAGCAACGCAAAACGGATCATCACTTTCACCGCCCTCTCCCTCCCCGGCGGCCTGCGGTGCGGGGAGTTTCGTCTTCCAGGGCCCTTTTGATAAACGCCGCCAGACGGGTCAGTTCGTCGGGCCGCGCCTGACCCGGGTCTATCTTGAGCGCATCGAGAATGGCCTCATAATGAGTCGGGCGCATTATCTTCAGAATGGCGACGAGTTCGTCTTTGATGGCCGGCGCCTCTGCGGCATCCGCCTCGGCCTTGCACGGAGGCCCTGCCTCCACCTGCCGGTCCTCCGGTTTCGAACCTTGCGTGGGTTCCTCCGGCAACGGACGCAAGTAGGCTCCGCCATCGCCGTCCGGCCGCTCACGGGGATCCAGGATCACCATATTGGGGTTGACCACATTCATCCCTGGCTTTTTGGGTTTCAGCGAACCGCCCAGCTCCCGCAGTTTATCCACCAGGTTGAACCGCTTCTCCTTGCCCGATTCCCCGGCCTGCACGGGCCCGGCAAGCGACAAGACCGCGCAGGACACAGCGAATAAAGCCCCCAATCGCTTCAACATTGCCCTTCCTCCCTCATCGGAAACTGGATTCACCATAAAACCGCGGCCTGGGATTGTCAATGCTCCCCATACGGGGCAGTTTGAAATCGGGCGCTCTCTCCTTCAAAATACCTCCACCCGGGTTCGCTGCCGGGCATTCCCCAACTTTCAATCCGATGGGAGGGAACATGGTTTCGATCTACATGGTGCTGGCGGTTCTTGGTGGAATGCTGGTGCCGTTTCAGGCGGGCGTGAACATGGCCCTTGCCGTGCGCGTCGGGTCGCCCGTGTGGGCGGCGTTCGTTTCTTTCGCCGTGGGCATGGTGGCGCTTGTCCTCTACGCCCTGCGGCTGCCGTTTCCGGACTGGTCCCGGGTGATCTCGGAAGCCCCGTGGTACCTCTGGGTCGGCGGACTGTGCGGAGCATATCTGGTGTGGATGTCGATCTTCGCCGCTCCCAAAATCGGCGCGGCGGTTTTGATCGCCTGCCTCGTCGGCGGACAGATGCTGTCCTCCATCGTGTTCGACCACTACGGCTGGCTCGGTTACGAGGCGCGGCCGATCAACACGGGACGCATTCTCGGCGCGGGACTCATCATGGCCGGAGCGTTTCTCGTGCGGAAGTTTTGACCATGCAGTGTCCTTCCTGCGGCAACGCCTTGAGCGAAGTGGCGGCGGCCGGCGTGAAGTCGCATGCCTGCGCCGGCGGGTGCGGCGGGCTGTGGCTGCGCATCCTCGAGGTGCGCAAACTCCGCGAGCGCCTGCCGGGACAAGGCGCTCCGCTGCTCTTTGTCGAACGCGCCGAAGGCGTGCGCCTGTTCCGCAACCCCGAGCACCCCTGCCCGCACTGCCAAACCACCCTGCTTTACCGGCACTGCTTCAGCCGCAAACAGGAAATCGAAATCGACCAGTGCTCCAAATGCGGCGGCTACTGGATCGACCCCGGACGGCTGGGGAAACTGGGCGATACGAAACTGGATGAAGAGAAGAAGAAGGAACTGGCGCGGGAGTTTTTTGCGGAGTTGTTCGATCAGCGGGTGAAAAACATGAACCTCGTGAATCACGACACGCTGGAGTCGGCGAAAGAAGTCGTCAGGATATTCCGTTTCATCACCCCCGTTGCCTACGCCACGGCCACACCACCGCTCGAACTGGATTGAAAGCAAAAAAAACCTCCCGGCCCTTTTTAGGGCGGGAGGTTTTCACGCTACAACAAATCTGTCTTAAAGCCGCCTTTCGTCCCCGCGCCTCAGTAATAGATGACGAGGTCGGTGGTCATGCGCCAGCCAAACAGGTCTTTCCTGTCCGATATGGGGAGTTCATAGGCCGCGCCGAAGATCAGGTGGTCCATGATCTTGTAGCGCGTTCCCATCGCCAGCGTGGCCACGGTGCCGGGTCCGGTTGAACCGGAGGAAAACCCGCTGCCGAAGTTGACGATATCGAGCCCTTCGAAATTGAACGGATTGCGCGAGCCGTCGTCGACGATCGAGAACATATTCACCTCCACCAGGGGGAACAGGTCCGGGATGATCTCATAGTCGGCATGCGCGGACAAATGGATCATCGAGGAATTGGCTTCCGGGTCTATCGCCAGGTTGAGTCCCACGTTGCCTTCCAGTCCGAGCTTGCCCCAGGTCTCCGCGGCGGAAACGAACATGTCGAGAAAACCGTCGGCGGTGCCCTGCATGCGGAATTTGGTCGGAACACCGGGGATGCCGGTGATCAGGTTGCCTGAAGGCGGCTCGTATTCCAACCCCACCGTCACAATGCGGTTTTCCTCTGGGTTGTTGACGAGAGCGTATTTCACGCCGATCGAGATATTGGCAAAACCGTCTTCGTCCTGCAGGACGCCGTCGAAATCAAAATTGAAATAACCGTCTTTGGACGCGATGATGCCGAGGCGCTCGTTCAGGGCAACCCGCGCCTCCATGCCCACGACCTGAATTTTCCCACCACCGGTCAGAAAACTGTCATGGATATCATGGTAGACGTAGATCGGCCTGAGTTCAGTCGTGATGTAGGGTGTTTCATTAAAGAGAGGATTGGAAACCGGGGGAGAATAATGCTTGGGCCCGTTTTCAGTCATTGAGCCGTGTAGATTCAGGTCAAAAGCCGACGCACCGCTGGAACACAAAAACAACAGAAATAAACTCGCACCAAATGAAATAATTTTTCTCCTCATCGCCACTCCCCCAAGAGTTTTTAGAAACCGCTACTGGAATTTTATTGATATTAAAAGGAAATATAGCACTCACACAAATCAAAAAAAATAATAAATTTCAACTACTTTCAACAACTTAGGATACTGCGGACGCCTGTTTTATTCCCTGTTATCCAAAAAAAACTCCGTCAGGTCCTTCGCCAGGACCAGATCGCCCGAAAATTGGGCAGAAATAACAGGACGTGGGTCCATTTCCAGCATGGGGGGGTAGAAGTGGGTCAGGCAGAGGGTTTTGCAGTTGGACTCCCGGGCGATCCGGGCGGCGGGTGTCGGAGAAAGGTGCCCCGGAACATGGGACTCGTCCGGCGTGCTGCACTCCAGAACCAGGACATCCGCCTCCCGGCCCAGGTCCACCATCGCCTGGCAGTAATCCGTGTCTCCCGAAATGGCGATGGAGTTGCCGGCCTCGTCCTCGAAGCGGAAGCCACGGCTGACTTCGATATGATTGACCCGGCGCGCCGTGACCGACAACCCGTCGAACTCCTGCGTTCCTTCGTCCAGCTCGAGGATGTCCAGAGCGTACGACGTTGGAACCAACCAGGTGCCAAAGGCTTTCAGGAGCCCGTCGAAAAATCCCCGGAAACCGTTCCCCGCCACAATCGACAGCGGCCTTTGCCGGGCTTCCGGCGCATAGCGCGTGCTGAACAGGAAGTAGATGAGGTCGCACATGTGGTCCGGGTGGTTGTGGGTGAAGAAAATCCGGTCCACATCGTGATAGGTCACCCCCAGCCGGAGCAACTGGCGCACGGTTCCGTAGCCGAAGTCGACCACGAAATTTTTTCCGGCGGACTGGATGAGCACTCCGGCGGAATTTCGATCCAGACTCGGGTAGGCGGTCCCCGATCCCAATATCACGGCACGAATCGGCATAATATTGGAACCTTCAAAAATTGCTCTGGACCACGAAGCCGGCCGGGAAGATTCAGAACCCGCGCGCTTCCGGAGAACCAGTGCTGAAATTATTGAAGATTCCCTAAAATCCTTTCAGGAAAAAGCGGTTGGCCCGTAGTTTGGGCATTTAGTATAATAATGGTTTAAGGAAACCTAATATATCTGAATTTGCGCTTCGGCGGCGTGCAGGCCTGTAAAAACCGGGCCTGCTCACGGCCCAGACCAATTTTGAGGTGCTCTTAAGAAGTAAAACCAGGAACTCTCCCGCTCATAAGGTGGCATTCATGCGCTCTTTTACCATACGGTCCCTCCTCCTGTTCCTGTTCCTTGCGTTATCCGTCCCGGCCCTGGCCGAATCCACCCGCTTCAGCGTCGAGGGGGAAACCGTAACGGACAACCAGTCGCATTTGATGTGGCAGAAGGGGGACTCCTATCACGACCTGCAAAAAGGCCTGACCTGGTATCAGGCCCTTGAATATGTGGATCAAAAAAACCTCGAACAATTCGGCGGGCACAATGACTGGCGGCTCCCGAAGATGGCGGAGCTTGCCGGACTCTGGGACTCGAGCCGGCCTTTGCTGAGCAAGGACCGAGAGCCCATCGGCCTTCCCGGCATGTTCACCGGTGGCGGCAGTTATTACCTCTGGTCCGGCAACGAACGCAATCTCGACAACGCCTGGTACTTTGGCCTGGGCCAGAAAGAGGATTACTTCAACCTGAAGGAACTGGGCGATCTGGACCAGGGCGTGAAAATGGTGCGGGAAACGAAGTGATCACAGCAAAGTATTTCACGGCCAGAGCGGCTCATCGTCCAGGACCGGGAACGCGAAAAGTGATCCACAATAATCAATCGCAACACGCAAAGCATTGAACTCTTTGACATCGACATCCGGGAAAACCGGATCACATAGAGGAATCCAAAATGAATACCGTGCCGCATGATCCTTCCGTAAGGGGACTCCCCTGGCTGGTACTCCTCGCCGTCCTGTTGATCCTGCCCCACAGCGCCTTCGCCCACAGCGACGGCGCGGGCAAGCACGACCTGAAAAAGCTCGAGCCGAAACCCGAAGGCATGATCGAATTCGAGGAGAAGGCACCCGGTTCCGAATACGGCACCGATCAGCCGAAAGAAGGCAGCGGACCGGACCTTTCACGCGGGCTGGACCTCGACGACGCGTTCTTCACGCGCGGGGCGCATAAAGAAGGCATGAAGTCCAAGCCCCTGACCAAGGGACAGGCCCTGCTGGCGCGCGGGCGCAACATCTACCTGCACATGTGCGTCTACTGTCACGGCAAGGACGGCAACGGCGGCGGCACCGCCACCGACTACCTCTACCCCTGGCCACGCGATTTCAGAAAAGGCATCTTTAAGTTCCGCTCCACCCCCACCGGCACGCTGCCGCGCGATGAAGACCTGTACCGCACCATCATCCGTGGAGTTCCGGGCACCTCGATGCCGGCGTGGAAGGACGCCCTCTCCCCGCAGGACACCTGGGCGCTGGTCAACCTGATCAAGAGTTTCTCCACACGTTTCCGCAACGAGCCGCCGGGCCAGGCTGTCGCCGTCACCCCGGTTCCCTCCAGCCCGCAACTGGTGCAACGCGGCAAGGAGCTATTCCAGAAAAACAAATGTGTCGACTGCCACGGGCAGTCACTCAAGGGAGACGGGCCCAACGCCGACTCGCTGATCGACGCCTGGAAGCACGCCGTGTTCGTGCACGACCTCACGCTTCCCAACGAACTCAAGTCCGGGTACCTGCCGGAAGACATCTACCGCAGCATCACCAACGGACTCGACGGAACCCCCATGGAATCCTACGCCCACCTGCCGGATGAAGACCGCTGGGCGCTGGTGCATTACATCCGCTCGAAATTCCAGCACGCCTACCACACCGCCGGTTACGAAACCGACATATTCAGCCATTATGTCGACAGCCAGGTCCTTCCGGACCCGCAGGACCCGGTCTGGAACGACGCCAAAAGCATCGACCTGCACCTGCGCCCCCTGTCCGCAAGGCGCGGCGCGGTGGAGATCATCAACGTCGCCTCCGTCAACAACGGCGAGACCATCGCCTTCCGCCTGCGCTGGAAAGACCCGACCAAGGACGGCTTCGTGGAAAACCGGGGGGACGTCTTTCGCGACGGTGTCGCCATCCAGGTGGCGCTGGGCGAAGTCACCCTGCACACCCACGGACACAACGAACCCTTCTTCGGGATGGGCAACCGCGGCAAGCCGGTCAACATCTGGCACTGGAAGGCGGGCCTTGAAGAAACCCTCGAAGCGTCGGAAGAGTCCGAATACTCCACCGGCGGCGTCGACATGGACGCGTTGATCTTCGGCGGCGTCATGTCCAACCCCATCGCAAGACTCAACACCACCTCGGAAACGCAGGTCGAGGAACTCAACTCCGAAGGCTTCGGCACCATCACGCCGCAACGGCCGGAACTGCAGAATGTGGAAGGATACGGTGTCTGGGAAAACGGGGAATGGAGCGTCGTCTTCACGCGGCAGATGGAAACCACCAGCAAATGGGACGCCAACTTCCTTGACCGGCAGGACCCGGCGCTCATCGCGTTCGCGGTTTGGGACGGAACACAGGAAGACCGCAACGGCCGCAAGGTCATCAGCGTGTGGCAGCGCCTGCACGTTTTAAAAGCAGGCCAGACCGAAGCGCAGGCGCTGGCGAAAAAAGCATCACCCGGCGGCGGCCACGGCGGTGGGCACGGTGGCATGGATCACGGTGCCATGGACCATGGGGATCATGGCGGCATGGATCACGGCGATCATTCCATGCAGCATTGATCCGTCCGCACCAGCAACCGTATTTCAGAAATCAACTTTCTCCCCTTCGTCAATTCGAAGGGGAGATTTTTTTTGCCCTTAAAAACGGCTCA